>CAZBTQ010000063.1:0-14635 GCA_964494405.1 uncultured Iamiaceae bacterium
AGGTCGATGTGCTTCTTGTCCTCGGTGCCGTCGCAGGCGATCGACTTGTAGCAGAGCTCGCTGAGCTTGATGCGCAGCTCGCGGGCGGCGATGTAGTTGCGCCCGTTGCCCACGAGCGCCCACGAGCGGCGACTCGGCGCGAACTGCTGGGCCGCGCTGGCGATGGCCGGACGCAGCTCGAGCGTCGCCTCCATGGCGGTGGGGAGGTCGCGCACCGCCGCGAGCAGCGACTGCACCTGCGGCGTGTCGACCGGGACGCCGGCGGCGTCGGCGATCGCGATGCTGAGCAGGAAGCCGGCCGCCACCTGGGCGTAGAACGCCTTGGTGGAGGCGACGCTCATCTCCACGTCGCGCCCGTCGGACGTGTAGAGCACGCCGTCGGACTTGTCGGTGAGGTCGCTGGCCCGACGGTTGACGATCGAGATGACACGCCCGCCGCGCGAGCGCACCAGGTCGACGGTGCGGTTGGTGTCGGTGGTGGTGCCCGACTGGCTGATGGCCACCGCGAGCGTGTCGGACATGTCGGAGCGGAGCCCGAACCCGCTCAGCTCGGTGGCGAGGACCGCCTCGACGCGCAGCGGCGTGTGCGCGACGAGGTCGCTGAGGGCCGCCGCGAGGCTCTGCCCGGCGACGGCTGCGGTGCCCTGGCCGATGACGAGGACCCGCTCGATGCGACCGGCGGTGAGGTCGGCGCGGACATCGTCCGGCAGGGTCGATGAGGGCAGGCTGACCCGAAGGGCGCCGTCGTCGTCGGCGAGCAGCTTGCCCCGCAAGGTCGTGCGGAACGACGCCGGCGCCTCGCTGATCTCCTTCAGGAGGAAGTGCGGGTGGTCGCCCCGGTCGATGTCGCGGGTGGTGATCGACGCGGCGGTGAGCTCGTCGTCGTGCACCGGGAGGACCGTGCCGTCATAGGACAGGCGCGTGATGCCGCCGAGCGATCCGGCCTGGTCGGCATCGAGCACGACGATCTGCCCGCGGCTCGCGACGGGGTTGTCGAGGTCCGACGGGGTCTCGCCGTCCATGCGGAGGTAGCGGTCGGCCTCCTCGATGACGCCGTAGGGCTCGCTGGCGGCGATGAAGGCGTCGTCGGCCAGGCCGACGTAGAGAGCCTGGCCGCTGCCGCGCAGCGCCAGGCACAGGCGCCCAGCCTCGGCAGCGCTCGACGCGGCGATCGCCACCGAGCCGTCGAGCGCGGCGACGGTGGTGCGGAACGCGTCGGCGAGGTCGGTACCAGACGCCAGGTGGCGCGACACGAGCGTGGGTATCACCTTGGCGTCGGTGGTGATCTCGGGCGCGATGCGAAGCCCTTCGGAGGCCTTCAGGTCGGCGAAGTTGTCGACGTCGCCGTTGAGCGATGCGCTCACGTACGGCTTGACGCCGGTGTCCTCCATCTCGAACGAGTCGAGCGGGTGGGCGTTGGCCTGGGAGATGATGCCCACGCTCGCCCAGCGGGTGTGCCCGGTGACGAGCGTGCGAGCCGTGTCGTTGTCGAGGGCCATGGCGAGCAGCGCGTCGTCGGCGATGGCGGCGCGCAGCGCGGCGGTGTTGTCGCCCAGCTCGCCGATCTCTGCGGCCGCCTTGTAGACGAAGGCCAACGCGCCGTCGGGTGTGCGCACGGAACCGGACGTGAACAGCGGGTCTGTGGCACGTGCGGCGACGAGCTCGCTGACCGACGGCGCGCCGAGGTCGAGCCCGTGATCGGTGACGAGCACGTGGAGGCCCGCCGAGTCGCGCCCCCGCACCTCGAGCCGGTCGAGCGCCGAGAGCGACTGTTGGATCGACATGAACCCGGCGAGGGCCGCCGGCGCCGCCGTGGCCCCCGCGAGGGCTTCGACCTCCGAGGCGGTGCGGATGCGGTCGCGTCGGATCGCCCAGGCGCCGTCCTTGACCCGCACCAGCGCGGCGTTGGTGGCCTCGAGCCCGCCCGACGGGATCAGCTCGCCGGAGTCGAGCCTGCCCTCGAGGTCGGCGACGGCGGCGTCGACACGGTCGAGCAGGTGCCGCAGCGCGGGCCGCACGGAGGGGTCAGACACCAAGACGGTGACGCCGGGAACGCCGCGCAGCAGGTGGTCGGCGGCGGCGAGCCGATCAGCGATCGCCGCGAGTGCCGCCGTATCGGGGTCGGTGGCGAGGGCCTGGGCCAGGTCGGCCGCGTCGCTGACCGGGGCGAGGACGTCGTCGACCCCCGGCACCTCACGCGTCGTCGGGCGACGTACCACCGCGATGATCCCGCACATGTCCGAGGCCGTCTCCCGGGTCGGTTGGCGGCCGACCTGGGGCCGGCCCGGTGCGGGAAGTCTACGGCGCCGCTGCCTGGGAACGTCCCGCGGCCACCTCGACCGCATCGACGAGCTCGGCCACCGCCGCCTCGGCCGACGCGGCGGTCTCGGCCTCGACCATGACCCGCACCATCGGCTCGGTGCCGCTGGCTCGAACGAGCACCCGACCACGCTCGCCGAGGTCGCGCTCGACGCGGTCGACGTCGTCGGAGACCGCGGTGACGACCGCGCCCGGCTTCTCGGCCACGCGGACGTTGCGCAGGACCTGCGGGAACCGGGTCATCGACTCGGCGGCGAGCGCCGACAGCGGACGGCCGGCTCGCAGCAACAGGTCGAGGATCTGGATGCCGGTGAGGATGCCGTCGCCGGTGGTGGCGAGGTCGCGGAACACGATGTGGCCCGACTGCTCGCCACCGAGCGGCCAGCCGCCGCGGTCGAGCGCCTCCAGCACGTAGCGGTCGCCCACCTGGGTCTCAACGACACCGATGCCCCGTTCGGCCATCGCGAGGCGCAAGCCGATGTTGGAGTACACGGTGACCACGACGGTGTCGCCGCTGAGCGCCCCGCGAGCGTGGCGGTCGATGGCCAGCATGGCGATCATCTGGTCGCCGTCGAGCAGCGCACCGGTCTCGTCGACCGCCAGGACGCGGTCGGCGTCGCCGTCGAAGGCGAGGCCGGCGTCGGCGCCCGCGTTGCGGACCGCCTCCTGGAGGTCGTCGGGGTGGGTCGAACCGCACCCGTCGTTGATGTTGCGGCCGTCGGGACGATCGTGGAGCACCTCGACCTCGACCCCGAGCCGACGCAGCAGCGGCGCCGCGTGGCTCGACGCCGACCCGTTGGCGCAGTCGATGACGACGTGGAGACCGTCGAGCCGACGCTCGCCCACCGACGCCACGACGGCCTCGGCCCACCGGCTGACCGACCCCTCGGCGGGACGGATCTGGCCGACCTTGGACCCGCTCGGCACGACCTCGACGACGTCGTGGCCGTGCAGGATGCGGTCGAGCTCGGCTTCGAGGGCCTCCTCGTCGGTGTCGGACAGCTTGGTGCCGCCCGCCCCGAACAGCTTGATGCCGTTGTCGGCGAAGGGGTTGTGCGACGCCGAGATCACCGCGCCCGGCAGGCCGTCGGCCGCTGACACCCAGGCGACCGTCGGCGTGGGCACGACGCCGAGCAGCTCGACGTCGACGCCCTCGGCGGCGAAGCCGGTCGCGAGCGCTGCTTCGAGCATGGGGCCCGAGCGCCGGGTGTCGCGCCCGATCACGACCCGGCCCACCCGACCCGCGTCGAGGACGCGCGCCGCCGCACGGCCGAGTGCCAGGACCAGCTCTGGTGTGAGCTCTGTGTTGGCGACGCCGCGGACGCCGTCGGTTCCGAAGCGGAGCGTCATGGGGCCTCCGTGCTGTGTCGGCGTCGCCCCGGCCTGGACCGGACGAGGCCGGTCGACAGCGGGGTCGGTCGGCTCAGCGCTTGGAGTACTGAGGAGCCTTGCGGGCCTTCTTGAGGCCGTACTTCTTGGACTCCTTCTCGCGGGCGTCACGAGTGAGGAACCCGGCCTTCTTGAGGACAGGGCGCAGGTCGGGGTCGACCTCGATGAGGGCGCGGGCGATGCCGTGGCGGAGGGCGCCGGCCTGGCCCGAGGGGCCACCACCGTCGAGCGTCGCATCGACGTCGTAGACGTCGGCGGTCTCGGTGATCTTCAGCGGCTCGGTGAGCACCATGCGGTGCGTCGGCGTCGGGAAGTACTCCTCGATGGTGCGACCGTTCACGGTGATCACGCCGGTGCCGGGGCGGAGGCGGACGCGGGCGACGGCCCGCTTGCGACGGCCGGTGGACTGCACGAGGGGCATGGGCATGGCTGGCGGTGTCCTTGGGAGATCAGGCTGAGACGAGGATCAGACCGCGCGGCGCGCGCCGTCGATGACGAGCGGCTGCGGGTTCTGGGCGGCGTGGGGGTGGGTCGGGCCGGCGTAGATCTTGAGCTTCTTCAACATCTGGCGACCGAGGCGGTTCTTCGGCAGCATGCCGCGGACGGTGCGGCGCACGGTGTCCTCGGGCTTGCGCTGGAGCGAGTCGCCGAAGGTGCGAGAGCTGATGCCGCCCGGGTACCCCGAGTGGCTCCAGACCATCTTCTTCTCGGCCTTGTCGGAGGTGAGGTGCACCTTGGCGGCGTTCACGATGATGACGTGGTCGCCGGTGTCGACGTGGGGGGCGAAGATCGGCTTGTGCTTGCCGCGGAGGATGCGGGCGACCTCGGTGGCGACGCGACCGAGCACCAGGTCCTCGGCATCGACGACGTACCAGTCGCGCTGGATGTCGGTGGGACGGGGGGTGAAGGTGGGCACGCGAGGACTTCCTGAGGCTTTTTCGATCGGGACGGGCCGGCTGCCGTGTGCGTGGGGACACGCACGGATCGAGAGATCCGGCGCCAGGGCAACGGGAAACCCTAGGCCCCGGACAGGCTAGGGGCAAACGCGCCGGACGCGTCGCCCAGCGCGCCATCGGCGAAGTCGACGTGCCAGAGAACGAGGCCCTGGGGCGGGGCGAGGCGGCCGGCGGCGTGGCGGTCCTTGGCCCGGATCACCGCCGTGATGTCGCCGGCGTGGCGCACCCCCATGCCGGCCTCGACGAGCAGGCCGACGATGCTGCGCACCATCTGGTGGCAGAAGGCGCTGGCGCGGATCTCGAAGCGCAGCACCCCGTCGCCGAGGTCGGTCCAGGTGGCCGCGGTGACCCGCCGCGTCATCGGCGGCTCGGCACCATCGGTGCGCTTGGGCTTGCGACAGAACGAGGTGAAGTCGTGCTCGCCGATCAGCGGGTCGCAGGCCAGCCGCAGCGACGCTAGGTCGAGCGGCGCCTCGACGTACCAGGAGCGATCGGCCATGAACGGGTCGGGAACCGTCCGGTTGAGCACCGTGTAGCGGTAGGTGCGGGCGACCGCGGAGAACCTGGCGTCGAACTCGTCCGGGACGACGGCGCCGGCGCGCACCGCGATGTGGGGCTGGAGCATCTTGTTGAGCGCGTCGACGAGCGCCTCGACGTCGAGGCGCTCGGCGGGCGCGTCGAAGCTGACGACGTTGCCCCAGGCGTGGACGCCCTTGTCGGTGCGGCCCGCCACGGTGAGCTCGGGCGTGCAGCGCAGTACGCGCCCGATCGCGTCGGCGAGGTCGCCGCCGACCGTGCGGACCCCGGCGTTGGCGGCGAACCCGTGGAAGGGGGCACCGTCGTACGCGACCAACAGCGCGACACGCGCCGTCAGCACGGGGGCCGACGGCGCGTCGTCGAGGTGGTCGAACAGGGTCGGACTGTCGAACGAGGCTGAGTCCACGTGAGCCGCTCCCTCAGGGACGGCCGTCCGGTCGGCCTCTAGACGAGCTCGATGCGAGCGGTCGGCGCGTTGTCGCCGGGCCGGGCCCCGAGCTTGAGGATGCGGGTGTAGCCGCCGGGACGGTCGGCGTAGCGGGGGCCGACGTCGTCGAACAGCTTGGCGGCGACCTCTTCGTCGCCAAGGAACGCCACGACCTGGCGGCGGTTGTGGATGCCGCCCTTCTTGGCCTTGGTGATCATCTTCTCGGCGATCGGACGCACCGCCTTGGCCTTCGCCTCGGTGGTGACGATGCCCTCGGCGGCGATCAGCGACGCGACGAGGTTGGCCATCATCGAACGCTGGTGCGAGGCGCTGCCGCCGAAGCGGCGGCCCTTCTTCGGGGTGGCGGGCATCGGATCAGTCCCTCCCGCGGAGCGACAGGCCCCGCTCGTCGAGCTTCTCGATGACCTCGTCGAGCGACTTCTGGCCGAAGTTGGTGATGGCCAGCAGGTCGTCCTCGGACTTCAGCAGCAGTTCGCCGACCGAGTTGACCTGGGCGCGCTTGAGGCAGTTGCGGGGACGCTCGGAGAGGTCGAGGTCCTCGATCGGCAGGTCGAGGTCGGGCGAGCCGATGCCCACGGGGGCGACCTCGCCGAGCTCGAGGCCCTGGGGCTCGTCGCTCATCTCCTCGACGAGCTGCACGAGCGACCGCAGCGTCGCACCGGCGGACGCCAGCGCCTCGCGGGCGGTGAGCGAGCCGTCGGTCTCGATGTCGAGCACGAGGCGATCGAACTCGGTGGACTGCTCGACGCGGGTGGGCTCGACGTCGAAGGTGACGCGGCGCACCGGCGAGAAGATGGAGTCGACCGGGATCACACCGATCGTCGCCGAGGTCTTGTTGCGGTCGGCCGTCGCGTAGCCACGACCCTTCGACACCGTGATGTCGAGGGCGAGGCGGCCCTTGCCATCGGAGGTGGCGATGAGGAGGTCGGGGTTGAGCACCTCGACGTCGGAGCTGGTCTCGATGTTCGCGGCGGTGATGTCGCCGGGACCCTTGGCGTCGAGGCGCAGCGTCACCGGCTCATCGGAGTGCACCCGCAGGACCAGGTCCTTGAGGTTCAAGATGATGTCGGTGGCGTCCTCGGTGATGCCGGGGATCGTGTCGAACTCGTGGAGCGCGTTGTCGAAGCGCACCTGGGTGACGGCGGCGCCGGGGATCGACGACAGGAGCGTGCGGCGCAGCGAGTTGCCGATCGTGAAGCCGAAGCCTGGCTCGAGCGGGCCGATGGCGAACAGCGCACGGGACGAATCGCCGTCGCCGAGAGCCTCGACCGTCGGACGCTGGATGACGAGCATGTGCGGATACCTCTCGCGGGGGCGTGGTGGCGGCGGGGCGGATTACTTGGAGTACAGCTCGACGATGAGCTGCTCGCGCACGGGCACATCGATGTGCTCGCGCAGCGGGAGCTCGCGGACGGTGACCTGGAAGCCACCGTCTGCCGCGTCGAGCCACGGCGGCGGGGTGCGGCTGAGGACGTCGAGGTTCCACTGGACCGCGACCATCTCGCGCGACTTGTCCTTCAGCTCGATCACGTCGCCCTTGCGGACGCGGTAGCTGGGGATGTCGACGCGCTTGCCGTTGACCTTCACGTGACCGTGGGTGGTGAACTGGCGGGCCTGGGGACGGGTGGCGGCCCAGCCGGCGCGGTACACGATGTTGTCGAGGCGCAGCTCGAGGAAGCGGAGCATGTTCTCGCCGGTGACGCCGTCGCGGCGGCTGGCCTCCTTGTAGAGGTTCCGGAACTGGCGCTCGGTGAGGCCGTAGGAGAAGCGGGCCTTCTGCTTCTCCTGGAGCTGGAGCAGGTACTCCGACGGGTTGCCACGGCGGCGGGTGCGGCCGTGCTCGCCGGGCGGGTACGGCCGCTTCTCCATCGCCTTGTTCTCGCCCTGGGTGCCCCAGATGTTCACGCCGAGACGGCGGGACACGCGGGCCTTGGGACCGGTGTAGCGCGACATGTCAGACCCTCCGCCGCTTCGGGGGGCGGCACCCGTTGTGCGGCACCGGCGTGACGTCTTTGATGCCGGTGACCTCGATGCCCGCGTTCTGCAGCGACCGGATGGCGGTCTCGCGCCCGGAGCCCGGGCCCTTCACCACGACGTCGACCTTGCGGACGCCGTGCTCCATCGCCTTGCGGGCGCAGTTCTCGGCAGCCATCTGGGCGGCGTAGGGGGTGGACTTCTTCGAACCCTTGAACCCGACGTTGCCGGCCGACGCCCATGCGAGGGTGTTGCCGTCCTGGTCGGAGATCGAGACGATCGTGTTGTTGAACGAGCTCTTGATGTGCGCGACGCCGTAGGTGACGTTCTTGCGCTCGCGCTTGCGGGGCCGCCGGCCTCCGGGCTTGGGCTTCGCCATGCGGTCAGTGCTCCCTGGTGCTGTCGGTCGAGGTGGTCGGGTTCACTACTTGCGAACCTTCTTCTTGCCCGCGACCGTCTTCTTCGGTCCCTTGCGGGTGCGGGCGTTGGTGTGGGTGCGCTGGCCACGCACGGGCAGGCCGCGACGGTGGCGCAGGCCCTGGTAGCAGCCGATCTCCATCTTGCGCTTGATGTCCTGGGACACCTCACGGCGCAGGTCGCCCTCGACCTTGAGGTTGGCGTCGATCCAGTTGCGGATGCGGGCCACCTCCTCGTCGGTGAGGTCGCGCACACGGGTGCTCTCGTCGATCGAGGTCGCCTCGCAGATCTGGGCGGCGGTCGTGTTGCCGACACCGAAGATGTAGGTCAGCGAGATGACGAGGCGCTTCTCGCGCGGGATGTCGACGCCGGAGATTCGTGCCATGTCAGCCTTGCCTCTGCTTGTGCCGCGGGTTGGTGCAGATGACCTGGACGCGTCCGTGACGGCGGATCACCTTGCAGTTGTCGCACATCTTCTTGACGCTCGGTCGTACCTTCATTGGAGGTCCTTCAGGGGTCCGGGCGCAGCGGGCGCCGGGAGGCTCGGGCAGGTGCCGGGCCGGGTCACTTGTAGCGGTAGGTGATGCGTCCGCGGGACAGGTCGTACGGGGTCAGCTCCACCTGGACGCGATCGCCGGGCAGGATGCGGATGTAGTGCATGCGCATCTTCCCCGAGATGTGGGCCAAGACTGCGTGGCCGTTCTCGAGCTCGACCCTGAACATGGCGTTCGGGAGTGGCTCGATGACCGTTCCCTCGAGAACGATCGCGTCTTCCTTGGGCTTAGCCAGAACTGTCCTCCAGGTCGGACCGGAAACTTCGGTGGCCGGTCGATCGCGAGGCGATCGAGGTCCGGGCGGCATGCGACCACCCGGCGCAGGGCCGAAGGGATACGTTAGCGCGGCGCGCAGGCATGACCAACTCCGGCCACGGGATGTGCAAGTATTCGGCCCTTCGTGCCTGCCGTCATGCGACGGTCAGGATCTCGGGGCCGTCGTCGGTGACCACGACGGTGTGCTCGAAGTGGGCCGACAGGGCGCCGTCGGCGGTGACCACCGACCAGTCGTCGTCGAGCAGCTCGGTGGCGGCCGACCCGAGGTTCACCATGGGTTCGACCGCGAACGTGTTGCCTGCCGCGACGCGGATGCCCGACCCCACGGTCCCGTAGTTGGGCACATCGGGGCGCTCGTGCATGGCACGGCCGATGCCGTGGCCCACGTACTCGCGCACCACCGAGAAGCCGGCGGCCTCCGCCACCTGCTGGATGGCGTGGCCCAGGTCGCCGAGGTAGCCGCCAGGCACGAGGCGGGCGAGCCCCGCGTGGAGCGACGCCTCGGTGACCTCGATGAGACTGGAGGCCTCGTCCGAGATGGTGCCGACGCCAGCGGTGTAGGCGGCGTCGCCGTGCCAGCCGTCGACGATCGCACCGCAGTCGACGCTGATGATGTCGCCCTCGTCGAGGACCACGTCGTCGCGCGGGATGCCGTGCACGATCATGTCGTTGGGCGACGCGCAGATGACACCGGTGAACGGGGGGCTGCCGTAGCCGAGGAAGTTCGACGTCGCACCACGCCGCTCGAGCACGTCGCGGGCGATGCGGTCGAGCTGGCCGGTGGTGACACCGGGTCGCAGCGCCTCCCTGGTGCGCTCGTGCATCTCGGCGACGACGCGCCCGGCCCGGCGCATGGTGGCCAGCTCCTCGGCGGTGCGCCGCGGGAGCGCTCCAGGTCTCACGAGCCCGAGGTGGCCCCGTCGATGGCGGCGACCAGGCGGGAGAACACCTCGTCCATCGTGCCGAGTCCGTCGACCTGCACCATCAGACCCGCGTCCTCGTAGAACGCGATGAGCGGGGCGGTCTCGGACTCGTAGAGCTCGAGACGCCGGTCGATGGCGTCGTCGGTGTCGTCGGAGCGGCCGCGCTGGCGCATGCGCTCGCGCACCTCGTCGAGCGGCACGTCGATGTTGACCACCGCGTGCAGGCCCGCCGGGGCGGTGAGCTCGGAGAGCGCCTCGGCCTGGGCGACCGTGCGCGGGAACCCATCGAGCAGGAAGCCGTGGTCGCGGGCGTCGTCCTTGGTGAGGCGTTCGGCGACCACGCCGATGATCACGTCGTCGGGCACGAGATCGCCCCGCTCCATGATCTCGGAGGCCTTGCGACCGAACTCGGTGCCCTCGGCCACCGCGCTGCGGAGCATGTCGCCGGTGCTGATGTGCGGCGCGCCGTAGTGCTCGGCGAGGCGCACGGCCTGCGTGCCCTTCCCCGCGCCCTGGCGACCGAGCAGGACGAGACGGACGGCGCTCATTTCAAGAACCCTTCGTAGTTGCGCATCATCAGCTGGCTGTCGATCTGCTTCATGGTCTCGAGGGCGACACCGGAGGCGATGAGCAGCGAGATGCCACCGAACGCGAACTGAGCCTGCTCACCGGTGATCACCATGTTGAGCACGACGTTCGGCACGAGGGCGACGACGGCGATGAACAGAGCGCCCGGCAGGGTGATGCGCGACAGGATCTTCGACAGGTAGCGCTCGGTCTGGGGGCCGGGGCGGATGCCGGGGATGAACCCGCCCTGCTTGCGAAGCGTGTCCGCCTGCTTGGCCGGGTCGAACTGGATCGCCGTGTAGAAGTACGCGAACCCGATGATGAGCAGGCCGAAGATCAGGATGTAGAAGATGTTGTCGGGTGCGAACAGGTTCTCGTCGATCCAGCTGCGCACCGAGTTGCCCCACCCCGTGTTCGGCAGGATCTGGGCGATGATCAGCGGCAGGTACAGCACCGAGCTGGCGAAGATCACCGGGATCACGCCGGACTGGTTGACCTTGAGCGGGATGTAGGTGTTCTGGCCCCCGTACATGCGCCGGCCGACCACCCGCTTGGCGAACTGGACGGGGATGCGTCGCTGGCCCTGCTCGACGAACACGATGGCGGCGAGCACGAGGATCAGCACCGCCACGACGCCGGCGAGCACGACGTTGCCGGACTCGAGGCGGATCCGCTGGCCCTGGGCCGGGAACGACGAGATGACCGACGTGAAGATCACGAGCGACATGCCGTTGCCGATGCCGCGCTGGGTGATGAGCTCGCCGAACCACATGATGAGCGCGGTGCCCGCGGTCATCGTGATGACGATGAGCAGCACGCGTGGCACGGTGAACTCGGTGAGGATCGGGACGTCGAGCGGCAGGAAGCCGCCGCCGCCGTTCGCGAACAGGAAGGTGAAGCTCGTCGACTGGAGCACCGCGATGGCGATGGTGACGTAGCGGGTCCACTGGGTGATCTTGCGCTGGCCCACCGCACCCTGCTGTTGCCACTCCTCGAGACGAGGGATCACCACGGCGAGGATCTGCATGATGATCGACGACGTGATGTACGGCATGATGCCGAGCGCGAACACCGAGAAGTTGGTCAGGCCGCCGCCGGAGAACAGGTCGAGGAGCGCGATCGCGCCGCCGCCCGATGCCTGGTCCTGCAGTGCGGTCAACACGTCGAGGTCGATGCCCGGTACCGGCACGTGCACGCCGAACCGGTAGATCGCGAGCATCGCGAGCGTGAAGAGGATCTTGTTGCGAAGGTCGGAGACCTTCAGCATGTTCCTCATGGTGGAGAGCACGAGAGCTGGGTTCGCCTTTCCCGGTGTGCCGCTGACGCGGACGGCGAGCGGTTGGTGAGCGACCTATCGGTTCGTGAGGGCTCTAGCGGTTGGTGAGAGCATTGCCCTTGGCCGGCGGACGGCCGTTGCCGAACGGGGGCGGAAGGATCTCGACGGTACCCCCGGCCGAGGTGATGGCTTCCTCGGCCGACTTCGACACGGCGTGCGCCTTGACGGTGACGGCGCGGGTGATCTCGCCGCGTCCGAGGACCTTCACGAGCGCCTTCTTGCCGACGAGGCCACGGGCGTACAGCGCCTCGGGGCTGACCTCGTCGAGGCCGCTCTCCTCGAGGGTGTCGAGGTTGACGGCCTGGTACTCGACGCGGAACGGGTTCTTGAAGCCCTTCAGCTTGGGGACCCGCCGCTGGAGCGGCATCTGGCCGCCTTCGAAGCCGGCGGGGATGGAGCCGCGCGCCTTCTGGCCCTTGGTGCCACGGCCGGCGGTCTTGCCGCCGTGTCCACCGATGCCACGGCCGACGCGCTTGCGGCGACGGTTGGAGCCCTCGGCGGGCTTCAGGTCGTGGATCTTCATGATGCGGATCCTTCGATCTCTTCGACGGTGACGAGGTGCGGGACCTTGGCGAGCATCCCGCGGATCTCGGGCCGGTCGGGCAACGTGTTGGTGTGGCCGATTCGGCGCAGGCCGAGGGCGCGGAGGGTGCCCCGCTGCTTTGGCTTGGCACCGATGGCGGACCGGGTCTGGGTGACGACGAGCTCAGCCATGTCAGGCGACCTCGGTGGGAGCTGGCGCCGGGCCACGCTCGGACTCGCGGTACGCCTTCAGCAGGCCGCTCGGCACGAAGTCCTCGGGGTCGAGGCCACGCAGGCGAGCGATCTCGTCGGGGCGCTTGAGGTCGCGGAGCCCGGCGATGGTGGCGCGGGCGACGTTGATGTGGTTGGACGAGCCGAGCGACTTGCACAGCACGTCGTGGATGCCCGCCTCTTCGAGGATGGCGCGGGCGGCACCACCGGCGATGACGCCGGTGCCGGGGGCGGCGGGCTTCATCAGGACCCGGCCGGCACCCATGCGCCCGATGACGGGGTGCACGATCGTGCTGCCGGCGAGGGGCACGCGGAAGACGTTCTTGCGCGCCTCCTCGGTGCCCTTCTGGATGGCGAGGGGCACCTCCTTGGCCTTGCCGTAGCCGAGGCCGACGCGTCCGGCGCCGTCGCCGATCACCACGAGCGCGGTGAACGAGAAGCGACGGCCGCCCTTGACGACCTTGGCCACCCGGTTGATGTCGATGACCCGCGACTCACGGAGCTGCGGTGCACCATCGGTGTTGTTGTCAGCCATCAGAACTCCAGTCCGGCGTCGCGTGCCGCGTCGGCGAGGGCGGCCACGCGCCCGTGGTAGATGAAGCCGCCGCGGTCGAACACGACCTTGTCGACCCCCGCGTCCTTGGCCCGCTCGGCGAGCAGGGTGCCGACCTTGCCGGCGGCGTCGACCGTGCCGGCGCTGTCGCGCAGCGATGCCTCGTGGGTCGAGGCCGACGCGAGGGTGCGCCCCGAACGGTCGTCGATGATCTGCGCGGAGATGTGCCGGTTCGACCGGAACACCGCCAGGCGCGGCCGCTCGGCGTTGCCGAGGACCTTCTTGCGGACCCGGCGGTGACGACGGATCCGGGCCTCTCTCTTCTGCTTGGCGCTGTCGCTCATGTTCTTCTCTGTATCTCTCGGGCCTGGCGCTACTTGGCGGTCTTGCCGGCCTTGCGCAGGACGCGCTCACCCGCGTAGCGGACGCCCTTGCCCTTGTAGGGCTCGGGCTTTCGGATCTTGCGGATGTTGGCGGCGACCTGGCCGACCGCCTGCTTGTCGATGCCGATGACACCGACGTTGGTGGGAGACGGCACGTCGAAGGTGACGCCCTCTGGGGCCTCGACCACCACAGGGTGGCTGAAACCGAGCGCGAGCTCGAGGGTGTTGCTGCCCTTGGCGGTGGCGCGGTAGCCGACGCCGACGATCTCGAGGTCCTTGCGGAAGCCCTCGGTGACGCCGACCACCATGTTGTTGACCAGGGCGCGGGTGAGGCCGTGCAGGGCACGGTTCTGGCGCTCGTCGTCCTGGCGCTCGACCAGGAGCTGGCCGTCGTCCTGGCGCACCGAGATCGTCTCGGGGACCTCGTGGCTCAGCTCGCCCTTGGGGCCCTTGACGGTGACGTTGCGGCCGTCGACGGAGACGTCGACGCCGCTCGGCACGGGGATGGGTGACAGTCCGACTCGGGACACGGTGGACCTCCCGCTACCAGACGAAGCAGAGGATCTCGCCGCCCATGTGGCGCTGGCGCGCCTCACGGTCGGTCATGAGCCCCTGGCTCGTGGAGACGACGGCGACACCGAGGCCACCGAGGACGCGCGGGATCCGGTCGGACTTCGTGTAGACGCGAAGGCCGGGCTTGGAGACCCGCTTGATGCCCGAGATGATGCGGGCGCGCTCGGGCGAGTACTTCATGGTGACGAAGAGGGTGCGCCCGGGACGGTCGGCGTTGTCGGTGGCCGTGAAGTCCTCGATGTACCCCTCCTTCTTCAGGAGCTCAGCGAGGGCTTCCTTCACCTTGGACGAGGGCATGGACACGTCGTCGTGCATCGCGGTGTTGGCGTTGCGCAGACGGGTGAGCATGTCGGCGATGGGATCGGTCATTGTCATGGTCGCCTCCTCACCAGCTCGCCTTCTTCACACCGGGGATCTCCCCGGCGTGGGCCAGCTCGCGCAGACAGACGCGGCACAGGCCGAACTTGCGGTACACCGCGTGCGGACGCCCGCACTTGCGGCAGCGCGTGTAGGCCCGGACCTTGAACTTCGGGGTCTTCTGCGACTTGTTGATGAGAGCCTTCTTGGCCATTACTGCTGCCCCTCACGTCGGAACGGGAAGCCGAAGGCGGCAAGGAGCGCGCGTCCCTCGGCGTCGGTCTGGGCGGTCGTGACGATGGTGATGTCCATCCCCCGGA
>CAZBTQ010000064.1:0-14607 GCA_964494405.1 uncultured Iamiaceae bacterium
TCTCCGCCCTGAAGTCGGCCACGGCCCTCCTGCCGATGGTGTTCGTGATGATGCCCCTGTCGGCCGTCGCCCCGGTCCTGGCCCAGAGGCTCGGCACTCGCAACGTGTTGATGGCCGGCGTCGCCCTCTTCGTCACCGGGCTCGTGCTGCTCGCCGTCATCGTGTCCGCGGACGGCGGCTACTGGTCGGTCCTCCCCGGCCTGGTCGTGCTGTCGGTCGGCATCGGTCTGTGCATGAGCCCGTCGACGGCGGTCATCACCGAATCGCTCCCGGCCGCCAAGCAGGGCGTGGCCTCGGCCCTCAACGACACCGTCCGCGAGCTGGGCGGTGCCATCGGCATCGCCCTGCTCGGCTCGATCGTCAGCTCCGGCTACCGCTCGTCGATCACGTCGGCCACCGAGGGGCTGCCCCCCGAGCTCGCCCACCGGGTCGAGGAGGGCATCGGCGGAGCGTTCAGCGCAGCCGCCGAGCTCGGAGCAGACGCCCCCGCCGTCATCGCCGCGGCGCAGAACGCGCTCGTCGACGGCTGGCAGGTGTCGATGTGGGTCGGCGCCGCCCTCGCCGGATGCGTGTTCGTCTACCTCGTGGTCCGGGGCCCCCGTCCGAGCGACCTCGCATCGGAGGACGCCCTCGACGCCGACCTCGACGAGGACGAGCTCGTGCTCGAGGGCGCCTGAAGCCAGGCCGGCACCTGCCCCGGCGCCAGTCCGGCACGGACGAGATCGTGGTGCCACACTCAGGGCGTGCCTTCGATGAGCGCCCGAGCCGGGGACGCCTTCGACCAGCACGACTGGACGGAGGTGCACCGGATCCTCTCCGTGGCGGACGAGGCGACGCTCGGCGCCACCGACCATGAGCGTCTCGCGGTCGCCGCCTACCTCCTGGGCGACGACGCGACGAGCCGCAGGGCCTGGGAGACCGCGCACACGAGCTACCGCCGAGAGGACCACCACGCCGACGCAGCCCGATGCGCCGTGTGGTTGGCGATCACGATGCTCCTCCGTGGCGACGTGGCGCACGGCGGGGGATGGCTCGCGCGCACCGAGCGGATCATCGAGGAGGAGCAACTCGACTGCGCCGCTGGCGGCTACATGCTCGTGCCCGCGTTCCTCCAGGCGCTCAGCAGCGGAGACCTGGCCTCGGCCACCCAGCTCGCCGGCGCGATCCGCGCCGCGGGACAGAGGTTCGACGACCCCGACCTGTTGGCGCTGGGCACCCTGGGGCAGGGGCAGGTCGCTCTCGCGGCGGGACAGGTCGCCGATGGGCTCGCGCTGCTCGACGAGACGATGGTGGGCCTCCGCGCCGACGACGCATCGCCCATCACGACCGGCATCGTCTACTGCGCGGTGATCGAGTCATGCATGGCGGCTCACGACCTCGGCCGCGCCGCCGAGTGGACCGACACCCTCACCGACTGGTGCGACGCCCAGCCCGGGCTCGTGGCGTTCCGCGGCCAGTGCGCCGTCCACCGCTCGCAGATCCTGTCGCTCCGCGGTGAGTGGGGCCGAGCGCTCATCGAGGCCCGACACGCTGAGCACCTGCTCGCCGACCCGCCGCACCCTGCGCTCGGACTCGCCTGCTACCAGGAAGCGGAGCTGCACCGCCTGAGTGGCGACCACGAGGCGGCGGAGGCCGCGTATCGGCGAGCGAGCCAGCACGGGTTCACGCCCGTACCCGGGCTGGCGCTCCTCCACCTCGCCCGAGCCCACCTCGACGAGGCCGCGTCGATGATCGCCAACGCGGTCGACAGCGCCGATCCCTCGACCCGACCTCTCGTCCTGGCGGCCAGCGTCGACATCCTGCGGGCGCGGGGCGACCTGCACGGCGCTCGGGAAGCCGCCGACGACCTCTGCGCCATCGCCGCCGATCGCGACACCGCCCTCCTGCACGCGCTCGCCGGGCACGCCCTCGGCACGGTGCTCCTCGCCGAGGGCGCACCGTCGGACGCGCTCATCGCGCTGCGTGTCGCGTCACGTTGCTGGGTCGAGCTCGGTGCGCCCTACGAAGGTGCCCGCACCCGCACCGCCACCGGCCTGGCGCACGCCGCGCTCGGCGACCAGGTGACAGCCGACCTGGAGCTGGACGCAGCACGCGACGTGTTCTCGGCGCTCGGCGCCACGACCGACATCGCCCGCGTCGACGTGCTCCGAGGCGGAACGAACGATCGATCCGACGACGGCCTCACCGAGCGCGAGCGGGAGGTCCTGCGTGCCGTGGCCGACGGCCTGACCAATCGCCAGATCGCCGACGACCTGACCATCAGCGAGCACACCGTCGCGCGCCACCTGCAGAACATCTTCACCAAGATCGGCGTCCGGTCCCGCGCCGCGGCCACCGCCTACGCCTACGAGCACCAGCTCGTCTGAGCGACCAGTGGTCCGTTCTGACCACGCGGCGATGGCGACGAGATGGTGAGGACCGGCGATGCGCTCGACCGTCGCCCGTTCGTACGGTCGGTGGCACAACCACCCGCGACCAGGGGGAGCCGTCGTGAACACCCGAGCCACGTTCGAGCACCAGACCGGCAACGCCGCCGAGCTCTACGACAGGACCTTCGTCCCCGCCATCGCAGAGCCCGCGAGCGACAGACTCATGCACCTCGCCGCGCTCCAGGCGGACGAGCGCGTGCTCGACCTCGCGTGCGGCACGGGCATCATCGCCCGCAAGGCCGCCACAGCAGTCGGTCCCTCCGGATCGGTCGTCGGCGTCGACGTCTCGTCGGACATGATCGCCGTCGCCCGAGCCCACGACGCGGCCGAACCTCCGATCGACTGGCACGTGGCCGATGCCGCATCGCTGCCGTTCGAGGACGAGTCGTTCGACGTCGTGCTCTGCCAGCTGGGCCTCATGTTCGTCGATCGCGACGCAGCGCTCGCCGAGGCACGACGCGTGCTGCGCCCGGGCGGTCGGTTCGTGGCCAACACGGGCGGCGCGATCCAGCCGCTCTTCGAGATCCTCGACCAGGCGTTGGTCCGCCACGTGAACCCCGATCTGGGCGGGTTCGTGCGCGCGGTCTTCTCGCTCCACGACCCGGAGGACGTTGCTGTGCTGCTGCAGGACGCCGGCTTCGACCACGTGCGCGCCGAGTCCCGCACGGTGCACCTCGAACTGGCACCGCCAGCCGACTTCCTCTGGGCCTACATCGGCTCGACGCCGCTCGGCGCGTTCGTCGGACCCGCACCCGACGAGGCACAGCGCGCGCTCGAGGACGGGGTGGTGGCGCGCTGGCAGGAGTTCGTCGGCGACGACGGGCGGCTCACCGTCGACCAACCGATGGTCGACGTCGTGGGGATCTCATCGTGACCGCCGCCCCCGACATCGCCGACAGCCGCGTCGCCGAGTACCTGGATGCGGAGCGGCGGCTCCTGGATCGCCACGGCCTCGATGCCGAGCGCTGGACCGTCCAGGTTCCCGCCATCCGCGACCAGGTCGGCGGCCTGACCGCAGGACAGGGGCCGCCGGTGCTGATGGTGGTCGGCGGTGGACCGCCGATGGGCATCTGGATTCCGGTGATGGCCGAGCTCCGGCACTTCCGCCTCCACGCCATCGAACTGCCCGGCATCGGCCTCACCACGCCGGTGCACATCACCGCGGCGGACCACCGCAGAACTGCGGTCGCGCTGCTCGGCGGCGTGATGGACGCGCTCGGGCTCGACACCGCGCCCGTCTCGGGCCAGTCGATCGGCGGGATGTGGTCGCTCTGGCTCGCTCTCGACCGGCCCGAGCGGGTCCGCTCGGTGAGCCTGCTCTCCTGTCCCGCGACGCTCCTCGGGACCTCGGCTCCATTGCCGTTGCGGCTCTTGACGCTGCCCGGCATCGGACCGCTCGCCCAACGGCTCGACCGCCCGTCACCATCACAGGTCGACCGATTCATCCGTACTGCGGGCGAGCGCTTCGACGGCCAGGACGAGCTGCGCGACCTGTTCCTCGCGGTCGAGCGCCTCCCCACCTACGAGAGGTCGCTGCGCGATCTCGTGCGCGCCACGGTCCGCCTTCGCGGACCACAACCGACCGTGGCGCTCACCGAAGACGACCTGCGCAGGGTCGAGGCGCCGGTGCAGCTGATCTGGGGCGACCGGGACCCGTTCGGCTCACCCCAGGTCGGCAGACGCGCCGCTGCTGTGCTGCCCGAGGCCGAGCTGCACGTGGTGCCCGGTGGACACGGCTTCTGGGTCGACCAGCCGGAGCGCGTCGCCTCTCTCATGTCGCCGTTCCTCGCCGCCTGATCGTCGATCATCGGCAGAGCGCTCCACGTCGACCACACGAGCGTCGCGCCTGCTCGTCGGTACTGTGTCCGTCATGTCGAGCGTGGAACCGCACCGTCTGCGGCAGCTGCTCGACGCGGTCGTCACCATCGGATCGGGCCTCGACCTCACCCAGACCCTGACGCGCATCATCGAGCTGGCCACGAACCTCGTCGATGCGCGCTACGGCGCTCTCGGCGTGCTCGACCCGACGGGCACGAGGCTGTCCGAGTTCTTGACGGTGGGCATCGACGACGAGACCCACCGCAAGATCGGCCACCTGCCCGAAGGTCACGGCATCCTCGGCGTCCTCATCGTCGACGCGCGACCGCTGCGCCTGCCCGACCTGACGCGACACCCGGAATCGGCGGGGTTCCCACCCCACCACCCCGACATGACCTCGTTCCTCGGGGTGCCGATCCTCGTCCGTGGTCAGGTGTTCGGGAACCTCTACCTCACCGAGAAGACCACAGGGCCGGAGTTCACCGAGCTCGACGAGGAGCTGGTCGCGGGCCTCGCCGTCGCAGCCGGAGTCGCGATCGAGAACGCCCGCCTCTACGAGCGCGTCGCCGACCTGGCCCTGGACGAAGACCGTCAGCGCATCGCTCGGGACCTCCACGACCTGGTCATCCAGCGGTTGTTCGCCACCGGCCTGTCGCTCCAGGGAGCGCTGTCGTCGATCAGGCGCGATCCCGACATGGCGTTCACACGCGTCGAGACGGCCATCGACGACCTCGACGAGACGGTTCGCACCATCCGGACGACGATCTTCGCCTTGGAGGGGTCACGGCGGACCAACCCGTCGCTCCGAGAGCAGCTCGTGGAGTCGGTCCAGGACGCCGTCGAGGTTCTCGGGTTCCGCCCCCGCATCACGTTCGAGGGTCCGGTGGACACCTTGGTCACCGAGGCCATCTCGGACGATGCTGTCGCCATGCTGCGCGAGGCCCTGACCACGTCGCCCGTCACGCAAAGGCCACAGAGGTCTCGGTGCGCGTGGTCGCGCTCGGCGACGTCCTCGAGATCGAGGTGCGCGACGACGGAGTCGGCCCGACCTCGCGCGTCGACGACCACGACGGCCGCGGACTGCGCAACATCGAGGACCGGGCTCGTCGTCACGGCGGGTCGTCCGCGCTGCTGCCTTCGGAGCCGAGCGGAAGCGTGCTGCGGTGGTCTGTGCCGTTCCCGGACCTCGAGTCCGGCACCCGGTAGCCGGACCCGCCATGAGCCTCGATGCCGAGCAGAGGCCCGAACCTGCCCGCCGGGCCTGGAAGCGCGTGGCACAGGCAACCGCATCGTGTCCGCGCCTCGTCGCCTCGCGGCAGCTGCACCAGCCCACGGCCTGGAAGGGGCGCGCCCTCCGCTTCGGCGACGGCACCTCAGCCGCTGTCTACCGAGAGACGGTGCGCGACCCATGGCCACGAGAGGATCCAGCCGCGCTGATCATCGGATTTCGCCTGCGCCTGGTGAGGGGCGACCTCGGACACGCCGCGTTCCGCGCAGAGAGCCTGTTGAACACCCCTCTGTTCGTCGGGTTCGACGGCTTCGCCTCGAAGCTCTGGCTGCGCCACGACGAGTCGGGCACCTACCGCGGCCTCTACGACTGGGAGGGCGCCGAGCGGGCGGCCGACTACGCCCGGTCGCTCTGGAGGGTGCTCGCCCTCGTCTCCGAACCCTCCTCCATCCGCTACGTGGTCGTTCCGGCAGTCCGCCGCGACGAGCTCGTCGGTGGGCGGGTCGAGCCCGTCGGAGCGACCGGCGCGGTCGACTCCGACTGGTGGCGCCCGATCGGCACCGTTCAACCGGCGAGCTGAGCCTCGAGGAAGCCGACGACGCGCGACTCCCACTCCGTCGGCGACGTGTCGAGCCCGCCCGTGTGGTCCGCTCCATCGACGGTCCAGATCTCGACGCGACCGGGGGCCGCCGACGCCACGTGCTCCGCCGCGAACCGCTCGTCGTCGACCTTTCCGGCGGTGATCAGCAGGAACGCCGCGTCGGAGCGACCGACCGCCCCGCGCAGCTCGGTCGGCCGACCCGCATCGGTCATCACGTCGGTGACGACGTCCTGCGCCCGCTCGATCTGCTCCTGGAACCACCCTCGGGCGCCGTAGCGATCCGACAGCCAGACCTCGTCGGCTGCCGTCCGAGCCGTCGCTCCCTCGGCGACGACCGCGGCGATGCGTGGATCAGCTCCAGTGGCGCCGATCGCCTCCTCGCCGCCCATCGACATGCCGACCACACCGATGCGACCCGGATCGACATCAGGGCGAGCGGCGAGGACATCGACGCCCGCGCGCACATCCAGGTCGCCGAACCAGCCGAAGTCCATCGCCCGGCCGTCGCTCTCGCCGTGACCTCGGGCGTCGAGCATCAGGACACCGATGCCGTGGTCGGCGAGCACCTTCGCCTCGTCGAGGACGTTCGAGCGCGTCGAACCCGCGCCGTGGAGCAGCACGACGGCAGCCCCAGAGCGCGACGGCACGTACCAGGCCGCGAGCTCCACGTCGTCGGCAGTGGTCGCGATCAGGGACTCGAAGGCCAGCCCTCGCGAGGAGGGATCGTCACCGATGGCGATCGCCGGCACGTGCGTCGCGGCCACCGCCGGCGCCACGGTCCAGACGACCAGCGCGACCACGACCACGGCGAGGACCGACGCGCCGACCCGCGCCCGTCGACGGGAACCGGCCACTTCGACCACCGCGATCCCGACGAGCACGAGACCGCCGAACACCGCGGCCACAGCTCCGGCACCTGTCAGGGACACGCCTTCCTTCGCGAGGTGCGGCAAGAGACCCACGCCGACGGCGACAGCCACGGCCCCTGTCACGAAGGCCGCACACGCGACGACCACCGACCAGCCTCCCCGATCCGACGCCACGTCGGGTGCGCGACCACGTTCGGCGGTGGCGGTCATCTTGGCGGTCCGGTCTCCGAGAACGATGACCCCGGTTCGGTGGGCCCCTGGTCGAGGCGGAAGGGCGGGTACTCGTCGGTCAGCAGGAGCGCGTACACCGCGACCCGGTAGATCCAACGGTTCAGTCCGACCACCAGGTCGAAGAGCGACCTCGGGTACGCGCCACGGAACAGGAGGACGACGACGGCGACGAACGCCAGGAGGCTGAGGAGCCCGAGTGTGCCCTGGGGCTCGTCGACGCTGCCCGTGCCCCATGCCCCACCCACGAGGATGGCGACCACCAGGTACTGCGGGATGGCCAGGAGCCACCACTTCACCAGCACGAGGCCGCGCGACAGTCGGGGCGGTTCGACCACCTCGAGTCGGGCCGGATAGGAGTCGTCGGGCGCCAGGGAGAACGGTGGGTACCGATCCGTCCCGGGGCCGCCGCTGAACGCGTAGAAGTCGACGCGCCACGACCAGCGCAGGACGCCGACCGCGAAGTGGAACAGGGAGCTGGGATACCGCCCGGTCACGAGGATCGCGATGCCGGCGACGAAGGTCGTCACGACGAGGGCGAGCCAGAGGAACGCCAGCACGATGAGATGCGGGATGGCGAGAAGCCACTTCACCAGCCACTGCCAGCGCGAGAGCTCGGGGTCGAGCGGCGCCTCGATCGTGAGGGGGTGCGGCGCAGGGACGATCTGCCCGGTCGCGGCGCCGTCACCGGCGAGCGGGGGTGGCGGCGGTGGCGCCTCGCCTCCGCCACCGAGCCCATGTGCCCCGAACACGATCAGCACCACCGCAACGACCAGACCGAGGCCACCGATCACGAGCATCAGCAGCCCCAGCGGGAGGACGAAGTCCGCCTTGGCGCCCACGACGACATCGGCCGCAACGCCCGCGCTGCCGTCGGCGTTCATCACCACGACGGCCCAACGACCCGATCCGACCTCCCACAGCAGCTCCTGCGAGCCCGATCCGCTCACGCTCGCGACCCAGAGGTCCTGATCGGTGGGCGGGTCGGCGTCCGCGTCGCCGTCGCGTCGTCGGAGGTTCGGCTCCCCGCCGTCGAAGGAGCGGATCTCGTCGTGAGCGACCGTCGACAGGTAGGCGTCGACGTCGCGCTGGGGACCGATCCCCAGGAACATCTCACGGTCGCCGTCGACCGGGGTCAACGTCAGCCGCACATCGGCATCGAGCGAGTCGACGAGCCACCCGGGGGTGCCCGGATCGGTCGTGAGGTCGATCTCCTCCGCGGTGAGCGCCGCCGTCGAAGTCTCGAGGTCGTCGACGTGGACCTCGAAGAAGCCGTCGTCGTCACGGCCGAACGCATACGCGGCGCTGAGCGCCCCGCCGGCGAGCAGCATGCCGAGTGCCGGCAGCACGGCGATGCAACCGAGGACGAGGGCGACGATCCGCCCTGGGTGCGAGCCCTGATCGGACGTGGACATGGGGACCTCCCTGAGAGCCACCCGGACCGTCGCGCCTGCCGATGACCCGGACGGAGCGGGGATCGACGAGCCGACTCAGCTCGGATGCTCGACGTCCGCGTCGGGACCAGGGAAGTACAGGTGCTCGTGGGGTTCCTCGTGCGGATCGTCGTCCCACAGGACGACGTAGGGCGGGGAGCCGTCGGGGCCACGGGCCTCGATCACGGTCGCTCGTCGCACCCCGTGGTCGATCGCGTGGCTGCGGATCACGATCCTGTCGCCAGCTGCTGCCTTCATGTCGAACCTCCCTCGGAAGCCAGGTCCAGCGTGCGCCCCTGCGGTGTCCACGACAAGGGCCCAACGTCACATGGAGGATCGAGCGCGCTCGTCGATCACGCGATGAGCACCCGGGCCGCGTCACGGGTCGGCCCCGACGGCACGGACTCCCGCCACAGCTCGGCGATGCGCCGCACCGCCTCCACCAGGTCGGCCTCGGGCTTGGCGAAGGGGACGCGGAGCCACGAGTCGAGGCCACCCTCGACGGTGAACGCCGGCCCCGGCGACAGGTAGACACCGACCCGCTCCGCCTCCGCTGCCAGGCGCGAGGCGCTGCCCTGCGGCATGTGGAGCCACAACGCCAGCCCTCCCTGGGGCAGACGGAACTGCCAGTCGGGCAGCTCGGCACGCACCGCCTCGACGAGCGCGTCGCGCTGCGACCGCAGTTGCTCACGCCGGACCTCGCGCAGGCCGTGCACCCCGATCAGCTCGGTGGCGACGAGCTGATCGAACAACGACGTCCCCAGGTCGACCTGCACACGTGACCGCACGATCTGGTCGACCAGAGAGCGTGACGCCCTGATCCAGCCGATCCGCAGGCCGCCCCAGAACGCCTTGGACACGCTGCCCACCGAGATCGCGTCGGACGAGTGCGCGGCGAACGGCGCCGGCATCGGCGCGTCGGTGTGGGCGGTGGGCTCGAGGGTCTCGTCCACGATCGCCACCGTCCGCGTGCCACGCAGCGCGCGGGCGTACCGCTCCCGCTCGGGATCGGTCATCAGGAAGCCGGTCGGGTTCTGGAAGTCCGGGATCAGGTACGCGAGCCGCGGTGAGGTCTGGCGCAGCGTCGCCTCGATCCCGTCGAGGTCCCACGCCGTGTCGCCGAGCGGATCGGCCAGAGGCGAGCTCACGAGGCGGCCTCCTCCGGTGCGCAGCGCCTCCACCGCGTTCGAGTACACGGGCGACTCGACCATGACCCGGTCACCCGGCTGCGACATCGCCCGCGCCAGGATCGCGACGGCCGACAGCGCTCCGCTGGTGACCACGATCTGCTCGGGTGCGGTGGGCAGACCGCGCGCCACGTAGCTCTCGGCGATCGCCGCCTGCAGCTCGGGCAGGCCCGACGGCAGGTACCCGTCGCTCGAGAGGTAGGACGGCAGGCGGGCGAGCGCGCGCTCGAACGCTGCTGCCACCCCGGGCGTCGCCGCGCTGGCGGCGCAGTTCAGGTCGATGGCGTCGTCGGGCGCCGACGGGCCGATGGGGTGCAGCGACCGGTCGAGGGCCTTCCGACGCTCGACCGGCACGGCGGCGTAGGTGCCCGACCCCTGCTGCGCAGTGGCGAAGCCCGACGCGACGAGGTCGGAGTACGCCCGGGTCACCGTCGTGCGGGAGACCCCCAGGACCTCGGTGACCGCGCGCTCGCTCGGCAGGCGGGTCCCGAGCGGGATGCGACCGTCGCCGATGAGCTCCTGGAGCCGGGCGTACAGACCCCGGTAGGCAGGCGAGCGGTCGAAGTCGCCGACGAGCCGGGCGAGACGTTGCGGTCCGATCGAGGTGGTCATGTGGCCATCATTCGCCGATTGGATATGGATGTAAAGGCCAGTTCGTCAGAAAGTGGCCTCATGACCCCGGCACCCACCCGCTCAGCCGGCACCACCTCGCCGGCGACGACGCTGGCCAACCTCACACCGCTCGCCCAGCTGCGAGCCGGACGCCTGCCGCTCCGGCTCGTTCGCCTCACGACCGGTCTGGCCCTCTACGGCCTGTCGATCGCGCTGATGATCGAGGGCGCCGTCGGCGCCGCGCCGTGGGACGTCCTCCACGTCGGGGCCGAGTCCCACGCACCGTTCGGCTTCGGCGCCACGATGGTCGCCACCTCGGCAGTGGTGCTGCTCGCATGGATCCCGCTCCGCCAGATGCCGGGGCTCGGCACGGTGGCCAACGCGGCACTGCTCGGCCCCCTCGCCGGCGTCAGCCTGGTCCTGGTCCCGACGCCCGAGCCCCTGGCCGCCCGCATCGCGTTCATGGCCGCCGGCGTCGTGCTGTGCGCGTTCGCCACCGCCATGTACGTCGGAGCCCAGCTCGGGCCCGGCCCGCGCGACGGCCTGATGACCGGCCTGTCCCGTCGAACGGGCTGGTCGATCCGTGCGGTGCGCACCGGCATGGAGGTCACGGTCGTCGCCCTCGGGGTGGCGCTCGGCGGCACCGCAGGTGTCGGCACCGTCGCCTTCGCCCTCGGCGTCGGCCCCTGCACCCAGTTCTTCCTCCGGCACCTCGTCGTGCCACTCGACCCAGCCACACCCACCCACCCCCACGCCACACAGGAGTGACCATGGAACAGCCACACGTCGGCGACCCGTTCGCCGCACTGCCCGACACCCACGTCATCCCCACCTACTGGCCGGTCCCCGGCCTCGGCACCATGGCGATGAACGCCTTCGTCGTGCGCGCCGATGAGCCAGTGCTGGTCGACACCGGCGCTGGTGCGCTCGCCGACGACTTCGTCGACGCTCTCGCCGACGTCGTCGACCCGACCTCCCTGCGGTGGATCTGGCTCACCCACGAGGACCGCGACCACACCGGCGCACTCACCCGGCTGCTCGAGATCGCACCGCAGGCGACGGTGCTCGGCACCTTCCTGACCTTCGGGCGCTTCAGCCCCGACGGTCCGCTCCCGGCCGAGCGGACGCGGATCGTCAACGCCGGCGACCGCGTCGACGTCGGCGACCGCGTCCTGCACGCCGTGCGACCGCCGCTCTACGACAGCCCGGGCACGCTCGGCTTCGTCGACGGCGCCACCGGTGCGTACTTCAGCTCCGACGCCTTCGGTGCACCGCTGCCGGCCGACGAGGTGACCGCCCGCCACACCGACGGCATCGACCCCACCGAGCTGCGCGCTGCGCAGATCGCGTGGGCGACCACCGACAGCCCCTGGGTGACGAGCGCCGACGCCGACGCGCTGGCGGCCGCGGTCCACGCGGTGCGCCAGACCCACCCGAGCGTCCTGCTCTCGACCCACCTCCCGCCGGTGCGGCGACGCATCGCCGACAGCCTCGGTTCGATCCTCGAGGCCCGCACCTCCGAGCCCACCCCCGGTCCCACCCAACAACAGCTCGAAGCGCTCCTCGCGACCTTCGACCCCACCACAGAGAGGCAATCAGCATGACCACCACCGACACCCCCACGTCCCCGACCCACGCGTCCGCAGCGCCGGAGGTCGTCCCTCCGAACAGTCGTCTGCTCTATCGCTTCGACGGCTCCTTCGAGAAGATGGTGCCGATCGGTCCCGTCGCCGACGGGTTCCGCCTCGACGGGCACTTCGGCGGCATCCTCACCGCTGGCGAGCTCGTCGGAGCGCAGTTGACCGGAGTCGACTACTTCCGGATCCGTCACGACGGCATCGGCGTCGTCAGGGCACACGAGACGGTGGACCTCGGCGCAGTCACCATCGGCGTCGAGCTCCACGGCTTCCTCCTTCCGCCAGACGGGGTGGTCGCGCCCACCCCCGCCGACATCGTGCAGCCGGGGTTCGCCTGGCCGACCGAGCCGTACACGATCCACGTGTCGGCGACGTTCGAGACGGCAGCGCCGGACCTGGACCACCTCAACTGCACGGTGGTGGCCCACACCGGCACGGTCGACTTCGCCCAGGGACTCCTGCACGTCGACGCCCACATCATCGGGTGAGAGCCCGGCCCCTCACGCCGGGAGCGGCGAGTCGGCACCGGCACCATCGCTGGTGCCGCTCGTCGCTGTGAGCAGCCGACGGTACGACCGAGAGCGCATCACCGCCAGGGTCACGACGATGCCGACCAGCCCGGCCACGGTGAACATCAGCCCGATCCCCCTGTCGACACCGGTTCCGAACCAGTCGCCGATCGAGTCGGCGCCGTATCCGTCGGTCATGAACGGGATCACCACCACCTCGGCGAACGGCGCCACGAGGAACGCAGTGATCGGCGACGCCGCGTTCTCGACCAGCTGGGCGAAGCCGAACACCCGACCCTGCCGCTCGAAAGGGATCGCCCGCTGGAGGACTGTCTGCTCGGCGGCCTCCACCGCCGGCATCAGCATGATCCACACCAGCACGCCGACGGTGAGGAGCACGATCGACGGTCGCAGCGC
Organism: uncultured Iamiaceae bacterium; assembly: GCA_964494405.1. Classification (GTDB taxonomy): domain Bacteria; phylum Actinomycetota; class Acidimicrobiia; order Acidimicrobiales; family SKKL01; genus Actinomarinicola. The sequence continues at coordinate 12,969 of CAZBTQ010000064.1, forward strand.
CATCACCGCGCACGCCGTCCAATTGATGAGGTTGGCGACGACGATGGTGCGGACGGGCGCAGGCCCGAGACCGAAGCGGGCGACCGCGAGTCCGCCGAGGATGAACCCGAAGCTCAGCCCGCCCCACAGGAACCCCCAGACCTCGACGGACACGAGCTCGAGCCCGTAGGCATCCATGAGCGCCATGAACACGCCGCCGAGCAGGTTGTTGAAGGCCGCCAGGCCGATCAGCAGCATCAGCCCCGGCACCTCGGCGATCGCGTCGAGGGCGCCGCGGATGTCGACGAAGCCCCGGCCGGCGCCGTGCTCGCTGACGATGCGGGGCTCAGGTACATCCACGAGGAAGAGGTGGCCGAACGCGAGGACGGTGAGCACGAGCGTGATGCCGTAGGCCCATCCCATGCCGCCCATCCCGATGACCAGGCCGCTGAACACCGAGGTGATCGCGAACGACACACCGGACACGGTGCCGACGAGGCCATTGGCGCGGTCTCGACGGTCGGCCGGGACGAGCAGGGTGACGAGGGTCGACATGGCGACGCCGCGCAGGTTGCCGGCCACCGAGCCGAGCAGCGTCAGCATCACCAGCGCCCAGAACCACGGGCTGCGCATCGTGAGGAGGTCCGCGGCGGCGACCGAGAGGAACACGATGGTCGCCAACCCGAAGCACACGGCCGACAAGGCGGTCGTCATCCGCATCACGTGCAACTTCCGGTGGCGGTCGACATAGGTGCCGACGACCGGTCCCAATATGGCGCTGGAGATCGCGAACGCGCCGCCGATGACACCCGTCGCCACGACCGATCGCGTCTCGAGGTAGACCCAGAACGTCAGGGCGAACCACAGGAACGTGCTGCTGACACCGCTGACCAGAGTGTTGACCAGCAGCTGGTGGAACGTGCGCGCCGCGACGTCGGGCGGCAGCGGCGCGAGGATCTCGGGTTCGGACGTGGGGTGAGGGTCGGGAACGACGTCCACGGACGGTGCCTTTCGGGAGTCGGGGGTGACGATCCGAAAGGTACGACCTGAAGTTGTCTTCAGGTCAAGGGTCGTCGTCGTCACACCCCCACGCGATCGGACTGGGGCAGCGCTACTCCAGCAGAACCGTGAGCGTGACGCCGACGAGATCTCCGGGCTCGATGTCCTCGGCCACCCGCACCGCCTTCTTCACCGGGAGCACGAAGCACCCGATCTTCGAGTCGGGGAAGACCGAGGTGCGCCACCGGCTCTGTCCGATCTCGGCCTCGACCCGCACCGAACCGAACCCGCGGTCGTCGGGGGACATCTCGCGGATGTCCTCGGACTCGTCGGGCGGCACCGTCACGAAGAACCACGACGCCCGGCTCTCCCACTCCCACAGCTCGGCCTCGAAGCCGACCTCGACCTCCATGTCGACGGTCTACTCGGCGGCGACGTCGAACTCGTTGCCCTCGGGGTCGGTCAGGCACACCCATGTGATCGACTCGGCCTCCATGTGGTGCTTCTCGCCGCGGGTGGCGCCGAGCCGGACCAGGCGCTCGACCTCCTCGTCGAGATCCCCCCGGGCGACGAAGTCGACGTGCATGCGGTTCTTCGCGGTCTTGCCCTCGGGCACCTTGAGGAACATCCAACGGCCGGCGGGGGCGTCGCCCTCACCCAT
>CAZBTQ010000065.1:0-14273 GCA_964494405.1 uncultured Iamiaceae bacterium
ACGTCGAGGGCGCGCACGAGCGCGGGATCGGCCTCGAAGTGGGGGTCGGCGATCTTCCACATCATCGACAGGAAGTTCGCCGGGAAGTTGAGCTCGTTGTCGGGGTAGACGAACGGCATGCCGACGCTGAACCGGTGCGCGCCGGCGGCGAGCGTGGGCATCTTGGCGATCAGCCGGATGATCTGCTTCATCCGCACCGCCGGGTCGTCGATGTCCTTGGCCTCCGGATAGAAGGTCGACAGCGCGGCCACCGCCGAGACGAGCATGCCCATGGGGTGGGCGTCGTGGTGGAAGCCCTCCATGAAGCGCTTGCGCACGTTCTCGTGGATGAACGTGTGGTGGGTGATCTCGTGGGTCCAGGTGTCGTACTGCTCCGGGGTGGGCAGCTCGCCATGGATCAGCAGGTACGCGACCTCGAGGTAGGTCGACTTCTCGGCGAGCTCCTCGATCGGGTAGCCCCGGTAGCGCAGGATGCCGTTCTCGCCGTCGAGCTCGGTGATCGCGCTCGACGCGCCGGCGGTGGCACCGAACGACGGGTCGAAGAACCACACGCCCGGCAACAGCTTCTGGACCGCAGCGGAGTCGATCCCGCCGTTGTCGATCGGGATCTCGATGGACTCCCCTGTGCGGTTGTCGACGATGGTGACGGACTCAGCCACTCCAGCTCCCAGCACTCGCGGTTCGAAGTTTCGGCTGCCCCCCAGGGACGACGCCTCGTTCGAGGGTACCGCTCTGGAAGGCGGGGTCGCTCCCGATGTGGAACCGATCCCACAGGTGTCACATGGTGTTCACGAACCTGTCAGGCGATGCCTGGGCCCGCAGCGGTGGGCCCAGGGCGCGGCGGCGCCGGACACCTGGCGAGGGGAGCCCCAGGTGTCCGACGCCGACTCCCCGTCACGCAGGGGCGAGGCTCGCGAGGGTCGAGCCGAGCAACGGTCCGGCGTGCGCCGCCCAGTCCGTCGCCACATCCGCCACCACGTCGAGGTCGCCCTCCACCACGTAGACGGCCCGGGTGGGGACCGATGCACCCAGCTCGACGAGCAGCGGGCGGAGGTGGAGGTCGACGGCGAGGCTGTGGGCCTGGGTCGCTCCCACCATGACCGGTACCGCCACCCGGCCGTCGAGGCCCCGGTGGGGCAGCCGGTCGAGGAACGCCTTCAAGAGCCCGCTGTAGGTGCCCTTGTAGGTGGGGGAGGCGACGATGACCAGCCGCGCATCGGTGACCTCGGCGAGCAGGTCGCCGATGGTCGAGGACCCGGTGTCGAAGAGCTCGCTGGCGACCGTGGCGAGGTCGATCGTGACGGTGTCGTCGGGATCGACACCGATCGACGCGGCGGCAGCGCCGGCCACCTGCTCGGCCACCGTCAAGGTGCGAGACGCCGGCTTCGGGTTGCCGACGACGATCGCGACGGAGTGGCTCACGACGTGGCCCCCACGAGCTCACGCTCGGCGGCGCGCCGACGCAGCAGCGGGATCAGCTCTTCGCCCCAGTCACGGACGTCCTCGAGCGGATCGAAGCCCCGGATGAGGAACTTCGTGACGCCGAGGTCGTAGTACTGCAGGAGCGCCTCGACGACCTGGTCGGGCGTGCCCACGTGGCCGGTCGAGTTGCCGCCGCCACCGGTCAGGGCGGTGACCCCGAACCAGAGCCGCTCGTCGTGCACGTCGCCGGCGGCGGCGAACGCACGCAGGCGCTCGGCGCCCACCGCGGCGTTGGGGCCGCTGAAGCGTCGGAACGGCGAGCTCCCGTTGTTCCCGATCCGGGCCTCTGCGGCCTGGACGATCTGCTCGGCCCGCGCCCACGCCTCGTCCTCGGTCTCAGCGACGATCGGGCGCGTCGACAGGGAGAACTCGATGGTACGGCCGTGCTCGGCCGCGATCGCGCGGATCAGATCGATGCGCTCCTTGGTGTCGGCGAGCGGCTCGCCCCACAGCGCGAACACGTCGGCGTGCTGGCCGCCGGTCCGCAGCGCCGCATCGGACTGGCCGCCGAAGTAGATGGGGATGCCTCCGTCCGGGAGGGGACGGACGTGGCTCAGCGCGTCCTTGACCTTGTAGAACTCGCCGTCGAAGTCGAACGGCGTCTCGGAGCTGAGCGTCCTGCGCAAGACCTCGATGAACTCCCCGGTGCGGGCGTAGCGGGTGTCCTTGTCGAGGAAGTCGCCGTCGCGCTGCTGGTCCTCGTCGCTGCCGCCGGTGATGTGGTGGATGGCGACGCGGCCCGGGCCGTAGAGGTGCTCGAGCGTGGCGAGCTTGCGGGCGACCTGGGTGGGTGCGACGAACCCGGGCCGATGGGCGATGAGCACGCCGGCCCGCTCGGTGCTCTGGAGCACGTGTGCAGCCACGGCGAATCCATCGGGAGAGCCCGAGCTGTGCGCGACGAGGATGCGGTCGAACCCGGATCGGTCGTGCGCCTGCGCGAAGTCGGTGAGGTACTGCCGGTCGATCACGGGTCCGGTGAAGCCGACGCTCTCTGAGCCGTAGCTGGTGGACACCATTCCGAGGACCTCGATGGTCATGGTTGGTACTCGCTTTCTGTGGTGGTGGGAGGTGCTGAAGGGGGAACTGTCGGTGGAGGAGGTGGTGCTCGGCTCAGGAGGTGAGCGCGGCGACCTCGGCTCGCAGCCGGACGCGCTCCGCGGCGGAGGTCACCGGTCCGTCGATGGTGGGGACCGAGGCGACGAGCAGGCGGGTGTAGGGGTGCTCGGGCGCGGTGAGCAGGCGGGTGGAGTCACCGGACTCGACGACGTGGCCGCCGTAGAGCACGACGACGCGGTCCGCGAGGCCGGCCAGGCTGGCCAGATCGTGGGTGATCAGCAGGATCCCGAGGTCCTTCGAGTCGCGGAGGTCGACGAGGAGTCGCAGGATCCGTGCCCGGGTGCTGGCGTCGAGCGCGCTCACGGGCTCGTCGCACAGGAGGAGGCGCGGATCGGTCACCATCGCCCGTGCGATCGCGGCTCGCTGGCGCTGGCCGCCGGAGAGCTCCGACGGATGGCGGTCGAGCAGCGCCGGATCCAGGTGCACCAGCGCGGCGGTGCGCTCGACGAGGGCGCGGACCTCGTCCGGCCGCTCGCCCCGGACGGCCAGGGGTTCGCCGATCGACGTCGCGCAGGTGAGGTCGGGGTCGAGGCTCCGCAGCGGATCCTGGAACACGTACTGGAGGGCGCCGGACCGCCGGAGCTGGCGACGTTGGCGGTTCCCCAGGGTGGTGGTGTCGAGCCCGTCGACGACGATGCGGCCCTCGTCGGGTGGCACCAGCCCGAGCACGGCCCGAGCGAGGGTCGTCTTGCCGGAACCGGTCTCGCCGATGAGCCCCACGATCTCGCCACGCCCGACCTGGAGGTCCACCGAGTGCAGGATCCGGGTCCGGGGACGCTGCCCGAGCGACACGGACAACCCGGCGACGTCGAGCAACGGCAGCGCATCGCTGCTGTTCGTGCGGGTGCTCATCGCCCGACCGCCACGGCACGGTCCCCGATGTCGTCGGTGTGGGCCGTCGACGCGCCATCGGCGGCGCGCCCGTCCCGCGACACGGACACCCCGACGTGGTGGCTCTCCACGAGCGAGCGGGTGTAGGGGTGGCGCTGCGAGCGCAGGACCTGGTCGGTCGGCCCCTCCTCGACCACCGTGCCGGCGCGCAGGACGTAGACGTACTCGCAGGCCTTGGCGACCACCGCCAGGTCGTGGGAGACGAGCAGGAGGGTGAGCCCGGTCTCGGCCCTCAGCTCGGCCACGAGGTCGAGCACCTCCGCCTGGACGGTGACGTCGAGCGCCGTCGTCGCCTCGTCGGCGATGAGCAGCGTCGGCTCACCGGCGAGCGCGATGGACAGGAGCACCCGCTGGAGCATCCCGCCGGACAGCTCCGACGGGTACTGCCGGTACACGAGATCCGGTCGGCGGAGGCCGAGCCGCTCGAGCGACTCGATCGCCGACACCTTGGCCGCTCGGCGTCCCAGCCCTCGTTGGACCCTGAGCACCTCGCTCAACTGGTGGCCCACCCGGATCGACGGGTTGAGGTACGACGCCGGGTCCTGGAACACCGCAGCGACCTCGCTGCCGCGGAGGCGTCGCCAGTCGCGCTCGGCGAGCCCCACCAGCTCGGTGCCGTCGTAGGTCGCTGATCCTGCAGTGACCTCGACCCCTGCGGGGAGGAGGCCGAGCAGGGTGCGGCACACCAGCGTCTTACCGCTGCCGGACTCACCGACGAAGCCCACCGCACCTCCTCGCGGCACGACGACGTCAATGCCGTGGACGACCTCACGGCGACGTCCGTGGGTAGCGATGTGGAGGTCGTTCACTTCGATGAGCGGGGGACTCGAGATCGAGCGGATGAGGTCAGACATGGATCCTCCGGGGTTCGAGCGGCTCGGGTCCGAGTTGAACGTCGTGCTGCTGGTCGAGCGGGTCGGCGGTGTCCCCCGACGAGGCGCCGAGGTCCGACGTCTCGGCGGCCCGCGCGCGACCGATGTCGCCACCTGCGTCACGGATCGCGTCGGCGATCCAGTTGAGGGACCCGACCGTCACCATCACCACGAGCGACGGGACCACCGGGCCGAGCGGGCGTTGGTGCAGGTAGGCGAGGTCGCTGGCGAGGATGCCGCCCCACGACGGGTCCGGTGGCACGACGCCGATGCCGAGGAAGGCCAGGCTGGCGACGATGAGCAGCGCCGCGGACATGGCGTTGGCGCCGGTGACGGCGATGACCGGCACGACCTTGCTCCAGACGTGACGCCGGATGATCCAGCCCGGGGTGGCGCCCACGAGCTCTGCCGCGGTTACGTACTGGGAGTTCGAGAACGCGAGCGCCGCGGCGCGCGTGATCCGGTAGAACCCGGGCGCGAGCAGGATCCCCACCGCCACCATCGCCTGTTGGATGCCGTTGCCGAGCAGCGCCGCCACGGCGATGGCGAAGATCAGGAACGGGAGGGCGATCAGGCTGTCGGCGAGGCGGAGGGTGATCCACTCGAAGGTGCGGCCGAGGTGCACCGACGCCAGGCCGGGGATCACACCGAGCACCAAGGCGATCCCGAGGGCCTCGACCGCGGTGAGCACCGAGATGGTCGAGCCCGCCATCATGCGGCTGAGCACGTCTCGGCCGACGTAGTCCGTGCCGAGCGGGTGCGAGACCGACGGCCCCGCCAGGATCGAGTCGAGGTGTTGGTAGTTCGGGTCGTACGGCGCCAGGGTCGGACCCGCGATGGCGAGCAGGCCGATGCCCGCCAGGACGACGAGCGCCATCCGTCCCGGCCAGGTGCGCCACACGTCGCGGAGGATCCTCACGTCACCCTCCTCGTCGTGGGCCGCATCGCGTAGAGCAGGCCGTTGATGACCGCGGACGAGGCCACCACCACGAGGATCGACAGCAGCAACGTGCCCTGCACGACGGGGACATCGCCCCGCAGGGCCGCCTCCCGCGTGAGCATCCCGAGCCCGGGAAGGGCGAACACCGCTTCGGTGATGACCGCGCCACCGAGCAGCCTCGGGACGTGCATGCCGACCTGGGCGACGGCAGGGCCGGCGCCGTTGCGGAGGGCGTGGACGGCGACGACCCTCCACCGGGGGAGGCCCCGCATGCGGGCGCCGATGACGTAGTTCTCGCCGAGCGCATCGACGAGGCCGGTGCGGAGCTGGCGGGCGATGTCGGCGGTGGTGTCGAGGCTGAGCGCGACCGCGGGGAGGGTGATCGAGCTCAGCCAGAGGCCGACGTCCACCCTCGCAGGTACGTAGCCCCCCGAGGGGAAGACCGGGATGAGCACCGCGAAGACCAGGACCAGGCCGATGGATGCGACGAAGCCGGGGATGGTGGCGAACACCGACGACACGATGGTGATGGCCCGATCGGCGAACCGTCCTTGTCGCAGCGCGGCCGTGATGCCGAGCGCGCCCCCCACGACCACGCTGATGAGCAGCGCAAGCGCCGCGACCGACAGCGTGACGGGCAGGCGTTGGAACAGGCTCTCGGTGACGGGGATGTTGGAGAACCACGAGACGCCGAGGTCGCCGTGGAGGGCGTTCCACAGCCAGTCGAAGTACCGCTCCAGCAGCGGCCGGTCGAGACCGAACACCCCTCGCATGCGCTCGATGTCCTCGGGTCGGGCCACCTCGCCGAGGACGTTCGACGCCGGGTCCTGTCCCGTCGCCGACCCGAGGAGGAACGTGATGAACGAGGCGATGAACACGACGGGGATGAGGACCCCCGCCGACCGACCGGCGGCGCGCAGCGGGCCCCACCGGTCGGTCGACGCATCGCCAGGGGCGTTGCTCACTGGGCGAGCCACACGTCTTCCCAGCGCCAGGTGTCGATGTGGGGGACAAGGCCCTTCACCTGGTCGGTGTGGGCGAAGAACCGTGTCACCGAGAACAGGAACACGTTCGGCATCTGGGTCACCGCGGTCGCCGTCGCCTCCTGGAGGGTGGCGGGGTAGTCCGGGTGGTCCAGGGGCAGCGCCCGGGCCGCGTCGATGGCCGGCTGGAGGTCATCGGGGGAGTTGTGGCCGAGGTTCATCAGCCCCTCGGGCCCGAAGAGGACCTCGAGCGACTGGACGGGGGACTGGCGGGCGTTGAACTGGTCGACGACGAAGGCGTGGTCGAGGGTGATGTAGTTGTTGACGCCAGGCGTCGTGACCACGAGCTCGGTGTTGATGCCGACCTCGTTGAGCTGCTGCTGGATGATCTCGCCCAACGGGTCGGTGTCGGTGTAGACGGCGAGCTGGATGTCGACGCCGTCGGCGTAGCCGGCATCGGCGAGGAGCTCGCCCGCAAGGTCCGGGTCGTACGGGTACAGCTCGTCCAGCTCGGAGTTGTAGCCCACGTAGCCCTCGGGGAAGGGCTGCCACAGCGGGTTCCCGTACCCGAAGTTGGCGACGTCGATCAGGGCCTGGCGGTCGATCGCGTGGCTGATCGCCTGCGTCACCCGCGGATCGTCGAAGGGCTCGCGCGTGTTGTTCACGTCGAGCACCCGGACCGGGAGGACGTCGGCGATGAGGACGTCGAAGCCGGCCGACTCGAGCGCCTCGACCTGCGATGCAGGGATGCTGATGACGTCGTACTGGCCGGACTGGAGTCCCGCTGCCGCAACCGCTGGGTCGGGCGTGGGCTTGAGGACGAAGCCGTCGAGCAGGATGTGCTCGGCGTTCCAGTAGTCCTCGAAGCGGCTCAGCTCTGCATGCGACGACGGCACGTACGCGTCGAGCGCGAAGGGACCGGCGCCGACCGGCTGGGTGGCGAGCGCTTCTGGGTCCTCGAGCGCCGCCGGGCTGACGATCATCCCCGTCTTGCCCGACAGCAGCAGCGGGATCTGGAAGTCGGGCTGGTCGAGGACCAGGCGCACCTCGGTGGGGCTCTCCACCACCACGTCGACGACCACGGCGAGCTGCGCGGCGACCGTCGACCGCTCGTCGTCGCGGCCTCGCAGGATGTTCACCGAGACCGCGTCGGCGTCGACCGAGGTCCCGTCGTGGAACGTGAGCCCCTCCCGCAGGTGGAAGGTGATCTCGTCGCCGGCGTCGTTGTACTCCCACGACTCGGCGAGGCCAGGACGGGCGTTGCCCTCCGCGTCCTGTTGGACCAGGGGTTCGTAGACCAGGGCGAGGGCGTGGGAGTCGTTGCCCACCGCCGAGGTGGTCGGGTCCCAGGTCGACGGGAGGGACCAGCCCCACGTGAGCGTCCCGCCCCTGGTCGGTTCGGCGGCTTGCTCCTCGCTCTCCCCGCCTCCCCCTCCGCTGGCCGTGGCGTTGCCGACGTTCGTGCCGCCGCCCCCGCACGCGGCGGCGAACAGCGAGAGAACCAGCACGACGACGAGCGTGTGTCGGCGCGATCTTGCGATGGTCACGAGATGTCTCCTGAGGGGGGTGGGTCGGTGCGGGATGCCCGCTCCATTCGAGTAATTCCGACCTAGTAGGTCAGAATTGCGAACTATAGAGAGAGCGCCGACGGATGGCAAGCACGTCGTCTGACCGGAGGTGCTACTCGGCGACGTGGACCCAGAAGCCGTGGGTGCCGTCGGCGGCGAGCTGGGCGACGAGCCCGTGCTCCCACTCGATGTACGCCGCCATCGCCTCAGGGGTCACGTCGGTACCGACGTAGGGCCGCCGGTAGGCCTCGTCGGGGTCGCTGATCCATCGTGGGTCGGCATCGGTCGACGTCAGCCCGGCCGCCGCCCATGCCGGGTTGCCGCCGTCGAGCACGCTGATGGTGGTCGCGAGCTGCTGGGACCACTCGCGAACAGCGTGGACCGCCAGGCGGGGGTCGTCGGCCGTCACGACCACGGCGAGGTGCGCAGCGAGCAGCCGGGCGAGCGCTGGATCGTCGCGCAGGCCCCACACCGCCGTCGGCAGGTGCCGTTGCCGGTACGCCGCGCTCGGCGAGAGGTCCACCAACAGCGGGCGAGACCGGTGGCCGTCGCTGAGCGCGGCGCGCAGCGCGTCGACGCTGGTGCGTGGCAGGTCGTCGGATGGATCGGGTGCGATCGCCGGCTCGACGACGAGCGGCAGGTCCACGGGTGCGACGGCGACCTCCCAGCCCATCTGGGCCAGCCACGACGCGGTCATGTCGGCGCGCACCGCCAGGTCGTCGAACAGCACGACCTGGGCGCCGCGCACCGGAAGGTGGACGTCCGTCTCCTGGATCAGCTGACCACCAGGAGCGGGCCGGAAGCCCCGAGGGTGGCCGAGCTCGTGGTCGTCGTTCGAGCGGACGTCGAGCAGGTAGGTGGTGCGGGTCGAGTCGTTGCGATGGGCGACGATCCGCTCGACGGCACGGCGGTCGAGCTGCGAGACGCCGCATGAGGCCGCGAGGTGGCGGGCGTTGGCGGCGAGCGTCGGGTCGGGTAGGTGCCGCACCGCGTCGTAGGTGGCGTCGGATCCGACGTCGAGCTCGAGCCCGGCGAGCGTCCACCCGATCGTCCCGTTGCGCAGGGAGAACACGGGGTTCGGGATGCCGGCGTTGCGGAGGGACTGGGTGCCGATGATCGATCGGGTCCGACCTGCGCAGCTCACCACGACCGGCACCAGCGGGTCGGCGGCGAGTGGCGTGACGCGGGCGACCAGCTCCGCTCCCGGGACGCTGATCGCTGTCGGTACGCTCATGCGCCGGTGCTCATCGCCGGTGCGCGGGTCGACGACGAGGACCTTCGACCCGGACCGCAGGTCGGCGTCGAGGTGCAGCGGGTCGATGAACGGGGTCTGCGCCCGTTCGGCGACGAGCTCGCCGAACGCCTTGCTCGCCGAGTTCACGTCGGCGAACAGCACGCCGCGCGAAGCGGTCCACCCCTCGACGCCCCCGTCGAGGACGGCGAGCGAGGTGTATCCCAGCCGTCGCGCCCGCGCCACGGCGACCTCGGCCGCACCGTCGTCACCGGCGAGCACCACGATCGGTACCGAACGGTGGGGCACGCGGTCGATGAGCTCCACCTCGATGCGGTGGAGGGGGAGGTTTGCCGCCCACAACGGGTGTCCCTCGGCGTGGGTCGCCTCGTTGCGCACGTCGGCGAGCAGGATCTCGCGGCCGCCGACGATGCGGCGTCGGACCTCGGCGGCCTCGATCCGCGGGGTCGTCATCCCTGTCCTGGTCTCATGGTCGCGATGTCGTTCGACCCAGCGGCTCTGCGTCGCTGTAGCCCGACACGAACGAGGAGCGGGTCCCGTCCTCGGCGTACACCGAGCGTTCGACCGCGCCGATGTCGGCGCCGTAGACGTGGATGGAGATGGAGACCTCGTGATCGAGGGCGTTCGCGACCTGGTGGATGTCCCCGACCGACGGCGAGACCCGGTCCACCGCGCCGGGCGACAGCAGCTCAGGTTCGCCGACCGGCTGGAGCCGGGCGTCAGGTCCGATGGCGAAGCGGGTGGAGATCTCGGCGCCACGGAGCACCCCGACCAGACCCCACACGGTGTGGTCGTGGATGGGTGTTTGCTGGCCGGGTCCCCAGACGAAGCTGACGACGGAGAATCGCAGGTCGGCGTCGCGGTGGAGCAGGTGCTGTTGGTAGCGCTCGCCCGCGGTGGCGTGGGTTGCCGGGAGCCACGCGTCGTCGGCAATCAGCGCCGCCAGCGCCTCGGTGCCGCGGTCGAGGATCGTGGGCTCGTCGTCGGTCGACTCGATCAACCGCTCGATCTCGGTGACGAACGAGGCAAGGGGGGAAGGGGGCATGGCGCTGCTCCGGTAAAGGGGATGTATTCGGTCAAGAATACTGTGTTTCGCGTCGAGGCGATGACCTCGGACGACCTGACCAGCGGGATGCACGCGCTCTACAGCGGCGAGTTGTCGTGGCGCCGCCCGCGCAGCACCTCGCGCTTCGTGGCGAGGACGGCGAGCGCGGAGCTGATCTCGCGACGGGTGTCGGCGGGCTCGATGACGGCGTCGATCGACCCCCGGTCGGCGGCCACATACGGGTTCAGGAGGCGCTCGGTGTACTCGGCTTCGAGCTCGGCACGCCGCTCGGGCGTCTCGCGGCGGTACAGGATCTCGCCTGCCTGGGTGGCGCCCATCACCGCGATCTGAGCGCCGGGCCACGCGAGCATGAGGTCGTTGCCCATGGCCTTGGAGTCCATGACGATGTAGGCGCCGCCGTAGGACTTGCGCATGACCAGCGCGATGCGTGGCACGGTGGCGCGGGCGTAGGCGAAGGCGAGCTGGGCGCCCTTGCGGATCATCCCGCGCCACTCGAGGTCCTTGCCGGGATAGAACCCCGGCGTGTCGACGAGCGTCACGATCGGGAGGTTGAACGCGTCGCAGAACCCGACGAACCGGGCGCCCTTCTGCGACGCGGGGATGTCGAGGGTGCCCGCCAGCGACTGGGGCTGGTTGGCGACGATGCCCACCGGACGGCCGTCGATGCACGCCAGCGCGGTCACCATGTTCGGCGCCCACGCACCGCGGAGCTCGAGCAGCTCCCCGTCGTCGACGATCGAGCGGACCACGTCGCGCACGTCGTAGCTGCCGGCCGCCGACGCCGGGAGCAGTGCGCCGGCTTCGGGCGTGGCCCGGTCGGCCGGGTCGGACGTCGGCCAGGTGGGCGGGAGCTCGTCGGCGTGGGAGGGCAGCAGGCACAGCATCTCGCCGAGCGCATCCATCGCCGCGTCCTTGTCGTCGACGAGCAGCGATGCGACGCCGGTCGAACGGCTGTGGGCAGACGGCCCGCCGAGCGTGGTGGTGCTGACGGGGACCCCCGTGAACTGGCGGACCATGTTGGGGCCGCTGACGAACGCGTACGAGTCGGTGGTCATGACGACCTGGTCGGCCAACCCGAGCAGGAGCGCCGGGCCCGACACCGCGGGGCCGGTGGCCGCCGCCAGCACCGGCACGATGCCCGACGTGGCGACGATCTCGCGGGCGGCGACGCCCCAGCCGGCCAGCGCGGGCAGGCCCTCGTGCACGTCGGCCCCGCTCGACGCGAGCACCATCACGAGCGGCACGCGGGCTGCCCGTGCGGTGCGGGTCGCGGTGGCGATGCTCGCTCCGTCCTCGGGGTGCAGCGCCCCGCGCCGCTCGGTGCTGTCGGACTCGACGAGCACCACAGGGCGCCCGGCCAGCTCGCTGACGGTCGCCGACACCGAACCAGGGGTGCGGGAGCGCAGCGCGAGACGGGGGGTCACCTGGGGTGGGACCTGCTGGCCGCTGGGTTGGTTACCCGTCGGGCACGCCACCGTCTCCTACCTCCAGGGCCATCGCCGGAAAAATGGAACAGGACCGGTCGGGGGGAGACCAGTCCTGTTCAGGGCGACGTGGTCACTGGGGGGGACCAGACCATCGTCACCTGCTCGAGGCGACCCTGGGGGGAGGGTGTCATTGCCTCGGCGTATGTAGGGATCATTGTGAAGGCTCGCACATGATCTGTCCAACAGTTGTTCTAGATACCTGGCATCATTGAAAGCGATGGACCTGCGTCAGCTCTCCGCCCTCGTCGCCGTACACGACCACGGCAGCTTCTCCGCTGCGGCACGCGCGCTGCACACCGTGCAGTCGAACGTGTCGACCCATGTTGCGCGCCTGGAGAAGGAGCTGGGAGCCACGCTCGTCGACCGGTCGACGGGGCTGCTCACCGAGGAGGGCCACGCGGTCGTCGACCGCAGTCGACGCGTCCAGTCCGAGCTCGAGGCCATTGCCGCCGACGTCGCATCGATGGGCGACGTCGTCTCGGGCAGCGCCCGGGTCGGCGTGATCGGCACGGTCGGTCGCTGGCTCGTCCCCCGACTCGTCGACGCCGTCCACCGCGAGCACCCACTGGTGCGCCTCGCGATCATCGACGCCACCACCAGCGCGCTCATGCCCCTGGTCCACGGCGGCGACATCGACTTCGCCATCATCAACGTCCCGTTCGCCGACCCCGACGTCGTCGTGGAGCCGCTCTTCAACGAGGATCGGGTGCTGGTCGCACCATCGGACCACCCGCTCGCGGCCGCCGATCGGGTCACGCTCGCCGGGGCGGCCGAGCACGAGCTGCTGCTGTCGCTGCCCGGCACGTCGTTCCGAGATGCGCTCGACGCGGAAGCACGTACCGCCGGCGTCGAGCTTCGTCCCAAGGTCGAGGTCGACGGCATGCGCCTGCTCGCGTCCTTGGCGTTCCAGGGCTTCGGTGCGGCGATCATCCCCTCGGGAGCGGTGCCGTCCTACGTCGGGGGCGAGTGGCGCCTGGTGAAGATCGACGACCTCGCACCCCGCTCGGTCGGGCTCGCCCGCAGGGCCAAGGGCCGCCCGTCGCTGCCGGCGAGGGCCGTGTACGAGCAGACGTTGCGAGTCGTCGCCGAGCAGCTCGGCACTCGCGAGGGCATGTATCCGGTGCCGGGCGGGCCCGAGCCCGCCGCTCCCACCGATACCGACGCCTACCCGATCGACGAGGCCGAGCCCGGCACACCGACCGATCCGCGGTCGTAGCATCCGTCCATGGGCCGTGCCGCCGCCATCTTCGACCTCGATCGGACGCTGCTCACCGGAGCGAGCGGCCCCGTCATCTCCGAGCACCTGCGAGCCGGTGGCCTGCTCGGTGGTCGGTCGATCCCCGGCGAGGGCGCCATCTACCGCATCTTCGACCTGGTGGGAGAGAACCGCCCGACGATGATGCTCACCCGCCAGGCAGCGCGGGCCGCCGCCGGCTGGTCACGTCCCGAGGTGCGGGCCGCGGGGGAGGCGGCATCCGAGGTGCTCGCCACGCGCGTCCCCGGCTACGCGCTGTCCGAGATCGCGCGGCACAAGGCCGACGGACGTCTGCTGGTGATGGCCACCACGACGCCGCACGACCTGATCGAGCCGCTCGCCGCTCGCCTCGGCTTCGACGCGGTGGTCGCCACCCGGTACGCCCACGTCGACGACGTGTACACGGGCGGCATCGACGGCGAGTTCGTGTGGGGACGGGGCAAGGTGCGTGCCGTCTCGGCGTGGGCGGCGGAGTCGGGGGTCGATCTCGCCGAGAGCCATGCCTACTCCGACAGCTACTACGACGTGCCGCTGCTGTCCGCCGTCGGACATCCCCACGTCGTCAACCCCGATCCGCGCATGGTCGCGGTGGCAGCCGTGCGCCGCTGGCCCGTCATGCACTTCGACGTCCCACCCGGGGTGCCGAAGGTGGCGGGCATCGAGCCGCAGCAGGTCGTGCTCACGATGCTGGTGCCCGAGATGTTTCCCGCGGTGCGCTTCGACATCGACGCACCCGATCCGCTGCCTCACGACGGGCCGGCGATCCTCGTGGCGAACCACCGCTCGTACTTCGACCCGATCGCCATCGCCATGGCACTCGCACGTCGTGGCCGGTCGGTGCGCTTCCTCGCCAAGCGCGAGCTGTTCGACGCTCCGGTGGTCGGTCAGCTCGTCACGGCGCTCGGCGGCATCCCCGTCGACCGGGGGACGGGGTCCGACGAACCGTTGCGCGCGGCGGCCGCCGCGCTCGACGCGGGCGAGGTGGTGGCGGTGCTCCCGCAGGGGACGATCCCGCGGGGTCCCGAGTTCTTCGAGCCCGAGCTCAAGGGGCGCTACGGCGCGGCACGCCTCGCCGACATGACCGGCGCGCCCATCGTGCCCATGGGGTTGTGGGGGACCGAGCGGGTCTGGCCCCGCTCGTCGCGAGTGCCCGAGCTGTGGAACGTGCTGCACCCTCCGACCGTGCGCCTGCGCGTCGGTTCGACCTTCGCGCTGAAGCCCCGCACAGCGCGCCAGCGCGCCGCCGGTCCACCGAGCGCGGCGTGGCTCGACGGTGCCACCGCGACGATCATGCAGGCCATCGTCGACCTGCTGCCGCCCGAGGCGCACGAGCGCCACGAGCCCACCGACGACGAGCTGGC
>CAZBTQ010000066.1:0-3074 GCA_964494405.1 uncultured Iamiaceae bacterium
CCCGGGTCCTCGGCCAGGTGGGCGATGCAGCGCAGCTCGATCTGGTTGTAGTCGGCAACGAGCAGCTCCATGCCGGGTGCGGGCACGAACGCCCGGCGGAACTCGCGACCGCGCTCGGTGCGCACCGGGATGTTGTGCAGGTTGGGTGCGTCGGAGCTGAGCCGACCCGTGCGCGCCACGGTCTGGTTGAACGTTGCGTGGATGCGACCGTCGGGTGCGACCTCGGCGAGGAGCCCCTCCCCGTAGGTGGAGCGGAGCTTCTCGACCTCGCGGTAGCGCAGCAGGTGGTCGATGATCGGGTGCTGACCGCTCAGCTTCTCGAGCGAGGCCGCGTCGGTGGAGAAGCCCGTCTTGGTCTTCTTCTGCGGCGTGAGCCCGAGCCGATCGAACAGGACCTCGCGGAGCTGCTTCGTGGAGTTCACGTTGAACTCGCCGCCGGCGTCGTCCTGGATCTGCCGCGTGAGCTCGGACGCCTCGGCCGTGAGCTCGTCGCTCAGCTTCTGGAGCACCGCGACGTCGATGCCGACGCCGGCGTCTTCCATCCGGGCCAGCACGCGCACGAGGGGGACCTCGATGTCGTCGTTGAGCTGGCGCAGGCCGTGGGCGTCGAGCGCCTCGTGCAGCGGGTCGACCAAGCGCGCGACGGCGAGCGCCCGCTGAGCCGTGGACGTGGCGACATCGACCGAGTCGTCACCGCCGAGGTCGAGGCGTCCTTCCTCGGCGGGCGACACGTCGGGGAGCTGGAGGCGGCAGTGGCGCTCGAGGATGTCCTCGAGCAGGTAGCGCGACTCGGCCGGATCGAGCAGGTACTGGGCGAGCATCGTGTCGAGCGCGAGCGTGCGCACGTCGACGCCGAGGCCGGTGAGCGCACGAAGGAGCGACTTGGCGTCATGCGCCACGAGCGGCCGTCCGCCATCGGCCACCAGCGCTTGGAGCGCCGCCACCACCGGTTCAGCGACCAGGAACGCAGACGGGATCCAGACCACGTCGCCCTGCTCGCTGTCGTCGACCAGCGCGAGGCCGTCGAGCGGATGTGCACCCGCATGATCCCAGGAGGTGTCGCGCCAGGCGACGCCGGTGCGCACCGCGCCGGCCACCGACAGGAAGCCGCCGTCCGCGGCGAGCCTGGTCAGCACCTCGAAGGCGTCGTCCGCGCTCTCGACTGGTGCGACCTCGGGCACCAGCACGTCGAGCCCGGCACCCGCGCCCGCGGGCGCGGACTCGCTGCCCATCGCCTCGTGGATCCGCTCGACGAGGCTGTGGAACTCGAGGAAGTCGACGAGCTGGCGCAGCGCGTCGGGATCGACCCGATCCGACGAGAACGGCACCGGCTCGACCTCGACCTCGACGTCGCGACGAAGGACCATCAGCTCGACGTTGAGCCGGACCTGATCCTGGTTCTCGGCCAGGTTCTGGCGGAGCTTCGGCGTCTGCTCGTCGACGTGCTCGAAGATGCCGTCGATCCCGCCGTACTGGTTGATGAGCTTCGCCGCCGTCTTCTCCCCCACGCCCGGCACGCCGGGAAGGTTGTCGGACGGGTCGCCGCGAAGCGCGGCGTACTGGACGTAGTCGACCGGACGCACGCCGGTGCGCTCGAGGATGCCCGCCTCGTCGTACAGGGCGTAGTCCGACACGCCACGCTTGTTGTAGAGGACCTTCACGTGGGGGTCCTCGACGAGCTGGTAGGTGTCGCGGTCACCCGTCACGATCAGCACGTCGTCGCCCGCGTCGCGGTAGCGGGTGGCGAGCGTGGCGATGAGGTCGTCGGCCTCGACACCGGCCTGTTCGACCACTGGCAGGTCGAAGACCTCGAGCACCTGGCGGACGAGGCCCATCTGCTGGCGGAGGATGTCGGGAGCAGCGTCGCGGGTGGCCTTGTAGGACGGCGCGGCGTCGTGGCGGAAGGTGGGTTCGGGACGGTCGAACGCCACGACGATGCCGTCAGGCGTGTGGTCGCGCACCAGGTTCACCAGCATCGACGTGAACCCGAACACCGCGTTGGTGACCTGCCCGGACGCCGTCGTGAGGTCGGTGGGGAGCGCGAAGAAGGCGCGGTAGGTCAGCGAGTTGCCGTCGAGCAGCATGTAGCGGGCCACGAGGCCAGCCTATGCAGGGGGTTGGGCGACAGGGGGTGGGACGACGGAGCCGTCGATCACCTGGGCGGCGACGTCCTTCATGGTGCGCCGCTCCTTCATCGCCGTGCGCTGGATGAAGCTGAACGCCTCGGCTTCTGGCAACGAGTGCTCGTCCATGAGCTTGCCCTTGGCGCGCTCGACGACCTTGCGGGTCTCGAGCTGCTCCTCGAGGCTGGACGCCTTGTCCTGGAGCGCGGATATGCGCTCGAACTGGCCGAGCGCGACCTCGACGGCGGGGACGAGCTCGGAGCGTTGGAACGGCTTCACCAGGTAGGCGAGCGCCCCCGCGTCTCGGGCCTGCTCGATGAGGTCGCGCTGGCTGAACGCGGTGAGGATCAACACGGCCGCAAGGTTCTCGGCGGTGATCTCGCGGGCAGCGGACAGCCCGTCGAGGCCTGGCATCTTGATGTCGAGGATCGCGAGGTCGGGCGAGAGGTCGCGGACCATCTGCACGGCTTCGTCGCCGCGACCGGTCTCACCGACGATCTCGTAGCCCTCTTCTTCGAGGGTCTCCTTGAGATCGAGGCGGATGATGGCCTCGTCCTCGGCGATCACGACACGTGTGGGCAACGTCGGGCTCCTGTGGGTCAGCGCGACCCGTCGGCGGAACGGGCTTCTGTGGGGACGGCACCCGGCAGGCTAGGGGACGCGTCGAGGTCGAGGAGCTGGTCGAGCAGATCGTCCTGGAGCGCCTCCAGGCGGGCGATCTCGACCACCAGGTCTTCGCGGCTGCGAGCGCTGACCGCGGCGTGCCGGGCCGCGTCGCGGTGCTCGTGCTCGGCCAGGGGCGTCTCTGACACCAGCGACCGCAGGCGCGCGTCCTCGGCCTCTTCGGAGAAGTGCGTGACCTGTTCGTCGGCCACCCCGAGGTCGAAGCGCAGCTGCTTGAGCCGCTCAGCCAGATCGGTCAGCCGACGCTCGATGAGCGACCGGGACATC
>CAZBTQ010000066.1:3174-8587 GCA_964494405.1 uncultured Iamiaceae bacterium
GCTCGTGCCCGGGGCGGGACTCGAACCCGCACGCCCTTTCGGACAAGGGATTTTGAGTCCCCCGCGTCTGCCATTCCGCCACCCGGGCAGGTGACGCACCAGCGTACCGCTCGGAGGAATAGCCTCGGTGGCACCGGTGAAACCTCCGCACCGGTCCCGAGGTCTGACCCGGAGCACACCACCCACCGATGGGGATCCACCGCTGCACATGATCGCGTTCACCTTCCCCGGCCAAGGTTCACAACGCCCAGGCATGGGCGCCGCCTGGGCCGACCATCCGTCCTGGGAGCTGGTCGACGAGGCGTCCGAAGTGGCTGGCCGCGACCTCGCGGCACTGCTGCTCGACGCCGACGCCGACGAGCTCGTCGAGACCCACAACGCCCAGCTCGCCACGTTCCTCACCTCGTTGATCACCCTCGATGCCGTCGAGCGCACCGGTGTGGAGCCGGCGCGGGTCGCCGGCCACAGCCTCGGCGAGTACACCGCCCTCGTCGCCGCCGGCGCCGTCTCGTTCGAGGACGGCGTGCGGTTGGTCGCCGAGCGCGGCGAGGCGATGAAGGATGCAGCCGACGCGCAGAACGGCACGATGGCCGCGGTCCTCGGCCTCGACGACGACAAGGTCGAGGTCGCCTGCGCCCGCGTCGACGGCGACGTGTGGGTCGCCAACTTCAACTCGCCCGGCCAGGTCGTGATCGCCGGCGACCCCGACGCCATCGAGTCGGCGGGCACCGCCGCCAAGGAGCTCGGCGCCAAGCGCGTCATGGGTCTGCCGGTCGGTGGTGCGTTCCACACCCCGTTCATGGCGCCCGCACGCGACCGGCTCCGCAAGGCGCTCGAGCTTGCCGAGTGGCGCGACCCCGAGGTCCCCGTCCACGCCAACGTCGACGCGCTGGCGCACGCCGATGGCGTCGAGTGGGCGGGCCTCCTGTCCGCGCAGCTCTGCAGCCCGGTGCGGTGGCGCCAGACCTTGCACGAGCTCGACGACGCTGGCGTCACCACGTTCGTGGAGCTGGGCCCTGGCACCGTGCTCACCGGGATGGCGAAGCGCACGATGACCGGCGCTCGCACCCTGTCGGTCTCCACGCCCGCCGACCTCGACACGCTCATCGAGTCGTTGTCGCAGCATCCCACCACTGGCGGGGCCGACCTCGGACAGCGAGACGGCGAGCAGCTGTTCGCCACCGAGCGGATGGTCGTGAGCCCCGCCGCGGGGATCTTCACGCCCGAGCCGGATCTCGCTGCCGGCGCCACCGTCGAACCCGGCCAGCGCATCGGCCGCGTCGGCGAGGAGGCGGTGCGCTCTGCGTTCGCCGGATCCGTCATGGGGTGGCTCGCCGTCGACGGCGAGCGGGTCACCACGAGTCAACCCATCGCCTGGCTGAGGACGAGCTGACATGCGTGGAGCACAGATCAAGGGGTGGGGTTCCGCCTTGCCCGAGAAGGTCGTCACCAACGACGACCTCGCCCAGACCCTCGACACGAGCGACGAGTGGATCACCGAGCGCACCGGCATCCGCGAACGTCGTGTGGGTGGCACGACGTCAGGGCTCGCGATCGACGCGGGCCGACAGGCCATCGAGCGCGCCGGATGGTCACCCGAATCGGTCGACCTCGTCATCTTGGCCACCACCAGCCCCGACCAGCAGGTGCCGGCGACGGCGTCCACCGTCCAGCACGAGCTCGGCCTGACCTGCGGCGCGTTCGACCTCAACGCCGCGTGCTCGGGCTTCGCGTACGGACTGGTCACCGCGCACGGGCTGATCGACGCGGGCATGGACCGCATCCTGGTGATCGGCGCCGAGACGCTCAGCCGCCTCACCGACTGGGACGACCGCAGCACCGCGATCCTGTTCGCCGACGGTGCGGGCGCGGTCGCGCTCGAGTCGGTCGACGGTCCGGGCGAGCTGCTCGCCTGGGACCTCGGCTCCGACGGCTCCCTGCGCCACATCCTCGATGCCGACATCGGCGGCTACTTCCGGATGGACGGCCGCGAGGTGTTCCGTCGGGCTGTGCGCGTCATGGTGAGCTCGGCAGAGGCCACGCTCGCCAAGGCCGGGGTGTCCGTCGACGACATCGCGCTGGTGGTCCCCCACCAGGCCAACATCCGCATCATCCAGTCCGCCTGCGACAAGCTCGGGATCCCCATGGACAGGGTGGTGTCGATCCTCGAGCGCACCGGCAACACATCGTCGGCCACCATCCCGATGGCCCTCGCCGAGGCCGCAGACACCGGGCGGCTCGAGCCGGACGACCTGGTGCTGCTCGTCGGCTTCGGCGCCGGGATGACCTGGGCCTCGGCGCTCTTGCGGTGGAACCCGTGACCGATACTGCCTCCCCCGAGGGCTCCACTGCCCAAGGTCGGGTCGTCCTCGTCACCGGCGGCAACCGGGGCATCGGGCTCGCCACCGCCTCCGCCTTCGCCGATGCGGGGCACCGGGTCGCGGTCACCTACCGCAGCACCCCGCCCGACGACGATCGGTTCCTGTGCGTGCCGTGCGACGTGTCCGACACCGCCCAGGTCGACGCCGCGTTCGACAAGGTCGAAGCCGAGCTCGGCCCGGTCGAGATCCTCGTCGCCAACGCCGGCATGACCCGCGACGGGTTGGTCCTGCGCATGGGCGACGACGACTTCACCGATGTCGTCGACACCAACCTCACCGGCGCCTTCCGCGTGTCGCGGCGGGCGGTCAAGTCGATGATGCGCGCCCGCTGGGGTCGCATCGTGATGCTGTCGTCGATCGTCGGCACCGCCGGGCAGGCAGGGCAGGCCAACTACGCGGCGTCGAAGGCGGGCCTCGTCGGCCTGGCGCGGTCGCTCGCCCGCGAGTTCGCGTCCCGCAACATCACCGTCAACGTGGTGGCTCCCGGCCCGATCGCCACCGACATGACGGGGGCGCTCACCGACGACCAGCGTGCCGCGATGTCCGAGGCGACCCCGCTCGGCCGCTTCGGGACCCCCGACGAGGTCGCCGCCACCATCGCCTTCCTGGCCTCCGACGCGGCCGGCTACATCACCGGAGCGGTGATCCCGGTCGACGGCGGCTTGGGCATGGGAAGCTAGACCGGCCAAGATTCCACCAGAACATGACCCTGAGAACGGAGCAGCAGTGAGCGACGAGAACTTCGAGCGATTCAAGAAGTGTGCGGTGGAGGTCCTCGCCGTCGAGCCCGACCAGGTGACCCGGGAGGCGAAGTTCGCCGACGACCTCGACGCCGACAGCCTCGACCTCGTCGAGCTGGTCATGGCCCTCGAAGAGGAGTTCGACGTCAGCGTCGACGAGGAGGAGCTCGAGGGCATCGAGACCGCAGGCGCCGCGTTCGACCTCATCCAGTCGAAGCTCTGATGGCCCGCCGCGTCGCTGTCACCGGCATCGGCGTCGTCACGCCCTGCGGGGTCGGCAGCGACGCGTTCTGGGCGGGCCTGCTCGGCCCGGCCGAGGTGGGCTCGGAGCGTCGGGTCACCGACTTCGAACCCGAGCAGTGGTTCGAGAACCGCAAGGAGGCGCGGCGCACCGACCGGTTCGCCCAGTTCGCCTTCGCGGCCGCAGCCATGGCGCTCGAGGAAGCGGGCGACCTCAAGGTCGACCCGGCTCGCGCCGGCGTGCTCATCGGCACCGGCGTCGGGGGCATCGCCACCCTCGAAGAACAGATCCAGACCTTCTACAACAAGGGCGCCGACCGCGTGTCGCCGTTCCTCGTGCCGATGATGATGGGCAACGCTGCCGCCGCCGGTGTGTCGATGCGCTACGGGTTCCAGGGGCCGTGCGAGACCACGGTGACCGCCTGCGCCGCTGGCACCCACAGCATCGGCAACGCCGCCCGCATGGTGCGCGACGGCCGCGCCGACGTGATGCTCGCCGGTGGTTCCGAGGCTGGGATGACGCCGACGGCGATCGCAGGGTTCGGCAACATGACCGCACTGTCCAAGAGCGGGCACTCACGGCCCTTCGACGTCCGCCGCGACGGCTTCGTCATGGCCGAGGCCGCCGGAGTGCTCGTGCTCGAGGAGTGGGAGCGTGCAGTGGCGCGCGGCGCCACGATCATCGGCGAGATCATGGGCTCGGCGAACACCGCCGACGCCCACCACATCACCGCCCCCTCCCCCGGCGGCAGTGGCGCCGTCACCTGCATGGAGGTGGCGCTCGCCGACGCGGGCATCACCGCCGCCGACATCGTGCACATCAACGCCCACGGCACGTCGACCCCCAAGAACGATCAGGCCGAGGCCGAGGCCGTCGCCAAGCTGTTCGGCCAGCCCGGACCTGCGGTCACCTCGACCAAGGGCATCACCGGCCACGCGCTCGGTGGTGCCGGTGCGATCGAGGCCGCGGCCGTGCTCCTGTCGATGCGACACGGCCTCATCCCCCCGACAGCGGGCTACGAGCAGGCCGACCCCGACCTACCGACGATCGACATCGTCGCTGGCGAGGCCCGCGCCTGGCAGCCCGGCCCGTCGCTGTCGAACTCGTTCGGCTTCGGCGGCCACAACGGCACCCTGGTCATCGGCCCACCCGCCTGAGCCTCGCCGCCGTCGCCGGCTACTGGGCGTCGACCACCACGAAGAGCAGGTCGGCCTGGCAGGCGAGCTCGCCGTTCACCGAGGCGGTCCCCGACCCCTTGCCGGCGCGCGCTGACATCCGGCCAAGCGTGATCTCGATGTCGAGCGTGTCACCGGGGGCGACCTGACGCCGGAACCGGGCCGAGTCGACGCCACCGAACAGCGGGAGCTTGCCCGCGAAGCGCTCGTCGGACAGCAGTGCGACCGCGCCGAGCTGGGCGATCGCCTCGACCATCAACACCCCGGGCAGGGTCGGACGACCCGGGAAGTGTCCGGCGAAGAACGCCTCGTCGCCGGTGAGGCGCCAACGACCCTTGGCGGAGACCCCAGGCTCGACCTCGACGATCTCGTCGACGAACAGGAACGGGGGACGGTGCGGCAGGACCGATGCCGGCTCCGGCAGCGCCCCGCTCACGGCACCGCTCATGAGGCGAGGGCCTTCAGCAGGTTCTTCGGCGTGTCCTTCGGGCTGATCTTGGGCCACGCCTCGGCGATCTTGCCCTTCTCGTCGATGAGGAACGCCGAGCGGACGATGCCCATGTACGTGCGGCCGTACATCGACTTCTCGCCCCACACGCCGTACTTCTCGGCGACGGCGTGGTCGGGGTCTGACAGCAGCGGGAAGCCGAGCGAGTACTTGGTGTCGAACTTCTCGAGCTTCGCGGGCTCGTCGGGGCTGACGCCGAGGACGACCGTGTCGCCGATGTCGCCGAGGACATCGCGCAGCCCACATGCCTGGGTGGTGCAGCCGGGCGTGTCGGCCTTCGGATAGAAGTACAGAAGAATCTTGCGGCCCTTGAAGCTGCTGAGCCGCACCTTCTGGCCGCTCTGGTCGGCCAGGTTGAACGCCGGGGC
>CAZBTQ010000066.1:8687-14190 GCA_964494405.1 uncultured Iamiaceae bacterium
GCTGCCTTCAACTTCGAGCCTGCGGACACCTTCGCCGCCTTGGTGGCCGGGATCTGGATCGTCTCGCCGGTGGCGGGGTTGCGGCCGGTGCGGGCCGACCGATCGGTCTGCTCGAACGAGATCCAGCCGGGGATCGACACCTTCTCCCCCTTCCCGATGGCCTCGGCCACGACCTCGAAGAGTGCGGAGATCGTGTCGTCGACATCCTTCTGGGTCTGCTCGGAACGGGCGGCGACGGCGGCGACCAGCTCGGACTTGTTCATGTGGTTGTCCTCCTCAGTGCCCGGCAGGTTCGGTGTGGGCCGGGCAGTTCAGAGGCCACGCGACTCGAAAAGCCCTGCCAAGTCAAGCATTTCGGGGTTCGGGGCCTTCCGAGCCCACCATGCGGAACCGCAACGGCGAGTCGTTGATCATCGCGGTGGCCGCCCGATCGAAGTACTCGAGCAGCGCAACCTCCACCTCAGGGTCGAGATCCGCGGCGCGCACGGCATCGCTCATGTGCGCGAACCAGTGGTCGCGCTCGACCTGGCCGATGGTGAACGGGGCGTGGCGCATGCGCAGCCGTGGGTGCCCGCGCTCGTCGCTGTAGTCGGTCGGACCGCCCCAGTACTGGGCGAGGAACCACGCCAGCGTGCGGTGCGACTCGGCGAGATCCTCTGGGTACAGGGGTCGCAGGACCGCGTCGGCCGCCACGCCCTCGTAGAACCGCACGACCAGGTCCTCGAAGAACGGCATTCCGCCGACGCGCTCGTAGACGCTGGGCTCGCTCATGGCTGCACCTCACACATGACAGCGTGAGGCTACCGCTCGACCCTCTCGCCCCCGACACCCGTGTAGCGCGACAACGGCCTGCTCGCCCGCTCCGCCCACCAGTGGCGATCGCGTGCGTGGGCGTGGAAGTGCGTCGGCACCTGGCGCATCGTGCGATCGATCGAGAAGTCGTCGCCGAACCGGGCACCGGCCACCACGCTCAGCACGTCGAGCATCTCGGCCACGTCGTCGTCGGAGGGCGTCGCGCCGTGGTGCTGCCACACGACCATCGGAACCGAGCAGACCTCGCAGTCGGCCACCCAGCAGCGCTCGTCCTCGTGGTACCAGTGGGTGAACCGCGCCGCCTCGCACAGCTCGCAGCCGTCCTCGGTCCGTCGTTCCACGGGCCTGACGCTCACTGGCTCAGCCCCGGTCGAGGCCGTCGCGCAGCGAGCCGACGAAGTCGACGCACGCGTCGAAGCCGTGGTCGATGAGCGCCCGGATGATCGCCGAACCGACGACCACGCCATCGGCGACCTCGGCCACCTCGACCGCCTGCGCGGGGGTCGACACGCCGACCCCGATGGCGACCGGCTTGTCGGTGATCGCCTTCAGGCGGGACGCGATGCGGGTGGCGCTGGCCGCCAGCGTGGCCCGCTCGCCGGTGATGCCGAGCAGGCCGACGCCGTAGACGAAGCCCCTGGACCGCTCGCACACCGCCGCCAGCCGCTCGTCGGAGCCGGTGGGCGCGGCGAGCATCACCGTCTCGACGCCCGCGGCGTCGGCCTCGGCGGTCCACGGCCCAGCCTCTTCGAGGGGAAGGTCGGGAAGGATCGCCCCGTCGATGCCGGCGCGCTTGAGGTTGCTGGCGTAGCGGGTGAGCCCCATGCGGAACGGGATGTTGTAGTACGTCATGGCGATGAGCGGCACCGGCACGTCGAGCCGCTCGATGTCGTCGAGGATGCCGGCAGGGGTCACGCCCGCCTCGAGCGCCGCCGCCGAGGAGATCTGGATGGTGGGGCCGTCCATGACCGGGTCCGAGAACGGGATGCCGATCTCGATGCCGTCGGCGCCGGCGTGGGCGACCGCCTCGACCAGGCGCGTCCATCCCCCGTCGGCGCCGGGTGCGTACCCCGCGGTGAGGTACGGCAACAGCAGCTTGCGGCCACTCGCCCTCGCAGCCCGGAGGTGCGCTTCGAGCGGCCCGACAGCGGTGCCGGAGGCGGTCGCGGCAGTGGCAGCGTCGGCGCTCACCCGAGGATGTCCATCATCTGGGCCACGTCCTTGTCGCCGCGCCCCGACAGGTTGAGCAGGACGCTGCGTCCCGCCAGGGCCGTGCGGTCGCGGCTGACCCACGCCAGCGCGTGGGCCGACTCGAGCGCCGGGATGATGCCCTCGGTGCGCGACAGGAGCTGGAACGCGTCGATCACCTCCGCATCGGTGACCTGCTCGTAGCGGGCCCGACCCATCTCGGCGAGGTGCGCGTGCTCGGGTCCGACGCCCGGGTAGTCGAGCCCAGCCGAGATCGACTGCGCCTCCTGCACCTGCCCCCACTCGTCCTGCATCAGGTACGAGGCCATGCCGTGGACGACGCCGGGCACCGCACGAGCGATCGCCGCACCGCCCGCAGGCTCCACGCCCACCAGCTCGGCATCGGTGTCGACGAAGCCCGAGAAGATCCCGATCGCGTTCGACCCGCCGCCGACGCAGGCCGTGACCACGTCGGGGTGCGTGCCGAGCAGCTCCTGGCACTGCGCGCTCGCCTCGACACCGATGACCCGGTGCAGCTCGCGCACCATCCACGGGTACGGGTGTGGGCCCATCACCGAGCCGAGGCAGTAGTGCGTGTCCTCGACGGTCGCCACCCAGTCGCGCATCGCCTCGTTCACGGCGTCCTTGAGGGTGCGGCTGCCGGACGACGCCGGCTTCACCTCGGCGCCGAGGAGCCGCATGCGGAAGACGTTGAGCGCCTGGCGCTCCATGTCGACCTCGCCCATGTAGACGGTGCAGCTCAGCCCGAACAGCGCCGCCGCCGTCGCGGTGGCCACGCCGTGCTGGCCGGCGCCGGTCTCGGCCACCAGGCGCGCCTTGCCCATGCGGCGGGCCAGCAGCGCCTGGCCGAGCACGTTGTTGATCTTGTGCGAGCCGGTGTGGTTGAGGTCCTCGCGCTTCAGCAGGAGGCGCAGGCCGAGCTCCTCGGACAGGCGATGGCAGTCGGTGAGCGGCGACGGCCGGCCCGTGTAGCTGCGCTGGAGCTCGTCGAGCTCGGCGTGGAAGGCGGGATCGGCCCAGGCCTCGATGAACGCCGCCTCGAGCTCCTGGCACGCCGGCACCAACGTCTCAGGGACGTAGCGACCACCGAACTCGCCGAACCGGCCGGCCGACGGGAACCCCATCAGCGACTCAGCGCTCACCCGCCCTCCTCCTGCCAGTCATAGGGTGCGGCGTCGCGGGCGTCGTCCTGCACGGTGTCGTCCTCCGGTAGAGCTTCCTTCGCCGCCGCGATGAATGCTCGCACCTTGCGGGGGTCCTTACGACCGGGTTCGGCCTCGACGCCGCTCGACACGTCGACCCCCCACGGACGCACCTTTCCGATGGCGTCGGCCACGTTGGCGGGGGTGAGCCCGCCGGCGAGCAGGATCCTGCGGCCCGACGGCGCGCCCTCGGCGAGCGACCAGTCGAAGACACGGCCCGAGCCGGGCGTCGGCGAGTCGATGAGGATGACGTCGGAGCCCCAGTCGTCGGCGTGGCGCAGCGCCTCGGAGCCGGCGGGGAAGGCCTGGATCAGGAACGGCACCCGTGCGCGGACGAACTGCGCGTCATCAGGCGTCTCGTGGCCGTGGAGCTGCACTCCGGACAGCCCAGCGGCCTGGGTGACGTCGACGACGCGCTGGGGCGCCTCGTCGCGGAAGACGCCGACGGTGAGGATCTCGGGCGGGAGCCGGCGGACGATGTCGCGGACGTGTCCGGGCGCGACCTGGCGCGACGACGGCGCGAACACGAAGCCGACGGCGTCGGCGCCCATCGCCACCGCGAGGAGCGCGTCGTCCTCGCTGGTGATCCCGCAGATCTTGACGAACACGCTGCGACGCTACCGCCTACCCGTCAGCGGCCCGTGCGGCCTGGCGCAACGCCGACACCCCCGCGCTGGGGTCCCCCGAGGTGACGAGGCTCTCGCCGACCAGCACCGCGTCGTAGCCGGCATCGGCCAGGCGAGCCGCGTCGGCGGCGTCGCGGACGCCGGACTCGGCCACCCGGACCACGTCGCTCGGGATCAGTGGCGCCATGCGCTCGGCGCGACCGGTGTCGACCTCGAAGGTCACCAGGTCCCGCTGGTTCACCCCCACGATGTCGGCGCCTGCAGCCAGGGCACGATCGAGCTCGGGTTCGTCGTGCACCTCGACGAGCACGGCGAGCGACAGCTCCCGGGCGAGTGCGAGGAACCGCGCCAGCTCGTCGTCGGAGAGGGCGGCCACGATGAGCAGCACGCAGTCGGCGCCCATCAGGCGGGCGTCGCAGACGTCGGCCTCGGCCACCGTGAAGTCCTTGCGCAGCACGGGGATCGACACGGCCTCGCGCGCGGCCCGCAGGTCCTCCGGCGATCCGCCGAAGTGGTCGGCATCGGTGAGCACCGACAGGCAGGTAGCGCCGCCGTGCTCGTACTGGCCGGCCAGGACCGCAGGGTCGAGGTCGGGCGCGAGCGGGCCCTTCGACGGCGAGCGGCGCTTGACCTCGGCGATGACGGCCAGGCCCTCGGCGTCGACCAGCGCGGAGCGGAAGTCGCGCGGTGGCGGACACCGGCGCGCCACGTCGACCAGCTCGTCGAGACTGCGGCCGTCGGCGGTGGCCGTCGCGCGGTGCGCGGCGACGATCGCGTCGAGGTACGTGGTCACTCCGACAGGTCGAGGTCCTTGCCCCCGACCGGGGTCATGCGGATCAGCTCCGCGGGGCCGGCGATGAACCCGCCGAACGCGGCGAGGCCCGCCTTCATCCCGTCGCTGCCAGAGTGCGCCGCGAGCGCCTCGTCTGACGCGTACATCTCGTAGACCCACACCAGGTCCTCGTCCTTGGCGTCGAGGTGGAGCGTGTAGACGAGCGTCCCCTCCTCCTCGGCGACGACGGGGTACATCTGGCTGAACGCGGCGACGAACTCGTCGCGGGTGCCGGGGCGGAGCGGGAGCTTTGCGACGATCGAGATCTTGGCCATGCCGGCACCCTAGGACGTGCGCGGAACGGACCGCACGACCTCGTGCCGCGCTCGTCAGAGCCGGTCGTGTCGCCGGCTCTCGAGGACCACCGCAACCGGTGCGAGGACGAACAGCAGCAGCGAGCCGGCCAGGCACACGAAGGCGAACGCCAGCAGCGGTCGCAGCGCGGCGACCCCACCAACCACGAGCGCGCCGAGCCCGACCACCAGCAGCGCCACTGGCGCGATCGCGAGCAGGCGCCCCGCCGTCGGCCGCCTGGCGTCGCTGTCGTCGAGGCGCGGGTCGATCTCGTCGTCCCAACCCTCGTCGAAGGGATGCCACGTCGGCTCGGGCTCGGCGGGCTCGCCCTCGGTCCGCAGCCCTTCGTCGTAGCGGCGTCGGCGTCCGGGGTCCGACAGCGTCCGCCACGCCGCGTTGATCGCCTGCATGGTCTCCGCATCGCCGTCGTGGTCGGGGTGGTGCTCCCTCGCCAGGCGCAGGTAGGCACGCCGGATCTCGTCGAGGTCGGCGCCTGCGCGCACGCCCAGCACCTCGTAGTGCGTCAC
>CAZBTQ010000067.1:0-13780 GCA_964494405.1 uncultured Iamiaceae bacterium
CCGGACTGGGCACGTTCCGTAACCGTCACACACCCTGGGTATGGTCGAACGGAGTTCGACCACGGCGACAGCGGCCCCCAGCGGAGGAGCTCAGGTCGGTCCCCGGCGGAGGGGGGTGACCACCGCCGAGGCCCGGTCGATGGTCGCGCCCGCGGGCGGGTGATGGCTGCCCTCGACGCGCCCATGGGCGCGTCGCGATGCGTCGAGGACGGCGCTGCTCGGCTCAGATGGGCGTGCTGGCCAGCCGCGAGAACGAGTTCGGAGGTCGCCGGCCCATGCCGCGACGGCGCCGGCGTCGCGTGGCGCCAGAACGGCTCGCGGTGCTCGCCGAGGTGCCGGATTGGGCGATGGAGGGCCGTTCGTCCAGTTCCCCTGGACTCACACCCGTGGTGGTCCACGACGGTGCGACAACCACCCGCCCCTCCGCCTTCGCGCGCTCCCGCGGGTGCGTCGACGGTCGGATGGGGCGCGGTTCGCCGCGATCGGCGCGACCTGCCGCGCCCGACCCAGGAGCTCACAGCTCCTCCCCGCGCCCATGGGCGCGTCGCCACATGCACAGGCTTGAGATGGAGCGTTGGGCGAGTGGTGGCCGTCCGGCCGTGATGCCGCTCAGGGACGCCTGTCCCTCCCTGGGTCCTGCCACCGCGGCAGGGGGACCCAGGGCATGGCCGTACTGTGACTCCATGACGACCGTCGGCGAGGAGGTGGCCCCGCCGCACACACCCCGCTCGGATTGGCACCGGTGGCGACCGTGGGTGATCGCCGCGTCGGTCGTCGTTCTGCTGCTCGGGCTGCTCCTCGGGTTCTACTGGTGGTTCTTCCTCCGGGTCGACTTCGGAAGCCCCACGCGACGGGTCACGTCACCGACCGGCGAGTACGAGATCGTGCAGTACGAGTTCTCGGCGACGGTCGATCCGGGGTGGAACCTGACCATCGAGCGCGTCGACGGCGACGAACGCGAGTGGTTCTGGCGATCGGTCGAGCACTGGGCGCCGGACAGCATTCGGTTCACCGGACCAACGTCGGTCGAGGTGGTCGACGAGGTTGGCGGGGTCTATCGAGTGGAGTTCGATCCGGAGACGATGGAGCCAACCGAGCGCTATTGCCTCCGCCCCGAGTACTGCTATCGCCACCCGTGGGACGACTACACCCAGGACGCCGCCCTCAACTGAGCTGCTGAGCTGGACCGAGGGACGCCCGCACCGCCCCCTGTTGAACAGCATGTCAACACTTGAAAGATCGTCGCAAACCATGTTGCGATCGAACACCCGTTCGTATAGCATGACGTCATGGCGGAGATCCCGTACTCGACGCTCGTGAAAGAGCTTGCCGACCAGGTCGAAGCACTGGCACGCGCTGATGTGGCCGAACTGGTCGACGCCGAAGCCGCGGACTGCCTCGTCGAGCTGATGGCCGTACAGACCCGGCTCGATGCGTCGATCGCCAAGGTCGCGTCACGGGTCGAGCGGTCCGGGGTGTGGCGAGGCGACGGCTCTCGCTCCGCGTCGGCGTGGTTGGGGCGACGGACCGGCCGCCATCGCAGCGACTGCCGTACCGCCATGCGCCGAGGCCAGACGCTCACCGCACTGACCGCGGTCGGCGAGGCGTTCGAGTCAGGGACGATCTCGGCCTGGCACGTCGACCAGATCGCCCGACTGCATCGCCGGTACCCGACCCAGGTCGCCAATGACCAGCGGTCGTTCGTGCAGTGGGCCATCGAGCTCGAGCACGACGAGTTCGCACAGGTCGTCGCCTACTGGCGCCAAGCGGTCGACCCCGACGGCGCCGAGGACGACGCAACAGGTCGCTACGAGCGGCGGCGGCTCAACCTGTCCGACGGCATCGACGGGTGCGGGCTGCTCGACATCGGCTTCGAGCCGATCGGGTGGGCCGCCTTCGTCGAAGCACTCCGCCGGATCGAGCACGAGTTCTGGGAGCACGACTGGGCCGACGCCCGCGCTCGCCGGGGAGACGACGCCACCGCGACAGATCTAGCTCGCACCGACAGCCAGCGGCGCTACGACGCCTTCATCGAGATGGCCATCCGCTCCACGACGGCGCCCGCCGACGGGAAGCGGCCGAGGCCGTTGGTCACGGTCCACGTGGACCACGACACCCTGTCCGGCCGGATCTGTCAGCTCTCCACCGGCGTCGTGCTCACCCCGGGCCAGGTCCTGCCCGTGTTGTGCGAGTGCGACATCGAACGTGCCGTGTTCGGCAGCGGCAACCGGATCATCCAGCTCGGCCGCCGGCGCCGCCTGTTCGTCGGCGGTACACGCCGAGCCGTCGAGATCATCCATCCCACCTGTTCCCACCCAGGCTGTCGCGTGCCATCCGAGCACTGCCAGATCGACCACCGAGATCCCTGGGAGGGCGGCGGCCGCACCGACCCCGACAACGGCCAGCCCCTCTGCCCACCTCACCATCGGCACAAGACCGACCGTGACCGCCGGCGCCCGCCACCCGGCGACGACAACGACACCGGCGAGGACGACAGCAACCGCCAACCACCTCCACCCGCCAGTGACGACGACGACCCCGGATGACCGGGTCGAGCGACTCGTCGTCGAGCGACTCAGTCCTCCAGGGGCGTGGCGACGGTGGCGTCGAGCAGGGCGCGGCGGACGACCTTGCCGGTGGGGTTGCGCGGGAGGCGGTCCACGAAGCGGACCTCCTTGGGCACCTTGTAGCCGGCGAGTCGCTCGCGCACCCACGCGCGGAGCTGCTCGACCTCGGGTGGCGACGCCGGATCGACCGCGGCCACGAAGGCGACGAGGCGTTGACCGAGGTCGTCGTCCGCCATGCCGACGACCGCGGCCTCGTGCACGTCGGCGTGCAGCAGGAGCACGTCCTCGATCTCCTGGGGCTGCACGTTCTCGCCGCCGGAGATGACCATGTCGTCCTCGCGGCCGACGATGTGCAGGCGGCCGTCGGCGTCGATGCGGCCGAGGTCGCCGGTGCTCATGTGCCCGTCGACCACCGGCTTGGTACCGCCGCCGGTGTAGCCCTCGAACATCATCCCGGTCTGCACGAAGATCCGACCGACCTCGCCGGGCGGCACCTCGGCGTCGTCGTGGTCGATCAGCCGCACCTGCACACCCGGCAGCACGGGCCCGGCGGAGTCAGGCGCGGCACGCAGATCGGAGGGCCCTGCCATGGCCACCGCGGCCACCTCGGTCGAGCCGTAGAGGTTGTAGAGGTTGTCGCCGAACGCGTCCATCCACCGCGTGGCGAGGTCGCCCGGCAGCGCGCTGCCCGACAGGAACACCACGCGCAGGCTCGACGTGTCGACCCGGGCTCGCTCGTCCTCGGGGAGCTCGAGGATGCGGTGGAGCATCACCGGCACCGCGACGAGGGTGTCGACGCGTTCACGCTCGATCGTCGCGAGGACATCGGCCGGGTCGAACCGCTCGCGCAGGACGATCGGCGACGACATGAACGCGGCGACGAGCAACCCCGAGAGGCCCCAGGTGTGGAACAGCGGCGCGCTGACGAGCGTGGTGGCACCCGAGCGCAAGGGCACCCGGGCCAGCATGCCGAGCTGGGACCCCGCGCCGCTGCGCGACGCGGTGGACTCGGGCGATCGGTGCGCCCCCTTGGGGGTCCCCGTCGTGCCGGAGCTGAGGATGGTGACGCCGCCTTGTCGGGCCGGGGGTTCGGGCGCGTCATCGGGAGCGTCGGAGATGAGCGCGTCGAGCTCGTCCGGCGCCGCCAGGTGGGCCACGCCCTCGCCGAGGTCGACCCGCTCGAGCATCGACGAGAACGACGCGTCGTGGACCAGCAACGTGACGCCCTCACGGCCGGCCACCTCGCCGAGCTGCGGCCCCGCGAACCCGGTGTTGAGCAGCACGGCATCGGCGCCGACCTTCGCCGTGGCCACCAGCGCCTCGACGAACGACCGGTTGTTCCGACACAGCAACCCCACCGTTGTGTCGGGCCCAGCGCCGGTGGCTCGCAGCCCGTGGGCCAGCGCGTCGGTGCGGTGGTCGAGCGTCGCCCAGTCGATCGAGCCTGCCTCGTCGACGATCGCAGTGCGGTCGGGGTGTCGGGCGGCCGAGGCGGCGACCGCCGCGGCAGTGGTCGGGCCCCAACGCTTCGCGGCTCGCACCATCCGCACCAGCCGGTCCGGCCGAATCGGGGCCAGCAGCCCCGCTCGCCTCAGCGTCTTGATCGTCTCGAGACCACCCGTTCGGCTCCCCATGGCGACCAGTGTGGCAGCCACCACTACCGTCGGCCCGTGCCCGAGTCCGTCGACGTCGTCGTGATCGGGGCCGGCATCGTCGGGCTGGCCACCGCACGGGCGTTGCGCGCCGCTCGCCCCGACACGACCGTCGTCGTCCTCGACAAGGAGGCCGGTGTCGCCGCGCACCAGACCGGCCACAACTCCGGCGTCGTGCACTCGGGCGTGTACTACTCGCCGGGCTCGTCGAAGGCGGCGCTGGTGGCCGAGGGCCGTCGCGAGCTGATCGAGCTGTGCCGCGCTCGCGGCCTGCACCTCGACGTGTGCGGCAAGGTCGTCGTGGCCACCACCACCGCCGAGCTCGCCGGCCTGTCGACGCTCGCCGAGCGTGCCGTGGCCAACGGCGTCGAGGCGACGCTGATCGGCCCCACCGAGCTGCGCGACCTCGAACCTCACGTCGCCGGGCTCGGAGCGCTGCACGTGCCGTCGGCGGCCATCGTCGACTTCGGCGAGGTCGCGCACGCGCTCGCCGACGACCTCGGCCCCGACCGCGTCGTGCTCGGCGCCGAGGTCGCCAGCCTGCGAAACGTGGCCGAAGGTGTCGAGGTGTCGACCTCCACCACCACCTGGCGCGCCCGTGCCGCGGTGAACTGCGCGGGACTGCACGCCGACGTCCTCGCGCGCATGGCCGGTGCCGACCCCGACGTGCGGATCGTCCCGTTCCGCGGCGAGTACCTGGAGCTGGTGCCGTCACGCCGCCACCTCGTGCGCAACCTCGTCTATCCGGTGCCCGATCCCCGCTTCCCCTTCCTCGGCGTGCACTTCACCCGCATGGTCGACGGCAGCGTCCACGCGGGACCGAACGCGGTGCTGGCGCTGGCCCGCGAGGGGTACCGCTGGCGCGACGTCGATCGGGCGGAGCTACGCGAGTTGGCGGGGTTCGACGGCCTCCGTCGCCTCGCCCGCCAGCACTGGCGGACGGGATCGGGCGAGATGATCCGGTCGGTCAGCACGCGGGCGATGCTCGGCCGTCTTCGGCGGCTGATCCCCGAGCTCGAGCGATCCGACCTGGTCCCGGCCGGTGCCGGCGTGCGCGCCCAGGCGGTGCGGCCGGACGGGACCCTCGTCGACGACTTCGTGATCGAGCGGACCGGGTCGGTCGTCCACGTGCTGAACGCCCCGTCACCGGCAGCGACGGCCTCCCTCGCAATCGGCCGCCGCATCGCCGGACTGCTCGCCGGACTGCTCACCGACTGAAACCCGACCTAGCTTGTCGGGATTGCGGTCGATCGCGCTATGGTGCCCCCGACGCACTCACCGACGACTGCACAGCACAAGGAGCCCCCAATGGCACTGCACCTCGGCGACACCGCCCCTGACTTCACCGCCGAGTCCACCGAAGGCACGATCAACTTCCACGAGTACCTCGGCGACGGCTGGGGCGTGCTGTTCTCCCACCCCGCCGACTTCACCCCGGTGTGCACCACCGAGCTCGGCCGCGTCGCCGCGCTCAAGCCCGAGTGGGAGAAGCGCAACGTGAAGGTGATCGGCCTGTCGGTCGACGCGCTCGACAACCACGAGGGCTGGAGTGCCGACATCGCCGAGACGCAGGGCACCGCGCTCAACTACCCGTTGATCGCCGACACCGACCGCAGCGTCGCCGACCTCTACTCGATGGTCCCACCCGCGGCCGAGAACAACCTGACGGTCCGCTCGGTCTTCGTCATCGGCCCGGACAAGAAGGTGAAGCTCACGATCACCTATCCGGCCAGCACCGGCCGCAACTTCGACGAGATCCTCCGGGTGATCGACTCGCTCCAGCTCACCGCCGACTACTCGGTCGCCACGCCGGTCGACTGGAAGGACGGCGACGACGTCATCATCGTCCCCGCCGTGTCCGACGAGGACGCCAAGGAGAAGTTCCCCAAGGGGTTCACCACCGTGAAGCCCTACCTCCGCACCACCCCGCAGCCCAACCGGTAGCTACACGGCGCCAGGTGCGGTGGTGCGGGCCGCCAGGGCTGCGGTCCGGTAGAGCCTGCGCCACCCATCGGCACCGATCCCCAGCTCGGCGAGGCGGGCGGACGCCTCCGAGCTCCGGGGCAAGTCGGGCACGCCCACCGCGTCGCCGGCAGCAGAGCGCGCCACGCGGACGACCGCCTGGCTGACCTTGTCGTCGGTGCCGTCGGCGATCGCCTCGGCCCGATCGAAGACCTCGGTCGCGCCGTCGACGTCGCCCGATCCGAGCCGCACCGCGCCGCACGACAGCAGCGCGGTGACCTTGTCGGAGTAGGTGGCACGGTCGGCCGCGACCACCTCGCCGCAGAGCGCCTCGACCGACGCGACGTCGCCGGCGAGCGCACGAGCGCTGGCGAGCGCGCTGAGCGCGTAGCCGCTCGGCTCCTCCTCGGCGCCGGGCGACACGGCGTGCTCGAGGTGGACCAGGGCGTCGTCGATGCGGCCCATCTGCGCCAGCGCCAGACCCAGAGCGACCAGTCGGTCGCTCTCGCCGACGACCGACGGGTCGAGCCCGTCGAGGCTGACGAGAGCCGCCGCCCGCAGCGCACGCTCGGGGTCGCCGATCGCGACCGCCGCAGCAGCGGCGATGGTGGGCCCGAGGGTTGCACCGCTGCCCGTGAGGCCCTTGCCCATCTCGATGGCCAGGTCGAGGGTGCGGAAGCCCTCCCCCACCGCGCCCGTGGCGAGGTGGGCGCGGCCGAGGATGGCGGCGGACTGCACCTCGCGGTCGATGTCGTTGATGCCACGGAACGTCTCGAGCGCGGCCTTGGCCCGGTCGATCGCGTCGACGGCCCGGCCCGACCACAGGCGGATCGACGCCGTGAGCAGGAGCATCATGCCCTCGGCCCAACGATCCGAGCGCGACGCGACGTCGGCGAGGATCGGCTCGCTGATGGCCTCGGCCTCTTCCCAGCGCCCCTGGTGGAACCGCACCCATCCGCGCAGCGCGAGCGCCCAGCCGAGCCCACCCGTGTCGCCGATCTCGCCGAACTTCTTGAGGCTCTCGTCGATGCGGCGGTCGGCCTCCGACGGGCGACCGGACAGGTACGACATCCACGCCAGGTTCTGCAACGCCCAGGCTTGACCTCGGCTGTCGCCGAGCGCGCCGAACGCGTCGAGCGCGGCCGAGATGGCACGGCTGGCGCCCTCGGTGTTGCCGGCGAACATCTCGGTGAGACCCCGCAGCCGCAACGCCTCGGCGTTGCCCTTGCGGTCGCCGGCGATGGTGAACTCGTGCTCGGCGGCTTCGAAGCTGGCGACCGCGGCGTCGAGGTCGCCGTCCTTCTCCTCGATCGTTCCCTTCACGAGCAGCGCGTTCGCGTGCCCCACGTGGTCGTCGATCTGCTCGCTGACGTAGAGCGCCTCTTCGACGTCGGCGTGCGCTGCCGTGATGTTGCGCATCTCGGCACGGGCGCGCGCCCGTCCCAGGATCATCGCGACGCGCCGGGGTGACGGTGCCGGCGGCAACAGGCACGTGGCACGGTCGAAGAGGCGCTCGGCCACGGGCGCGATGTTGGCCGACTCGGCGCGGGTGGCGGCCTCGTTGATCCAGGTGAGCGCCCGGTCGACGATGTCGGCGGGGATGCCAGCGATGCCGTTGAGGTCGAGCCACGCCTCGGCGGCGTTGCCGTAGTGGTGGGCCAGGCCGTCGACGATGGCGTCGGCGACGTGGGTGCCCCACGTGTAGTGGGTCTCGAGGTACTCGCCGATGCCGTAGTGGCGCAGCGCCCGGGCCGCCTTGGTGAGCGTCGTGTACGCCACGTCGCGCACCAGGTCGGAGCGGAACGAGTAGTTGTCGGACTCGTCGACCTGGAGGATCTCGGCCGCCACGAGCTCGTCGACCGCGTGGCGCACCTGCTCCTCGGTGAGCACGCCGTTTCCGGCGCGATCGGCGACGGCCATCAACACGAGCGCCTCGACCCGGCCGGTGCGCCCGTAGACCGCCGCGTCCTCGAGCGTGCGCCGGGTGGAGCGCGACAGGCCGTCGAGCCTGGCGGCGACGAGCCCGCGCAACGTGTCGGGCAGCACGCTGGTGCCGACCGGCAGGCCGGGCGTGCGGTCGCCCCCGCTGGTCACCAGCGCGACGAGCTCTTCGAGGAAGAGCGGGTTGCCGCCGCTGCGATCAAGGATGTCGTCGGCGAGCGCGTCGTCGAGGGTGCCGCCCGAGAGCTGGTCGAGCAGCGCCCGTGCACCGTCGCGGTCGAGCGGGTCGACGTTGACGACGAGGGTGTTGTGGCGGCCGGCCGACGGTGCCCACGAGTCGGGGAACGGCGGGCGCGCCGTGGCGACCATCACGAACGGCGTCTCGGCCAGGCGGTCGAGCGTCGACGCCAGCAGGTCGAGCACCGGCGGTCGGGCCCAGTGCAGATCGGCGATGACCAGCATCACCGGCTGGCGGGCCAAGTGGCCCTCGATGAACCGGGCGACGGAACGGTGGACCTCTTCGCGGGCGCTCGCGGGATCGATCCCCCGCAGCGGACCGTCGACGCCCATCAGGTGCACGATCCCGTTGGTGACCCGCTCGACCTCGCCGGGCTCGGCGTCGACGAACAGGTCGGCGAGCGCCTCTGCGACGCGGTCGTGGACGGTGGTCGGCGAGTGGTCGAGGCCGACGCCGATGCAGGCGCGCACCGCCTCGGCGACCGCCCACCACACGTTCGACTCGCCGTAGGCGACGCAGCGACCGCGCAGCACCAGGGCGTCGTGACGTTCGACGGCGAGGTCGGCGGTGGCGTCGGCCAACCGCGCCTTGCCGACGCCCGCCTCGCCGATGAGCGTGACGAGCGAGGCCCGACGGCGTTCGACCGCGCCGTCGAGGGCGTGGGCGATGAGCCCAAGCTCGCCGCCTCTGCCGATGAGCGGGGACCGGGTGTCGCGATCGCGGTACCCGGGCGGCGCGGCCGTCGCGGTGGCGTGGAATGCCTCGACCGCGTCGCCACGACCGCGCACCGACAGCCGGCCCAGGGGTTCGTACTGGATGACGTCGTGGGTGGCGGCGTGGGTCGCCGCGCCGACGAGGACCTGCCCAGGTGCTGCCGCCGTCTGGAGCCGAGATGCCGTGTTCACGACGTCGCCCATCGCGGTGTAGTCGCCACCGGCACGCAGCGCGCCCACGAGGACCTCGCCGGTGTTGATGCCGATGCGCATCTGCACGGGGGCGTCGAGGTCGGGGACCCGCACCCGCAACGTCTCCTGCATGCGCAACGCGGCACGCACCGCCCGCTCGGGGTCGTCCTCGTGCGCGACCGGTGCGCCGAACAGGGCGACGATGGCGTCGCCGACGATCTTGTCGACGCGGCCGCCGAAGCTCGTGATGTCGGCCACCAGCGCCTCGAAGCACCGGTCGACCAGCACCTTGACCTGCTCGGGGTCCCTGGCCTCGGCCATCCCGGTGAACCCGACCAGGTCGGCGAACAGGACCGTGACCACGCGGCGCTCATCGGCGCGCGCGGACAGCGCTTGGCCGCACGACGGGCAGAAGCGAGCCCCGTCGGGTGGGGCGGCACCGCACGAGGGACAGGTCACCGGGCCCAGCATAGGGGTGGCCCTCTCGCTCGTGACACGGGTCACGAGCGATGAGATTCGGGCGAGCGAGCCGTCACAGGGGTTGCATAAGGTGCAACCCCAGACACCCACGCGCCTCTGAGAGGAACCCCCGACGTGACGGTCACCGAGCCCGCACCCACGACCCCCCTTCCGCCGCCCCCACCCGCCGCGGTGGCCCAGGCCGCCTCCAAGGTCTACGGGTCTGGCGACACGTTGGTGACGGCCCTCGACGCCATCGACGTGAGCTTCGAACGCAGCAAGTTCACCGCGATCATGGGCCCATCGGGGTCGGGCAAGTCCACCCTGATGCACTGCCTGGCCGGACTCGACACGCTCTCGTCGGGACGGGTCATCATCGGCGACGTCGACCTGTCGACCCTGTCGGAGAAGGAGCTCACGAAGCTGCGCCGGGACAAGATCGGCTTCGTCTTCCAGGCCTTCAACCTGATCCCCACGCTCAGCGCCATCGAGAACATCACGCTTCCCATGTCGCTCGCCGGCCGCAGCCCCGACCAGTCCTGGGTCGACCGGGTCATCGAGACCGTGGGCCTCGGCGACCGCCTGTCGCACCGTCCGAGCGAGCTGTCGGGTGGCCAGCAGCAGCGGGTCGCCGTGTCACGTGCCCTCGCCGGCCGGCCCGAGATCATCTTCGCCGACGAACCCACCGGCAACCTCGACTCCAACAGCGGCGGCGAGATCCTCTCGTTCATGCGCAGCGCGGTCGACGAGTTCGACCAGACCATCGTCATGGTCACCCACGATCCCGTCGCAGCGAGCTACGCCGACCGCATCGTGTTCCTCGTCGACGGTCGCATCGTCGACGAGATGCGCGACCCCACGACCGACGCGGTCATCGAGAAGATGAAGCACCTCGAATCCGATGGGCGTGACGGGGGGGTCGCCTCCTAGTGCTGCGCACCACACTGCGGTCGCTGCGGGAGCACAAGCGGCGGCTGATCTCCACCGTCGTCGCCGTCCTCCTCGGCGTCGCGTTCATGACCGGCACGCTCGTGCTCGGCGACACGCTCGACAGCTCCTTCGACTCCCTCTTCTCCGACATCAACGAATCGGTCGACGCCGAGGTGCGCGGGCCTGAGCTGTTCGACACCGGGTTCGGCCAGATCCGCGGTCCGCTCGATGCGGCTGTGGTGGACGACGTCGCCGGGGTCGACGGCGTGGCCGCCGCCGCCGGCAGCATCTCGAGCTCAGGTGGACGGGTGCTCGGAGCCGACGGCGAACCCGTCGGCGTCGCCAACGGTCCACCCACGATCCTTGCCAACTGGATCGACGACGAGGCGCTGGGTGGCGTCGAGCTCACCGCAGGGCGCGGACCTACCGCCGACGACGAGATGGCACTCAACCTCGGCGCCGCCGACGATGGCGACCTGTCGGTCGGCGACACCGTCGACCTCGCCAGCAACGAGGGTCGCGAGTCGTTCACCCTCGTCGGCACCTTCACGATCGCCGGGCGCGAGAGCGCTGGCGGCACCGTGTTCGCGGCGTTCACCACCGAGACCGCGCAGCGCCTCGCCGGGCTACCCGACCAGTTCCAGGTGGTCACGGCGCGCGCCGACGGCGACATCGCCCAGGAGGAGCTGGTCGACCGGATCGGCCCTGTGCTCCCCGACGGCGCCGAGGTCGTCACCGGCGAGGAGGCCGCTCAGGAGCTCGCCGACGCGATCTCGGGCGGCCTGGGGTTCTTCACGACCTTCCTGATGATCTTCGCCGTGATCGCCCTCGCGGTCGGCGCGTTCATCATCTACAACACCTTCTCGATCCTCGTCGCGCAGCGCGGACGGGAGCTCGCCCTCATGCGGGCCATCGGCGCCAGTCGAGGCCAGATCCTGATGTCGGTGCTGGTCGAGGCCGCCATCATCGGGCTCGTCGCGGCCGCGCTCGGCATCGGCGCGGGCATCCTCCTCGCCATCGGCCTGTTGGGCCTGCTGTCGGCGATCGGTCTCGACCTGCCCACCGACGAGCTGGCGATCAGCGCCAACACGTTCGTGGTCGCACTGGTCGCCGGACTCGCCGTCACGTTCTTCTCCGCGGTCGTCCCCGCGTGGCGCGCCACGAAGGTGCCGCCGATCGCCGCGCTGCGCGACGTCGCCCATGACTCCTCGGGCACCTCCAAGATCCGTGCCGCCATCGGTCTGGCGCTCGTCGTGCTCTCGGCGATCTGCCTGGCCCCGGCCTACGGCGAGGATCCCGGCACCGACGCCCTCCAGCTCGTGGGCCTCGGGGCGATCATCCTGCTCGTCGCCCTCATCGTGCTCGGCCCCCTGCTCGCACGGCCGCTCTCGCTGCTGATCGGTTGGCCCATCGCCAAGCTGAAGGGCACGACGGGACAGCTCGCCCAGCAGAACGCGGCCCGGGCCCCCAAGCGCACGGCCTCCACGGCTGCCGCGCTGATGATCGGCGTCGCCCTCGTCGGGTTCATCACGATCTTCGCCGCATCGGCATCGGCCTCGATCGACGCCGAGCTGTCACGTGGCTTCAAGGGCGACTTCGTGATCCAGTCCGAGGCCTTCGACGTCGGGATCCCCCTGTCGGTCGCCGACGACGTCAGAGCGCTCGACGGCATCGCCGAAGTCGCCTCGCTGCGCCAGGGCTTCGGGTCGATCACGTTCCCCAATGGTGACAAGTCGGACACCTTCCTCGGCGCGGTCGACCCCGAGCAGTACGTCCAACTCGTCGACGCCGAGATGTTCGAGGGACAGCTCACCGACCTCACCCCGGGCACGATCGCCATCGACCGCAGGTCCGCCGAGGATCGCGACCTGGCCATCGGCGACACCGTGACCGCCACCTTCGCCACCGGCTCCACCGCCGAGCTGCAGATCTCGGCCCTCAGCGACGAGCCGACCCTGCTCGGCCTCTACACGGTCCACGTCGAGGATTGGTCTGCCAACGTCCCGAACGAGTCCGACGGGGCGGTGTACGCGCTCGTCGAGCCCGGTGCCGACATCGACGCGCTCCAGACCGAGATCGACGCCATCATCGAGCCGTTCCCCACTGTCACCGCGCAGGACCGCGACGAGTTCCTCGGCAGCGTCAGGGCCCAGCTCACCGCCGCCCTCAACATCGTCTACGGATTGCTGGCCCTGTCGATCCTCATCGCCCTGATCGGCATCGCCAACACGCTGTCGCTGTCGATCCACGAGCGCACCCGCGAGCTCGGGCTCCTCCGTGCCGTCGGCATGTCGCGGACCCAGATGCGGTCGTCGGTCCGCTGGGAGGCGGTCATCATCGCCCTGATCGGCACGCTCCTCGGCCTGGTCCTCGGCCTCGTGCTCAGCTTCACGCTGGTGAAGGCCCTTGCCAACGAGGGCTTCAGCACGTTCTCGATCCCGGTCACGCAGGTGATCGTGATCACGGTCGTGTTCGCCGCGCTCGGTGTCCTCGCCAGCATCTTCCCGGCGCGACGCGCCGCCAAGCTCGACATCCTCGAGGCCATCGCCACCGAGTGAGGGTCGGGGCCACCCCACTGAGCCACACTGTCGTGATGGAGTCATCCACCACCCCGGTCACCGTCGTCGTCCTGGCTCCACCTGAACGCGTCGACGCGCTCGTCGACGCCCTGTCGAACGAACGGACCGAGGTGGTCGGCACCACCGACGCCGGGAGCGCCGTCGACTGCATCAGCGCCGGAGCCCCCGATGTCGTCGTAGCAGTGGCCGACGATGATGCGCTGGCAGCGACCGCCGAGATCGTGGCGATCGCTCCTGCGACGCGGATCGTCGCCGTGGGCACGGTCGTGCCGGAGCAGCTCGTGGCCGGAGGCGTCGGCGCCCTGGTCGCCGCGGAGGACGTCGCCGACCAGCTCTCGCTGGCCGTCGTCGGCTTGTCGCGCGGCGAAGCCCGTATCGATGCGGCCGTCGCGGCGTACCTCGTGAGCCGGGTCGACGGCGATGACGATGGTGTCCTGCCGCTCGACGA
Source organism: uncultured Iamiaceae bacterium (assembly GCA_964494405.1). GTDB lineage: Bacteria > Actinomycetota > Acidimicrobiia > Acidimicrobiales > SKKL01 > Actinomarinicola. The sequence continues at coordinate 13,682 of CAZBTQ010000067.1, forward strand.
CACCGAGCGCGAGGTCCTCACCCGCCTGGCCGCGGGCGAGGATGCCGACGCGCTCGCCGAGGCCCACGCCGTGCCGCCGCGGATGGTCCGCCTCGTCGC
>CAZBTQ010000068.1:0-13493 GCA_964494405.1 uncultured Iamiaceae bacterium
CTCACGGCCCACCAGCAGCTCGATCGCACTCATGTGGGGGGTTCCTCCAGGTCAGGACGGTCGTCGGGGGTGTCCACGATGATGGCACGCAACCCGCCTTGGTCCAGGCACCCGGCAGTCGATCAGCCGACCTTGACCAGGGCGATGATGCGATGACCCACGTGCACCTGCCCCGATGCCACCCCAGCGAGGCCGCTGGCGACGAGGTGGCGCCCGAGCGATCCACGCGCCGATGCCAGCACCTCGACACCACCGGGCAGGAGGTCCACCACGATCTCGCGTGGATCCACCGGTGGAAGGCCGTCGGCGGCATGGGACCACGCCTTGAACGCGGCCTCCTTCACGGACCACACGACCGTGGGATCGACGCCAGCCTCACGGCCGGCTCTCACCTCGTCGTCGGAGAAGACAGACGCAGCGTCGTCCCAGGGCAGCGCGCCGATCGCTTCGATGTCGACGCCCAGGCCGAGGGAGCTGGCTTGTGGCGCGACGACCGCGACCGCCAGTCCCGCGCCGTGGGAGATGCTGCCGGTCGTGCCATCGGGCCACAGCGGACGCCCGTCGTCGGCGCGTCCCACCGCCGACGCGCCCGCTGCCAGTTCGCGGAGCGCCGCCGTCGCCGCGTCGCGCCCGGCGGTGTGCTCGGCGGTACGGTCGCCGACGGTCGCGGGACGCGCGACGCCCACGCTGTCGGGCACGACCCGACGCATCCAGTCCATGTCGTCGATCGCGGTGGCGGCGAGCGCGACGTTCACGTCGATCCCGGCCCGGCGGCAAACGGGTCGACGATCGACGCGAGGTGACGGACGGCATCGGCGAGCTCGCCCACGAGATCGGGCGAGAACATCGAGAAGTGGTCACCCGGCACCGACACGATGTGCAGCTCTCCGGCGACGTGCGGCGTCCAGTAGTAGTCCCAGGGCTGGATCGGCCAGACCCGGTCGGCTTTGAACAGGTCGATGCGCCCGCCATAGGTGCCGAGCTGGTGCCGCTCGGCGACCTCGGAGAAGTGATCGAACAGATCGAGGTGACCGACCTCCTCGTCCGGAGGCTCGACGGGGGGACGACGGAAGCCGTTGGCAGCGAGGTCACGGAGGTACGGCGCGACACCGGCCCAGCGGCCCGCGGCCAGGTGGCCTCCGACGTTGAGGACCCTCCGACGACGGCGCGGCTCGGCCCGGCCTGGAGGGGCGCTGTCGAACAACATCACCGACAGGACGCGCTCGCCACGGGCTCGAAGCGCCTCGGCCATCTCCAGCGCGACCAGACCGCCACCGGAGTAACCGGCCAGCAGGTACGGGCCGGGACCCTCCGCCAGCATCGCGCTCACGTAGCGCTCGACCATCGCCTCGATCGAGTCGTCCGGTGCAGCCTTCCCGTCTGCGCCCTTGGCCTGGATGCCGATGATCCGACGGTCGCCGGCAAGCGCTCGCGACAAGGCCCAGAGGAACATCACGCCGCCACCCGCGCCGTGGACGACGTGGAGGGGTCGCCCCTGACCGTCGCCGCCGAACTCGACGAGCAGCGACCGCCTGGAGGGGTCGACCGATCCCGCGAGGTGCGAGTCCACGAGCGACGCCATCTCTCCGAGCGTCGACGCGTCGAGCAGCTCGGCGAGCTGAAGCTCGACACCGAATGCACGCGTGATCCGAGCCAGGAGGCGGATCGCGATCAGCGAGTGGCCTCCGAGGTCGAAGAAGTCGTCGTCTGCCTCGACTGGATCGACACCCAGAAGCGCCGTCCAGGCCATCGCGAGCGTGTCGAGCGTCGTCTCGCCGAGGACCTGGGCGTCGGGTGCAGGGCGCGGCAGCTCATCCACGACGTCGCCGGCCTGCTCGATCAGCCAGGGAAGGTCCACGGTCGACGCCACCAGGCGCGGCCGCCCGTCGGCGAGAAGCGCGTCGAACAAGCGCCCTCCTTCTGCCGCGGTGATGCCGCCGCCGTCGGCCAGGGCGGCAAGGCTCCCGCGGTCCTCCGCGTGCGACGGAGCGACTCCCCTGGCGTCGTGCGCCGCGCCGAGGCGCAGCGGATCGACGGCCCACAGCTCCAGGCCCTCGATCGCGACCCGCGGGCGACCCGATCCGTCGCACAGGGCGAGGTCGAACAGGCTGGTGCCTGGCTCGGCGCGCGACACCCGCGCGTCGATCGCACCGCCCGTCGGCCCGGTCCAGTGCACCGACCGGTAGCCGATCGGCACCCAGAGCCGGCCGTCGGAACGACCCTGGCGCAGGATCTGCACGGCGAGCCCGGTCGCAGCATCGAGTGCTGCCACGTCGATGGAGCTCGCTGGTGTCGAGGCGGTGGCGTCGATCTCGGCCACCACGCCGGAGCTGCCGATCGTGGCTGCGACCGCTCGCGGCCACCGGTCCCCGAGCACCAGGTGGTCGCGCTGGCCCTCGAAGGGGTCGGCGGTCGTTCGAGGGCCTGAGGGACCCGGCCCGACCGAGATGCCGTCGCCAGCGGGGTCCACGATCTCAGCCGAGGTGTGACGCACCCAGCCGAGCGCACCACGGTCGCTCTCGAGCGAGGCACGACGCACTCCACCGTCGACCTCGATCCGGACCCGCACGAGCACCACCGCACCGTCGGGGACGACGAGCGGCTCGTGGAGCAGCACGTCGTGCAGCGCGACCGGCTCATCGGCGCCGGACTCGGTTCGCACGGCGTCGACCAGCAGCCAGAGGTGACCGGTTCCAGGCAGCACCGGGTCGCCCGCAGCGTCGCGGTGATCGCCGACCTGCCAGTGCCGCGAGGCGTCGAGGTGCCCCACCACGTCGACCGTGCCGCGCCGGTCGTCGCGGACGATCTCCTCGAAGACCGGGTGCGTCACCGGCACACCCGAGCCGAGCCCCAGGCGGCTGCGGCGCGCGAACTCATCGGCCATGCCGACGCCCGACCACATGCCGGAGCCGAAGGTGACGACCTCGACCTCACCGTGGCGGCCGGCGACCTCGTCGAGGACCGCGCTCGCCGCCACGTAGGACGCCTGGCCGGCGGCGCCGATCTCGGTGCTGGTCGACGAGACCAGGCACACCAACGGGATCGACCTCGCCTGGGCATCAGCGATCAGTGCCAGCGCGCCGATTGTCTTCGCGCCGAGCACCGCGTCGACATCGGCTAGTCCGAGTGCCGCCAGCGGTGCATCTCGCAGCACGCCGGCAGCGTGCACCACGGCGTCGAGCGGTCCGAGGCGCCCGACCGCGTCGGCCACGACCTGTGCGACGCCGTCGCGCGTCGAGACGTCACCGACCACGACCTCGACGTGTGCGCCGGAGCGCCGCATCCGCTCGATCCTGTCCAGTCGCACCGAGGTGCGGTCACGAGGGCCGTGGGTGGCCCGCCACTGGTCCCACTCCTCCGCCGGCGGCAGCGCCGATCCGGTGACGACGGCGAGCTGCACCCCACGCTCGGCGAGGTGCTCGGCAAGCACCGAGCCCACACCGCCGAGGCCACCGGTGACGAGCACCGCCGACCCAGCGGGGATGCGCTCGCCGAGCAGTCGCCGCGGCTCTGCGGCGGCGAGCGCCGGGACCATGCGCTGCCCGCCTGCCAGCACGACCCACGGGTCCATGGTGGATGCGGCGATCTCGCGCGCGAGCGTGTCAGCTGTCGCCGACTCGACGTCGACGACTCGCACCACGAGGTCGGGGTACTCGCGCGGCGCCACCGATCCGACGCCTCGTACCAACGCCTCAGCAGGGTGGGAAGCGGGCCCGTCGAGCGCGGTGGCGCCCTCGGTGACGAGGACCAGTCGGTGCCCCCCGGTCGCACCAGAACCGAGGGATGCGACCAGTGCCGGCGCGTCCGCCAGCCACCGCTGCCTGGCGGCTCCGAGCTCAGACGCCGCATCGTCTCCCGCGGGGGCCGCAGGCCCGAACAGGACCACCGAGTCGCCGTCGCGCAGATCCAGCGCCGCGCCTGAGCGCAGCTCGCCGCCCACGTCGTGCCCGAGCCCACCGAGCTCCCCCGCCAGTGCGGCGCTTCGAGGGTCGCCCTCGTCGGCGAGGATCCACCAGCGACCGGGCGGTGCTGCTGGGGGCGCGGGCGACGGCGACCACGTGCGCTCCCACCACATCTCGGCGGTGTCGTCGATGCGCGGGGGTGCCTCGCCCACGTTCGAGCTCGACGCGCCGACGTTGGTGGCTGCCGTTGGGAGCGCGGGATCGATCCAGTGCCGGTCGCCGGTGAAGGCATAGGTCGGAAGGTGGATCCGCCGACCCGTGCCGGGGCCGACGACGTCGGGATCGACCACCGCGCCGGCGGCCCAAGCCCGACCGAGGGCGTCCAGGGCCGCGACCGTGTCGTCCAGGTCGCTGCGTGCGTGGCGCATCGACGCCACGGCGTCGACCGGCGGGGCGACAGACCGCCGAGCGGTCGCGCTGAGCGCGTGTCCCGGCCCGATCTCCACGGTGACCGCAGGCCCGTCGGCCATCGCCGTCGCGAGGCCCTCGGCGAAACGAACCGTCCCCCGGAGGTGGCGCACCCAGTACTCGGGATCTGTGGCCTCCTCGGGGGTCACCCAGGTGCCGGACAGGTTGCTGATGTACGGGGAGACCGGCGGCGCGAACACGATGGTCCTGGCCACCTCGCGGAACTCGTCCAGCACCGGATCCAGCAGGACGCTGTGCCCGGCGGCAGCCAACCGGACCCGAGTCGACTCGACCGCCTCGGCGGCCAGGGCGGCGGCGACGGCGTCGATGGCGGCCGTTCGGCCCGCGAGGACCACCTCGTCGGCGCCGTTGACGACCGCCAACGACACCTCCGGTCCGAGGTGGGTTCGGGCAGCCTCCTCACCCAACGGCACGACCAGCATCGACGCGTCGGGTCCACCCATGCGCTCGACCAGGCCAGCCCTCGTGACGACGAGTCGCGCGGCGTCCTCGACGCTGAAGACGCCTGCAAGGTGCGCCGCCGAGTACTCGCCCAACGAGTGCCCGACCATGGCATCGGGCTCGACTCCCCAGGACCGCCACTGAGCCGCCATCGCAAGGGTCGTGGCGAACACCGCCGGCAGGGCGACGCTCGGCGCGTCGAGCACGGCTGGATCGACGTCGTCGGCGAGGAGCGGCTCGATGTCCACGCCGCCGACCGAGCGTATGACCGCTGCGACCTCTCGACGGGTCCGAGCGAACACGTCGAGACGAGCGCCGAGGCCAGCACCCATGCGGACGTACTGGCTGCCGCCGCCGGGGAACAAGAAGACCGTGCGAACCGCTCGGTCGACGGCGGCGCCGCGCGGCGGACGCAGGGATCTCAGCTGGGCGACCGCATCGTCGGTGTCGGTGACGACGATGCCCCGCCGCCGTCCGAACGACGTGCGACCGACCGCAAGCGTGTGGGCCACGTCGTCGAGGTCTGGCGCCCCGTCGAACTCGAGCGCCGCCGCCAGTCCCGCGGCTCCGGCGACGAGCGACTCGTCGGACGCGGCCGAGAGCGCGAGCAGGTGGGGCCCAGTGACCACCGTCGCGCGCGTCGGAGTGGATGGCGCCTCCTCGACGATGGCATGCGCGTTGGTGCCACCCACGCCGAGCGACGAGACGCCAGCGCGCCGCACCGCGTTCCCTGGCCAGGGCGCGGACGACGCCGAGAGCGCGAACGGGGAGCCCGCCCACGAGATGAGCTCGCTCGGCGCGGTGTGGTTCGCCATCGGCGGCAGGACCTTGTGGCGCAGGGCCTGGATCACCTTGATGAGGCTCGCGACGCCTGCCGCGGTGTCGAGGTGCCCCACGTTGGGCTTGGTCGATCCGAGACGGCACACCCCTGCCGGCACGCCGGCGAAGGCCTCCGACAACGCCGCGAACTCGATCGGGTCGCCGAGAGCGGTGCCGGTGCCGTGGGTCTCGATGAGCTGGATGTCAGCCGGGTCGATCCCGGCGACGGCGAGCGCCTCACGCACCACCTCGGCGTGGCCGTCGACGCTCGGCGCGAGGTACGAGACCTTGCGGGCTCCGTCGTTGTTCACGGCCGAGCCCTTGATGACCGCGAGCACCGGATCGCCGTCATCGAGCGCGTCGGCGAGGCGACGGAGGACGACCGCTCCGACACCGCTGGTGAGCACCGTGCCGGTCGACGCGGCATCGAACGCCCGACAGCGCCCGTCGGCGGAGAGGACCTCGCCCACCTGGTGGAGGTGGCCCGTGCGTTGCGGCACTTCGATCGTCACCCCGCCGGCGATCGCCGCGTCGCACTCGAAGCCGAGCAGGCTCTGCGCGGCGAGGTGCACAGCGACGAGCGAGGTCGAGCATGCGGTCTGGACGTTGACCGACGGTCCCCGCAGATCGAGGCGGTACGACACCTCGGTGGCGAGGAAGTCCTTGTCGTTGCCCGTGTGGCGCAGGAGGAACCACCCCATCTCGGCGAGCAGACCGGGCGCCGAGAGCAGGTTGTTGATCAGGTAGGTGTTCATGCCCGAACCGGCGAAGACGCCGATCGAACCGTCGAACCGCGACGGCACCATCGCTGCCGACTCGAGCGCGGACCACGCGCACTCGAGGAAGTGGCGGTGCTGAGGGTCCATCACCGACGCGTCGCGTGCGCCGATGCCGAAGAAGTTGGCATCGAACCGCTCGACGTCGTCGAGCAGACCGGTGCGTGCGACGTACGCCGGGTCGTCGGCGAGATGCGGCGGTACGCCTGCCGCGATCAATTCGGCGCGGGTGAGGTCGGTGAGGCAATCGTCGCCGGCCACGACACGCCGCCACAGCGCATCGGGATCGGGCGCGCCCGGGAAGCGCCCCGCCATCCCCACCACGGCGATGTCGGTGTCGGCGACCTCGACGCCCGGCTCGATGTCGTCGTCGCTCACGCCGACCCCGATCCTGCGCCGCGCCCGCCGCCACGGAGCCTGGCCTGTCGTCGGCGCGCGCCCCGCTCGGCACCCGACGACTGCGGCCCTGCCACCTCGTCGGAGTCGCGGCTGCCGACGAGACGATCGAGGTGGCCGGCGAGCGCCGCGATGGTCGGATGGCGGAACAGATCGGTGAGCACGAGGCTCGGACCGGCGACGGCCTGGAGCTCGCGGAACACCGCGACCGCGAGCAGCGAGTTGCCGCCGGCCTCGAACACGTTGGTCGTGCGGGCGAGCGGGTGCCCGAGACGTCCCGCCCAGGCCGCGGCGACGACCTCCTCCAGGCCTCCGATCGGCTTGTCGGCATCATCGAGCTCCCGGGCCACGGGGCCCACGTCGTCGGGGAGCGCGCTGCGATCGATCTTGCCGTTCGGCGTCAGCGCGAACGCCGCCACCTCGTGGACCAGGTCGGGGACCATCACATCGGGCAGTCGCCGCCGCGCGAGGCCCAGCAGCTCGTCGGTCACGATCGTCCGCCCGCTGGGTCGGACGAACGCGACCAGGCGCGCCTCTGCGCCCTCCCCACGGGTCGCGACCACGGCGCGGTCGACCGACGGATCGGACTCGAGCACGTCCTCGATCTCGCCCAGCTCGATGCGGTGCCCGCGGATCTTCACCTGGAAGTCGACCCGACCCGCGAACTCCATCACGCCGTCGTGTCGCAGGCGGACGAGGTCGCCCGTGGCGTAGAGGCGTCCCATGCCCGGCCGATCGACGAAGCGTTCGGCGGTGAGCTCGCGACGGTGGAGGTAGCCGCGTGCGACGCCTTCACCACCGATGTGCAGCTCGCCCAGCTCGCCGACCCGCCGACGGCGTCCCAGCTCGTCGAGGACGTGCACGGTGGTGTTGGCGATCGGCCGCCCGATGGGCACCACGGCTGTCGGCGCCTCGTCGATCTCGTGGACGAGCGACCAGATCGTGGTCTCGGTGGGCCCGTACATGTTGGTGAGGCGACCAGGGACGAGATCGACGAGCTCGGCGGCCAACGCGACGGGCAGCGCCTCCCCTCCCACCATCAGGTGACGCAGGCGGGCGAGACCAGCCGCGTCCGAGGGGTCGGCGAGCAGGATCTCGGCGAGCGACGGGGTGCACTGGAGGTGGGTGACCGAGAACCGTTCGATGACCGCACCGACACCCGGAGCCTCGGCCGGCCCGACGTGGCCGCTCGCACCGATGGGCGCATCAGGGCCGCCCAGTCGATCGTCGACGATGACCTTGGCCTCCGCGATCAGGTCGAGCGATGCGAGGACGTCGTCGGTCTCGATGCCGAAGTCGACCAGGCACCCCACCTCGTCGACGCCGATGCCCGCGAGCTCGGCGACGAGGTCAGCTGCGCCTTCGGGGGTGGTGAACAGCCCGCTGGTCTCCATGTAGCGCTCGGCAGCGACGGTGAGCAGCTGCTCCATCTCGTCGTCGGTGAGCGAACGGAACGCCTCGTCGGCGTCGCCCCCCGCACCGGCGAAGGTCGGGAAGCTCGATGCCATGTTCTTGATGAGGCCGGTCGCGGTGCGCAGGTAGCCGCGCATCGGCTCCTCGGCGCGCGTGCGAGCCACGGTCTGGTCGCGGTCGATGTGGGTGTGCAGCATCAGCGTCACCTGGCCGGGGCCTTGGTGACCGGCGCCGAGTCGGGCGGACCGGTAGGCGGCGATGTTCGCGCCGAGCTGCTCGATCGACTGCCCGAGGAGGTGGGTCAGCACGTTGTGGCCGAGACGACCGGCTTCCTCGAAGGTGGAGGTCGATCCGGCCGAGGTCATCCAAGTCGGCAGCTCCGCCTGCACGGGGCGAGGGAGGGTGACGATGGGGGTCGGCTCGCCGTCGTGGCCCGCGAGCGCCACCGCCTCGCCGCGCCACAGCCGGCGGACCTCGTCGATCTTGCCGGCGAGGTCGGCGCGAGCGGTCGCGTACGCGCCAGGGTTCAGGACGAAGTCCCGCGGCTGCCACCCCGCCGCGAACGAGATGCCGACGCGGCCGCCGGACAGGTTGTCGACGACAGCCCACTCCTCTGCCACGCGCGCGGTGGCGTGGAGCGGGAGCACGACGCTGCCGGCGCGGATGCCGATGCGCGAGGTCACCGCCGCGACGGCAGCACCGGCGACGCTCGGGTTCGGGTAGGCCGCGCCGAACGCGTGGAAGTGCCGCTCGGGGACCCACACCGCCTCGAAGCCGTGCCGGTCGCCGAAGCGAGCGGTGTCGAGCAGCAGCCGATAGCCCTCGGCGGCCTGCTCGTCGCCCGCAGCGAAGAAGAAGAAGCTCCACGACGGCGCGCGCACGGGGGACGGTGCGGCCGCCGGCGCGGATGCGGCGCCCACGGTGCGTCGGTGGATCACGACGTGGAAGCCGCGGGTGAGCGTCCACACCAGCTCGAGGACCGAGATGTCGAACGAGAGGCTGGTGACCGCTAGCCAGGTCCCCGGGTCGTCGTGGTCGATCACGTCGTCCATCGCGGCGAAGAAGTTGGTGACGTTGCGGTGCTCCAGCACGACACCCTTGGGCGTGCCGGTGGAACCCGAGGTGTAGATCACATAGGCCGGGTCCGCGGCTGTGTGCGCCGGCTCGGCGGCTGCGCCCTTCGCCACGTCGGCCGGGTGCAGCACCGTGACGCCGAGGTCGAGGCGAGCCGCCACCGCAGGTGTGGCGAGCACGGCTGCGAGCCCCGCGTCGGCGGCCATCGCCCGGATCCGCTCCTCGGGGTAGTCGGGGTCGAGCGGGACGTACGCGGCGCCCGATGCCAGCACACCGACCACGCCGACGAACAGATCGACGTCGCGCTCGAGCGCGATGCCGACGAGGTCGCCGCGGCCGACACCTCTGGCGTGCAGCGTGGCGGCGAGCGCGTCGGCACGGCCCATCAGCTCCCGGTAGCTGAGCGTTCGATCGGTGTCGCTCACCGCAGGAGCGTCGGGCGTGCGGGCCGCCTGCGCGCGGATCGCACCGTCGAGGGTCGCCGCGCGGTCGTGGTCCTTCGCGGTGGCGTTGACACGATCGATGACCGAGCGGTCGCCGTCATCGAGGAGGTCGATCTCACCCACCAGGCGCGATCCGTCGCCCAGCGCGGCGAGCACCGAGGACAGACCGGCCGCCAGGCCAGCGGCGACCTCGGCATCGGCCGCGACCAGCGTGGCGATCTGGACTCGACGATGGGTCGGGTCGACCTCGACCTCGACCGCGACGAGCGCGCTCGGCGGCGCCCAGGACGAGCCGGCGCGCCGAACGACGACCTGTGGCCCGGCGTGTGCCCCGAGGCCCGGGCCACGCAGCGGCAGGTCGATGAGGTACGCGCCACGCCGCGCCGACTCGGTCCGTCGTACGGCGACCTCCTCGACGAGCTGCTCGACGGTCAGTCGCGGCTCGGGCACGACCTCGACGACCGGGGGGCAGACGATCGTCGCCAGCGGCTCGTCGTCGCCGAGGCCGTCGGCGACAGCGACCGTGGTGCTCCCAGCCAGGAGCGACCACCAGCAACCCACGGCGGCGACGAGCGCGTCGTCGGACGGAGCATCGAGCTCGGCCTGAAGCGGGACCGGGTCGGCGCTGACGGTCGAGCCATGGGGATGCAGCGGCAGCGCCATGGCGTCTGGGCGGTCGTCGGCGATGGCGGCGAGCGCGCCGAGCCAGTGCGTCTCGGCGCGCGCCAACCCGTGATCGCGCATGGCCAGGGCGGCGACCAGCTCGGTCGGCGGCGCAGCGACCACTGCCCCCCGATGGAGGCCCACGGCCTCAGCGAGGCCGACGAGGTCGTGCGCGTCGACGTCGGGCACGTCGAGCGAGGTGATCAGCAGGTCGCCGTCCACCGTGGCCAGTCGAACGCCGGCCTGGTCGACCGAGACGACCGAACCTGGCTCGTGACCGGAGGCGTCGACGGCAAGCGCCTCGCGCACGACGACTGGACGTCCTGCGACGATCCAGCGCATGGCGCCGACGCGGTTGCGGACGCGCGGTCCGACCGCGAGGGAACGCACCGCCCGGGCGAGGTCGGCGGCGGGTCGGGAGGGATCGAGCCACGCCACTGGGCGCTCGTACCGTCCGATGGTGCGCTCTGGTGGCTCGCCCACGCCGGGAGCGGGGTCAGCGAGCAACAGGTGGAGCACCGCCGGGAACGTGGCGAGCCCTGCCTCGAAGCAGCGTGCGTTCAACGACAACGCGGTGTCGGCGGGTGCGATCGGGAACCGCTCTGCGACGAGCACCTCCCCCGCATCGACCTCAGCGGTCATGCGGTGCCACGTCACGCCGTGTGTGGGTCGATCCTCGTAGATCGCCCACGTCGTGACGCCGAGGCCGGCCAGTTCCGGCAGCGGGCCATCGTGGAAGTTGACGGCGTGTCGCACCGCCGCCAGCACCTCGTCGGACAGGACCCGCTCGTTGGCGATGCTGAACAAGATGTCGATGTCACCAGCGGCCATCACGGCGCCGAGCTCGTCGACAGCGACGGTTGCGATCTGCGCGTTGGTGACCTCGCGTCGCACCTCGTCGTCGGTCGTCGCCACGGCGACCACCTCGACCTCGTCATGCTGCTGGGCGACGACCGCGCACTGGGCGACCAGAGACTCGTCGCCCACGAAGGCGACTCGCGTGCTTGCGGGTGTGCTCACTGCGCCAACGTCCCTTCGACGTACAACTCGCGACCCTTCGGCCCGCGGGTGGCACTCGACGCCGAAGGGTCGAGACGAGCGCTGGACCAAGTGCTCCGTCGGCCGAGTGGAGACGATAGTGAGGCTGGCGGACCCCACCGTCACGCCGAGAGCGCGACGAGCCGCACTACGCTCGCTGACTCGATGCAGCCACGTTCGGGGAGCGATGAGGTGCGGTGCACGACAGAGCGCCCGAGGTCGACCACGTCGCCTGTCTCACTTCGATGAGCGAGCCACTCGATCGGCGACGGCTCTTCAGGCTGGACTTCGTCGACGCCACGGGGATGGCCGTCGTGACCGACGCGCTGGCGCGCACCGGCGCGGGCAGTCCCGTCCCGACCATCGTGGTCACGCCGAACGTCGATCACCTCGTACGCATGGCTCGCGAGGAGGACGCCGCCGCTGCCCGCACCGCGCACCGCGCGACCTGGGTGCTCCCCGACGGCCAGCCGATCGTGTGGGCCAGCCGGCTCCTCGGTGCCCCGCTTCGCTCCCGTCTCGCCGGCAGCGATCTGGTCGCGGCGCTGTTCCCACGGCTGGTCGCAGAGGGACGCACCGTCGCGGTCGTGGCCAGTTCCGACGACATCGCGCGCAGGGTGTGCGATGAGCCGGGCGACACCCACGCCCTCGTCGCCCCCATGCTGGACCTGTCCGACCCCGTCGCGTTCGGTGCATTCGTCGAGCAGTGCGCCGCCATGGTTCGGTCCACCCGCCCCGACCACCTCTTCGTCACGCTCGGCTTCCCGAAGCAGTGCAACGTGATCGACGGGCTCACCGCACGCCTCGACCCCGAGGAGTGCCCCGTGATGCTCGCCGTCGGAGCCAGCTTCGACATGCACTACGGATTGGTGCGTCGCTCCCCTGTGTGGATGCAGCGATGGGGCCTCGAGTGGGCGTTCCGGTTCGCCCAGGAGCCCCGGCGGCTCTTCCGGCGCTACTTCCTCGACGATCCCGCGTTCCTGCGACTCGTGTGGCGAGAGTGGCGCGCCCGTCAGCCGTCGTCGGAGCGACGGCGGGACCGCCGGCGGTTCGACGCGTAGAACAGCTCCTCGAAGTAGCGCTTGGCCTGGGTCGCCAGCAGGCCGAGGCTGATGAACTGCACGGCGATCACCAGCGTGAACCCGGCGATGATGAAGGTCTGGGGCCGCACTTGCCAGGCGTGCTCGAAGCCGTGGGTCAGCTTCTGGTCCCAGTTCCCGACCGAGTCGGTGTTGTGCAGCACGGTGAAGAACAGCGAGATCGATGACCACATCGAGATCGCCAACAGGACCAGTCCGGGGATGAGGAAGAACGCGATCGGCCGGTACAGGAACGTCGCGAACACGAGTAGCTTCGACGTGGTGCTGACCTTGAGGGAGACCTTGCGCTTGGCGATGCGCTCGGCCTGATCGCTCCAGTCGAGGTGGGCGGGGATCTCGGTGACACGCGCCCGCATGATCTGTGCCTTGTACATGATCTCGGTGTTGATCTCTGGACCCATCGCCTTCAGGCTGAGGCTCCGGATGAACGGGCCGCTGTAGGCGCGGACCATGGCCGTGATCGTCTTGATCGGGTATTGGCTCGTCATCGCCAGCATGCGGTTGGCCTGCTTGCTCATCAACTCGCGCTGCCACGGGATGGCACTGACCTGGCCACCGTCCATGTACGGCGATGCGATGACGATCGTGGCCTTCTCGGCGACCATCGTGTCGATCATCCGCCCGATGTGGTCGACCGAGTAGGACAGGTCGGAGTCGAACACCACCACGATGTCGCCGTGCGACGCGGCGAAGCCGTCGCGCAGGGCCTGGCCGAGCCGCATGTTCGACGGCTGGCGCAGCAGCCGCACCTCGTCGCGCCTGCGCGCGAATTCCTCGACCTGCGCCGCGGTGTCGTCGGTGGAGCCGTCGTCGACGACGAGCAGCTCGAACCGGTACCTGTCGTCGAGGTCCTGCATGTAGGCGTAGATGACCTCGAGCGAGGCCGTGATCTTCAGGGTCTCGTTGTAGGCGGGCACCAACACGGTGACGAGCGGCCGC
>CAZBTQ010000069.1:0-2056 GCA_964494405.1 uncultured Iamiaceae bacterium
GTCCAGGCGGGCCACGAGCATCCGGGTGCGTCCGACCAGGTCGGGGCGGGTCTCCGCGTGCGCGAAGCCGGCGCGCCACGCCGCCGCCACCGCGTCGTCCCCCTGGTCGGGTGCGAGCTCGACCACCAGGCAGCCCGTCGGGGCCAACCAGCCAGGCGCCGTCGCCACGATCTCGTCGATCGCCTCGAACCCCGTCGGCCCGGGAACGAGCGCGTCGCGAGGCTCCCAGTCGGCGACCTCGGGCGGCAGATCGTCGTCGGGGGCGACGTACGGCGGGTTCGACACGACCATCGACACGGTGCCGCGCAGCTCGTCCGGCAGCGCGTCGAACCACGAGCCTTCGACGATCCGCACCCGGGTCGCCGCCCGACCGATGCCGGCCAGGTTCGCCCGAGCCACCGCCGCGGCGTCGGTCGACCGCTCGACGGCCCACACCTCGGCCGACTCACGCTCGACGGCGATCGACAGGGCGATCGCACCCGAACCGGTGCCGAGGTCCACGACGCGGGCGGCAGCCGTCGGCGCGACACGATCGAGCTCGGCCAGCGCGTGCTCCACCACCTCTTCGGTCTCGGGACGCGGGATCAGCACGCGACGGTCGACGAACAGGTCCAGCCTGCGGAAGCCCCACGCACCCAACACGTACTGGAGCGGCTCCCCGGCCTCGCGCCGGGCGAGCATCGCGTCGAAGAAGCCGACGCCGCGCTCGGTCGCAGGGTCGTCGAGGGCGAGGATCAGCTCGGCACCCGAAGCACCGGTGACCCGCTCGACGATGCGACGGGCATCGACGTCGGGCGACGGCAGGCCCGCTGCGGCGAGGCGCCGCTCGGCCTCGGCGAGGAACGTCCGCCACGGGACGGTCCCGTCGTCGCGACCGGCCGCGTCGTCACGGGCGCTCACTCCTCGTCGAAGCCTCGGGTGCGCTCGTCGACGATCAGCGCGTCGACGACGTCGTCGAGCTCGCCCGCCAGCACCTTGTCGAGCTTGTGCACCGTCAGGTTGATCCGGTGGTCGGTGACCCGGTTCTCCTTGAAGTTGTAGGTGCGGATCTTCTCGGAGCGCCCACCGCCGCCGACCTGGCCCCGTCGCTGGTCGGAGAGCTCGGCGGCCTGGCGGTCCTGTTCGAGCTTGAGGATCCTCGACCGCAGCACCTGCATCGCCTTGGCCCGGTTCTGGATCTGGCTCTTCTCGTCCTGCATCGCCACGACCACGCCGGTGGGCTTGTGGGTGATGCGCACCGCCGAGTCGGTGGTGTTGACCGACTGGCCGCCAGGGCCCGACGAGCGGTACACGTCGATCTGCAGGTCGTTCGGGTCGATGTCGACCTCGACCTCCTCGGCCTCGGGCAGCACGGTCACCGTCGACGACGAGGTGTGGATCCGGCCCTGGGACTCGGTCACCGGCACCCGCTGCACCCGGTGCGGACCGCCCTCGAACTTGATGTGGCTCCAGACGTCGTCGCCCTTGAGCAGGAACGTCACCTCGTTGAACCCGCCCATGTCGGACGGATCGGTGCCCAACACCTCGAGGCGCCAGCCCATCCGGCCTGCGTAGGACCGGTACATCTCGAACAGGTCGCGGGCGAACAGGTTGGCCTCCTCGCCGCCCTCGGCACCGCGGATCTCGACGATGACGTTCTTGCCGTCGTTCGGGTCCTTCGGGACCATCAGGAGCCGGAGCTCCTCGTTCAGCCGCTCGATGTCGGCCTCGGCGCCCTCGACCTCGGCGCGCATCGCCTCGCGGTCGTCGCCGCTCGACTCGCTGAGCATCTCCTTCGCGACCTCGAGGTCGTCGGTGCGGGCCCGCAGCTCGCGGTAGCGGGTGACGATCGCCTCCAGCTCGCGGTACCGCTTGGCGACCTCGGAGTACGCCGACTGGTCGGCGATGACCTGCGGGTCGGCCAGGCGCGACTCGGCGTCGACGAACTCGTGTTCCAGGTCAGCGAGTCGTTCGAGCACGGATCGAGGCTACCGGCGACCCGCCCTGCCCCAGGCCCCCTCCCTGACCCCGGTCGGGCGCGGCTCTGCCCGGGAACCGGGATCACCCGCGCCCAACC
>CAZBTQ010000069.1:2156-13467 GCA_964494405.1 uncultured Iamiaceae bacterium
CCGGGAACCGGGATCACCCGCGCCCAACCCACCGCCTCCGCCACGCCTCAGCCCCCGTCGGGCGCGCCACACCCCGCCCACCACGCGAACCGCGCCCAACCTGGGAGGCGGGAGCGGTATGACGTCGGGCCTCAGGTGGGCCAGGGGGCGGGGATGGTGACCACCGAGGCCGGCCGGGCCAGGTGGGCGGCCAGGTCGCAGGTGATGGGCTGGTCGTCACCCGGAGGGACCACGAGCACGAGATCGGCGTCCGGCGCGTGGCGGAGGCGGGCGTCGGCCGCATCCGGCACCGCTTCGAGGTCGACGCCGACCGATGCCGCCACCACGACCCGCGAGCCATCGGCGCGTTCGCCCACCGCGATCGCGGTCGATCGGTCGCGCAGGCCGACGCGTGGCCGAGACGGGTCGGCGGGGCGCAGCGTCACCGCATCGACCAGCCCGGGGTCGGCGATGAGCACGTGGCGCAGCCATCGCCCGCGTGCGACCCGGTTGATCGGATGCGGCTCCGCGCCGGGGCGTCGGACCGCGGCGACGTGCTCGATGGCGCGGGCCAACGCCTTGGGAGGCGACAGGTCGCCGTTCATCAGCGCGAACGCCTCGCGGTCGAAGCGGCCGACGCCGACCTCGAGGCGCGAGGTGCCGTCGGCATCGACGACGACGTGGGCCACCTCGAGCCCCAGGACCTCGCCGAGCACCTCGCCGTCCTCGACGATGACGTCGAGCGCGGCCTGTTCGAGCAGCAACCGCTGCTCCTCGGTGGTCGGGGCGGGAACCAGCACGGGCTCGGGCGGCGCAGCCTCGGCGAACGCGACCTCACGGCCGTCGAGCAGGAACACCGCCACCGGATGTCGAAAGAGCGAGCCACGCCGCGCCGCGGCCCCGGCGTCGCGCTCGGCGGCGCCACCGACGTCGACGAACAGGTGGAGTCGGTCGGCGTCGTGGCGCAGGGCCCACGCCATCGCTGCGCCGATCGCGATCGGCTGGTCGGCCGGCGGCGACACGAACGCCACGCCGTCCGAGGCGGCAGCGGTGCCGCCTTCGCCGTACTCAACCCACTCCGCGGCGGGCACGTCGACGTCGTAGAAGGCGCGCACGAGCGACGCCAGCCGCGACGCGGCCAGCGCCGCGCGCCGTTCGGGTGGGAGCTCGCTCAGAGCCCGGGCTCAGCTCTCGGCTGGGGCGGGCGAGTTCTTCCGGCGGCCGTAGCGGCGCTCGAACCGGTCGATGCGGCCACCCGAGTCCACCAGCTTCTGCTTGCCGGTGTAGAAGGGATGGCACTCGCTGCACAGCTCGGACTTGAGCTCGGTGGCCGTCGAGCGGGTCGTGAAGGTGGCACCGCACGAGCAGTGGACCTCGACCTCGCGGTACTCGGGGTGGATGTCGGCCTTCATGGTGTCTCCGTGGTGGTGCGTGGGGCGAACGAGTCTGTCACCTCGTACAACCGGGGGCTATTCCCGGCGGTGACGGGTGACGAGCGGTACCAGCGTGGCGGGTTCAGGCGCCGCTTCCACCCTTCGACACCTCGGCGAGGAAGGTGGCGTTGTCGCGGAACGACTTCATGCGGTCGACCAGCAGTTCGAGGCCGGCGCCGGGGTTGCCGCTCTCGGATGCCATGCCCGACAGCACGCGCCGCAGCTTCCACACCTGGTCGAGCTGCTTCTTCTCGAAGAGCAGCTCCTCGTGGCGGGTGCTGGAGGCGTCGACGTCGATGGCGGGGTAGATCCGACGTTCAGCGAGGCGACGGTCGAGCTTCAGCTCCATGTTCCCGGTGCCCTTGAACTCCTCGAAGATGACCTCGTCCATCCGCGAGCCGGTCTCGACCAGCGCGGTGGCGAGGATGGTGAGCGAGCCGCCCTCCTCGAGGTTGCGGGCCGCACCGAAGATCTTCTTCGGCGGGTAGAGCGCCGCCGCATCGACACCGCCCGACATGATCCGTCCCGACTGCGGCACGACCTGGTTGTAGGCACGGGCGAGGCGGGTGATGCCGTCGAGGATGATCACGACGTCCTTGCCGGACTCGACGAGTCGCTTGGCACGCTCGATCGTGAGCTCGGCGACCTGGACGTGCTCCTCGGGCGGGCGGTCGAACGTGGACGCCGCGACCTCGCTCTTGACGACCGAACGCGCCATGTCGGTGACCTCTTCGGGGCGCTCGTCGACGAGCAGCACGATGAGGTGGACGTCGGGGTGGTTCGCCTCGATCGAGCGCGCGATCTCCTTCATGACCGTCGTCTTGCCGGCCTTGGGCGGCGACACGATCATGCCGCGCTGGCCCTTGCCGATCGGGGCGACCATGTCGACGATGCGCCGCGTCATGTTGTACGGCTCGTCGGCGGACTCGAGCCGCAGGGGCTCGTCGGGGAACAGCGGCGTGAGCGTGTCGAACTTGGGGCGCTGGCGGGCGGCGTCGGGGTCGAGGCCGTTGACGGTGTCGATCCGCAGGAGCGCCGGGTTCTTCTCGTTGCGCGACGCGGCACGGCTCGCACCGGTGAGCTGGTCGCCCTTGCGCAGGGAGAACTGGCGGGTCTGCTTGACCGAGACGTAGACGTCGTCCTTCGACGGCAGGTAGCCGTTGACCCGCAGGAAGCCGTATCCCTCGTCACGCAGGTCGAGCAGGCCGGCGACCTCGACCGGCTCCTGCGGCACCTGCTCGTCGGGGGCGTTGCCGCGGTCTCGGCCGCGACGGCGCCGACGCCGGTTGCCCGGCTCGGCATCGCCGTCGGCGTCCTGAGCCCGGTTCGGGTCCTGGCCCCTGTTCGGGTCCTGGCCCCTGTTCGGGTCCTGGCCCTTGTTCTGGTCCTGCGCCCGGTTCGGGTCCTGGCCCCTGTTCTGATCCTGGCCCTTGTTCGGATCCTGGCCGCGGCCCTGGTCCTGCACCCGGTTCGGATCGTCGTCGTCGGGCTGCGCCTGCGCCTGCCCGCCCCTCGCGCGCCCACCGCGCTGCTGGTCGCCCTGGTTGCGGTTGCCTCGGCCCTGGCCGCTCCTGGCCTGCTGGCGGCCGCTGCCCTGCTCCGCGGCGCCCGGGGCCTCGCTGGCCTCGTCGGCGGCGTCGGCTCCGTCGCCGGCATCGTCGGACGTGTCGTCGGCGTCGGGGGCGGCCACCTCGGCCACCTCGACCGGCGCCGCGTCCTCGGCGGCATCGTCCTGCTCGGCGGCGGGCGTGATGCCGGCCAGCTCGAAGATCAGATCGATGATGTCGGCCTTCTTGGCGCGCGAGCCGGGCTTTCCGCCCATCGCGGTGGCGATGGTCATCAGCTCGCCGCGGTCCTTGCTCTCGAGAGCCGAACGCTCCAGTGCCTGTGGCTGGTCGCTCACGTGCATCTCTTTCGTCGTCGTTGTCGAAGACCC
This sequence comes from uncultured Iamiaceae bacterium, assembly GCA_964494405.1. Taxonomy (GTDB): domain Bacteria; phylum Actinomycetota; class Acidimicrobiia; order Acidimicrobiales; family SKKL01; genus Actinomarinicola. The sequence goes on from CAZBTQ010000069.1 coordinate 5,505, forward strand.
TCGCCCTCCGACCGGAGGTCGGGCGCGACGCGGGTCGGTCTGAGGCACCTCGTCCCCCCGTCGGGCCTCACCCGCGGGAACGGGTGGATCGGCCCCACGGCCCTCGCGAACGAGGTGCCGGGCAGGGATGCCGCCGTCGTGCACCGCCAGCCTGCGCTGTCCGGACGAATCCCCGGTGACGACGACCCTTCAGGCTACCGGCCCCGAGCCCGGCACCGCCAGACGCGGCCAGGTTCCCGGCGGACACATCCGTTACTGTGCCGCTCCACAACCTGAGGAGGGGACCATGAGCGCAGACGGGACCTGGAACGTCACGATGAACTCGCCGATGGGGGCACAGGACGCAACCCTCGTGCTGGCGACCGACGGCGACACGCTGACCGGATCCATGAACAGCCCCCAGGGCAGCATGGACATCACCGACGGCACGATCGACGGCGACGCGCTCACGTGGAAGGCGGCGCTCACCCAGCCGATGCCGATCACGCTGGAGTTCACGGCCACGGTCGACGGCGACTCGATCTCGGGCGACGTGGCCCTCGGCTCGTTCGGCAACGCCACCTTCGCGGGCACCCGCGCCTGACGTACCCACCCCGCGGGCTCGGCCGGCGGAGAGGTCAGCGGCCGGTGGCGGCTGCGACGTAGGCCTGGACCGCGGCGAGGTCGTTCGGCAGCTCGTCGACGCGCTCGGGGCGGTCGAACAAGTCGGCGAGGTGCGCGGGCAGCGCTGGTCGCACGCCGATGGCCTCCTCGACCGCGTCGGGGAACTTGGCGGGGTGCGCGGTGCCGAGCACCACGAGCGGCACTCCGGGGTCGCGCGGCGCCGAACGTGCCGCCGCCAGGCCCACCGCGGTGTGGGGATCGATGACGAGGCCGGTGCTGTCGTGGGTGGCGCGCATCTCGGCGATGGTCTGCTCGTCGGTCCAGCGGCTGCCGCTGAACGACTCGGCCACGGCACCGAGCAGCTCGGTCGGGAACGTGACGGTGCCCTCACCTCGGAACTGCGCCATGAGCTCGGCGATCCGCACGCCGTCGTGACCGATCAGCTCGAACAGCAGCCGCTCGAGGTTCGACGACACCTGGATGTCCATCGCCGGGCTGAGCGTGGCGTGCACGTCCTGGATCGTCATCGTCCCCGTCTCGAGGAAGCGCGTGAGGATGTCGTTGCTGTTCGACCCGATGACGAGCCGCCGCGTGGGCACCCCCATCCGCATCGCGCCGAAGCCCGCGTAGACGTTGCCGAAGTTGCCGGTGGGCACCGCGAACGAGATGGGACCGCCACCGAGTCGGCGGTGGGCGACCACGTAGTACACGGTCTGGGCCATGACGCGGGCGAAGTTGATCGAGTTGACCGCCGAGAGCTGCTGGCGTTCGCGGAACGGGGCGTCGGCGAACATCGCCTTGACGAGGTCCTGGCAGTCGTCGAACGTGCCGTCGATCGCGACGTTGTGGATGTTGGGCGAGTCGACGCAGGTCATCAGGCGGCGCTGCACCTCTGACACCCGGCCCTTCGGGTGCAGGATGACGACGTCGATGGCGTCGCGGTCGCGCAGCGCCTCGATGGCCGCCGAGCCGGTGTCCCCCGAGGTGGCACCGACGATGGTGACCCGCTCGCCACGCCGGGCGAGCTCGTGGTCGAAGAGGCGCCCGACGAGCTGGAGGGCCACGTCCTTGAAGGCCAGCGTCGGGCCGTGGAACAGCTCGAGCAGGTGCAGGCCGTCGCCGAGGTCGACCAGCGGCGTGACCTCGGGCGTGTCGAACGTGGCATAGGCGTCGACGACCATCGCGGCCAGCTCGTCGCGGGTGAGCGAGCCATCGACGAACGGGAACATGACGTCGACGGCGATGTCGGTGTACCGCTCGGCGTCGTCGGCGACGTCGAGGGCCGGCCACGTCTCGGGCACGTACAGGCCGCCGTCGGTGGCCAGGCCCGCGAGCAGCACGTCGGCGAACTCGAGCGTCGGGGCCGCGCCGCGGCTGCTCACGTAGCGCAGCGCCACGGGGTCAGTCCTCGTCCGTGCCGATGACCCGCAGCACGCTGCCGACGCGGTCGACGACGTCGAGGCCGCGGACCGTGGCGAGCGTGGTCTGCAGGTCGGACTCGCGTGCCATGTGGGTGATCAGCACCACCCTCGCCTCGGCGCCGAGACCCTCCTGCTCCATCGAGCGGATCGACACGCCGTGGTCGCCGAAGACGCCGGCGACGGTGGCGAGCGCGCCGGGCCGATCGGCGAGGTCGAGGTTGATGTAGAACTGCGACGCGAGGTCGTCGATCGGCCGCACGACCGTCTGTGCGAGGGCGGCGGCACGCGGGCGCCGGCCGTTGCCGAGGCCGCGGGCGGCGTCGATGATGTCGCCGAGGACGGCCGAGGCGGTGGGGTCGCCGCCTGCTCCCCGACCGAAGAACATGAGGTTGCCGGCGGCGGCCCCCTCGACGAACACCGCGTTGTAGGAGTCGCGGACCGACGCCAGCGGGTGGTCGGTAGGGACCATCGCGGGGTGGACCCGCACCGCGACCTCGACGCCGCCGTCGACCTCGAACTTCTCGGCGATCGCCAGCAGCTTCACGGTGTACCCGAGCCGCTCGGCGAAGGCGAGGTCGGCGGGCGTGAGGCTGGAGATGCCCTCGCGGTAGACGTCGCCCGCGACGACGTCGACGCCGAACGCGATCGAGGCGAGGATCGCGGCCTTGGCCCCCGCGTCGAACCCCTCGATGTCGGCCGTGGGATCCCGCTCGGCGTAGCCCAGCTCCTGTGCTTCGGCCAACGCCTCGCCGAAGCTGATGTGCTCCTCGGCCATGCGCGAGAGCACGTAGTTGGTGGTGCCGTTGACGATGCCGACGATGCGCGTGACGTCCTCGCCGGCGAGGGACTCGCGCACCGGGCGGATGAGCGGGATGCCGCCGCCGACCGCGGCCTCGAACAGGAGGGGGACGCCGGCATCGCTCGCCGCGGCGTACAGCTCCGAGCCGAGGTTCGCGAGCAGCTCCTTGTTGGCCGTGACGACCGGCTTGCCCAGCCGCAGCGCATCGAGGATGAGGCCGCGGGCCGGTTCGATCCCGCCGATGACCTCGACGACGAGGTCGATGTCGGGGTCGACGGCCACCGCGTGTGCGTCGTGGGTGAGGACGCCGTCGGCGAACTCGACGGGCCGCTTCCGCGACAGGTTGTGCACCGCGACCCGGGTGATCTGGAGGTCGACGCCGTGGCGGCTGGCGATGGCGGCGTGGCGGGTCTCGACGAGGGTGACGAGCGCGGCGCCCACGTTCCCGCAGCCGAGCAGGCCGATGCGCACGGGTTTGGCGGTCATCCGGGCAACCGTACAGTCCGCCGCGGCCTCGCTCCGCAGGGGTTCGAGCAGCGGCGGGCGGGCGTCACAGGTCGAGTCGGAGCAGGTCGTCGAAGGTCTCGCGGCGCACGACGAGGCGGGCGTCGCCGTCGCGGACGAACACGACCGGCGGGCGCAGGACCTTGTTGTAGTTCGAACCCATCGAGTGGCCGTAGGCGCCGGTGACCGGGGTGGCGAGCAGGTCACCGACGGCGAGGTCGGCCGGCACGAAGCCCTCTCGCACCAGCACGTCGCCGGACTCGCAGTGCTTGCCGACCAGGCGGACCTGGCGAGGGCGGTCGGCGGTGACCGCGCGCGGGAGGAACGTCTCGTAGCCGCTGCCGTAGAGCACCGGCCGGGGGTTGTCGCTCATGCCGCCGTCGACCGACACGTAGGTGCGGATGCCGGGCAGGTCCTTCACGGTGCCGACCGTGTAGAGCGTGAGCGCAGCGGCCGCGGCGATCGACCGGCCGGGTTCGGCGGTGACGTGGGCGTCGATGCCGGCCTCGCGGCACGCGTTGGTCATCACCGCGCCCCACTGCGAGATGGTGGCCGACTCCTCCCCCTCGACGTAGGCGACGCCGAGGCCGCCGCCGATGGAGAACTCGGGCAACGCCAGCTCGTTCACCGTCGGCGCGAGCGTGGCGACCGCCTTGCGGAACGACTCGACCACGAACACCTGGCTGCCGATGTGCACGTGAATGCCGCGCAGGTCGAACGCGTCCGACGCGGACACGCGATCGAGCGCGGCGCGCGCCGCACCGCTGGAGAGCCCGAACCCGAACTTCGAGTCGTCCTGGCCGGTCTGCACGTACTCGTGGGTGTGCGCCTCGATCCCGGGGGTCACCCGCAGGAGCACGCTCGGCGCGTCGTGGCCGCCGGCGACCAGGGCTTCGATGCGGTCGATCTCGTCGAAGCTGTCGACGACGATCCGGCCGATGCCCGCGTCGAGCGCCATCGCCAGCTCGGGGACCGACTTGTTGTTGCCGTGCAGGACGAGCCGTCCGGCCGGGACGCCCGCGGCGAGCGCGACGTGCATCTCGCCGCCGGTGGCGACGTCGATGCACATGCCCTCCTCGTGGACCAGGCGCGCCATCGCGGTGCACAGGAACGCCTTCGACGCGTAGGCGACGCCGTCGCCGAACGCCGCGACCGCCTCGGCCGCGCGCGCCCGCAGGTGCGCCTCGTCGTAGACGAACAGCGGCGTGTCGAACTCGGCAGCAAGGTCGTCGAGCCGGCACCCGCCGATCGACAACGAGCCGTCGGCCTCGACCGCCGAGGTGTCGGGCAGCAGGTGCCACGGCACCGGGCCGCGGCCGGACTGCCCTGGCGTGACCGCGCCGGGTCCGGTGACCTCGGGGCCACGTTCCTCGGTCGGGAGCGTCACATCTCCTCCGGTGCCGATACGCCGAGCAGGTCGAGGCCGATCGCCAGGCCCACCCGTGACGACTCGACCAGCCACAGCCGCGCCTGGGTGAGATCGGCGGGGACGCTGTCGGCGATGACGTAGCAGTCGTGGTAGAAGCCGTGGAAGGCCGTGGCCAGCTCGCGCACCCAGCTTGCGACTCGGTGCGGCGCCCGTTCGTTCGCCGCCAGCGCGACCACGTCGGGCAGCTCGGCGAGGGCCCGGAGCAGTTCGAGCTCGCGCTCGTGGACGAGCAACGAGAGGTCGACGTCGGCGAGCGCCGCCCGCTCGATCCCCATCGCGACCGCCTTCTTGCCGATCGAGTGGAGCCGGGCGTGCGCGTACTGCACGTAGTACACGGGGTTCTCGGCTGCGGCCGACTTCACCACGGCGTAGTCGAAGGTCATCTTGGTGTCGATCGACTGGAGCAGGTAGGTGAGCCGAGCCGCGTCGGGGCCGACCTCGTCGAGGACGTCGCGCAGCTCGATGATGTCGCCGGCGCGCTTGGACAGCCGGACCGGCTGGCCGCCGTCGAGCAGGTTGACGAGCTGGGTGATGAGGAACTCGATGCTCGACCGCTCGTGGCCCAGGGACTCGACGGCTGCCCTCATGCGAGGCACGTAACCGTGGTGGTCGGCCCCCCACACGTCGATGAGGACATCGGACCGGGAGAACTTGTCCCGGTGGTAGGCGATGTCGGGCAGGACGTAGGTGTACTCGCCGTCGGACTTCACCAGCGGGCGATCCTTGTCGTCGCCGAAGTCGGTCGAGCGCAGCCACACCGCGCCGTCGTCGTCGTAGACGACACCCCGGGCCCGCAGGTCGGCCAGGGTCGCCTCGATGGCCCCGGAGTCGAGGAGGCTCCGCTCGCTGAACCAGGTGTCGAAGTGGACGTTCATCTGGGCCAGCGTCTCGCGGTGCTCGGCCAGGGCGCGGGCCTCGCCCCACTCCAGGGGGTCGGCGTCGACCGGCATGTCGGCGGCCCACTCGACGATGTACTCGCCCTTGTAGCCGTCCTCCGGTAGGTCGGTGCCGTCTCGCCGAGCAGCCAGCGACCGGGCGAAGTTCTGCATCTGGGTGCCGCGGTCGTTGATGTAGGTCTCGCGGTGGACGTCGTAGCCGCACCGCTCGAGCAGCCGGGCGACCGAGTCGCCATAGGCCGCACCGCGACCGTGGCCGGCGTGGAGGGGACCGGTGGGGTTGGCCGAGACGAACTCGACGTTGACCCGGGTGCCGTTGCCGATGTCGTGACGGGCGTAGCCGTCGGTGCCTGACTGGACCACGTCGGCGAGCACCTCGTGGAGCCACGAGTCGTGCAGGCGGAAGTTCACGAAGCCGGGTCCGGCGATCTCCACCGACGCGACGTGAGTTGGCAGGTCGGCGTTGAGCGACTCGGCGATGCGTCCAGCCAGCTCACGGGGGTTCCACCCGGCCGCCTTGGCGGTGGCCATGGCGACGTTCGACGACCAGTCGCCGTGCTCGCGGCGCGCCGGTCGCTCGAGGTGGACCTGCTCGGGCATCGGATCGATCTCGAGCGTGCTGAGCGTGGAGCGGAGGGCGGCAGCCAGTTCGTCGCGGATCAACGCAGAGCTCTTCCCGGTGGATGACGAGGGGGACGCCGGAGTCTACGGGAGCGACCCCTCCGTCTCCGAAGCGGTTCGCTCCGCGTCCTCGCAGCGACGCCACCTCCACGGGCTGGTGGCATACTGGCTGACCCACCAGCCCTCGTAGCTCAGCGGATAGAGCATCGCCCTCCGGAGGCGTGTGCGCAGGTTCGAGTCCTGCCGAGGGCGCTCGGGATCTCTACCTGCCTGGATGGCCGGTGTCTCGGTCGACGGCTGTGGCTACAGTTGTGACCACAGGTCGTCGAGGAGGTCACCATGCGGTCGGTGGGCGTCAGGGAGTTCAGGGACCAGGCCACGTCGATGATGAGCTCAGGCGAGACGCTCGTCATCGAACGCCACGGTGAGCCGATCGGCTTCTTCGTGCCGATCGCGGCGAAGGACCGTCGCGCTGGACGTGAGGTGCTGGGGCGCCTGGGCGACGCGCTCACCGAGCTGGGCAGCCGCACCGACCTGTCCGAGGACGAGCTCGCAGACGAGCTGACGCGCCGCCGCACTCGGCGCTGATGCGTCTGGTCGTCGACACCAGCGTGCTCGTCGGCGAGCTCCTCCGAGCTCGGGGTCGCGAACGTCTCGGCGACCAGCGGCTCGATCTGTTCCTGCCGGAGCAGATGTGGGCCGAGGCGCAGATCGAACTACCGAGGCGGATCGGTACGTTCGGCCGACGCCGCGACCTCCCGACAGCCGTCACCGACGAACTGGTGTCGCTCTGCCTCGCATCGATCGAGGCGAACGTCGTCATCCTCGATGAGGCGATCTACGGCGCGTTCGAGGACGAGGCCCGTAGCCGTTCGCTGCGAGACCCCGGCGACTGGCCCGTGGTGGCGAGCGCGCTGGCGCTGTCGGCAGGCGTGTGGACCAACGACAACGATTTCCTCGGCACCGGCATCCCGACCTGGACGACACCGAGCCTCCAGACCTGGCTGGACCGTCAGCCCGATTCGGAGGGACCAGGATGAGGGTCTGAGCGGGGTTCAGCGAACCGCGTGCAGCCGCGACGCGGTGACGACCATGGCCTTGGCGGTGCCGTCGAGCTGGTGGCGGACGTGGGTGCGGAAGTGGTCGACGACGATCTTGGCCCGCTGGGCCACGTTGTGCTCGTGCAGGGAGATGACCTTGGCGATCTCGGCAGAGGCCTTTGCCGTGGGGACCTCGGGGTCGCCCGGGGTGGCCTGGCGGACCTTCCAGTAGACGTCGAAGGTCGTGTACTGGCGGAGCACGTCGAGGATGAACCCCTCCTCGATGGCCTGGCGCATCGAGTACACGTGGAACGGCACCTTCTGGCCCGACGACGGATCGAGCGTGCCGAACAGCTCGACCGTGCGGGCCTTGGGCGTGGCCGTGAACGCGAAGAACGAGAGGTTCTTCTGGGTGCCCGGGACCGTGTGTAGGTTCGAGCCCTGACGAGTGCGCTCACAAGGGGATCACATGACCGATCCGACCGAACCCACCCCGAACCCGAACGAGGCCGGCCGCCGTCGAGGCGAGCGTGGGCCACGCCGGCCGATGGACCGCGACCTGGCCGTGCGCGTCGACGAGTACCTGGGCGACCGTTACTGGCACGAGGATGACGTCCTCCAGCAGGTCCTCGACGACACCGCCGAGCGCG
>CAZBTQ010000070.1:0-13355 GCA_964494405.1 uncultured Iamiaceae bacterium
GATCCGCGCTCCGCGACCTGGCGACGCGGCCCGCCTGGTGGCCGGGCGCGACGAGGTGTTCCACCGCTTCATGGGCGACGGCGACCCCGAGCCCAACCCGGTGGGGTGCATCCTCGTGCACGGCGAGGTCGTGGGCTGGGTCGACCACGACGAGCGGCCGTGGTTGGAGCCGGGCGAGGTCAACGTCGGCTACCACGTGTTCGCCGAGCACCGAGGCGTGGGGCACGCGACGCGCGCGGTCCACCTGCTCGTCCACCACCTGGCCGTCGACACCGACGTCCGGGTCGCCACGTTCCTCATCGACCCTGCCAACGAGCGGTCCCAGGCGTTGGCCGGGCGGGTCGGTGCCACCAGGGTCGACGACCTCGACGGCAACCCCTACTTCAAGCTGTCCGTGCCACCCCTCTCATACAGCGACGGCGTCGTCACCATCCGCCGGTTGCGCACCGACGATGTCGATGCCGACCTCGCCGCCAAGGACGACGAGCAGATCGACTGGCTCTGGCTGCCCGGACAGCGAGAGGCGTGGGAGGCGATGTCGCCCGATGAGCAGCGGGCTCACGCGCTCCCGGGTCTGGCCGAGCGGCACGAGTCGTTCGGCACGGGACCGACGTGGGCGTTCGCGGTCGACGGGCCGGGCGCCGACTACGTCGCCTACGTCGACTGCGACCTCGCCAACCGCCACGTTCCGGCCGGCGAGGCGAACATCTCGTACTCGTCGAACCCCGACCACCGAGGCAAGGGCTACGTCAGCCGTGCGGTGAAGTTGGTGGTGGCGTTCCTCCGTGACCACACCGGCGCACATGAGGCGCACCTCGTCGTCGACGCCGAGAACGATGCCTCGCTGCGCGTGGCCGCCTCGGTCGGCGCCGTCGAGACCGAGCAGTGGACCGACGAGCACGGCCACACGATGGTCCGCCACGTGGTCCCCGTGCGCTGACACCGGCCCTGCCCGCGCGCCCGCGGGCGAGGTTGTCGCAGTGTCGTGGAACCGGGACTGGTCACAGACGCCTCGACCCCGCGAGCAGCCTGCCAACGCCGGCGGTCGCCGTAGCGTGGCCCGGTGCGACGAGTCGTGGTGGTGGGAGGGCCGGGTTCGGGGAAGTCGACCGTCGCCGCGGCCATCGCTCAGCGGCTCGACGCGCCGCACGTCGCCGACCCCCGACCTCGCCGCGCCGCGAACGCGCCCATGGGCGCGTTCGCGACACGCTGGGCGCGTGCACGACCGTCGAGCCGTCTCTCTCCGTGACTGTCACTGACCCTGGGTATGGTCGAACGAAGTTCGACCAGGCGGCAGCGACGGTGGTAGCCGACACGAACGCGAGGCGGGTCTCTGCGGGGTGACTCAGCCGCCCGCTGTGGTGCGACGCCAGCCGTTCAGTGTCCGGCGGAGAAGATCGGTTCCTCCATCCGACAGACGCTGCACGTAGTCGAACTCCTTCTCGACCCGGCGGGGCTTGAGGTGCGCGACGTAGTCCAGGACGTACAGGGTCTCGATCGAAGGGGCGGCCGCCGCGAGGGTGATCAGCGCCGGGCGATGGTGGCGCTTCACGACCGCGACGACAGTCGTCGGGAAGAGTCCTCGTGCACCCAGGAGCTCCAGAGCGAAGTCGACGTTCTCTCCGGTGTGGGTCGAGCGGTCCTCCACGAGGATGGCGGAATCAGGGACGCCCCGGTGGAGGAGCAGCTGCCTGTGGCTCTGCGCCTCGTTCAGGCCGTCGACCTGGCGAGCGGCGCCACCGGTGACGACGACGATCGGAGCGAGGCCCGCCTGATAGGCGTCACCGGCTAGGCGTGCCGGCTCGTGCTCGCGTGTCCCGAACACGAAGATGAGGTCCGCTCGGCCGAGCCCATCGCATCGAGCGTCGATCAGCTCAGGGACCCCTTCGACCTGGGTGTCGCCCGCCGTCATGCGTCACAGGGGTGCCACGTCGGTCGCCACAGGTCAGGAGGCCGAGCCGCGGACGAGGAGTTGCAGCGCATGGGCTCGGAAGCCGGCGAGCACGCCGCTTCCGCGGGAGGGCGCGACGCGGCTCAGGCGCGCGCCCACGGGCGCGGCAGAGCGACACGGCTCGGGCGGTCGCTACGACAGCGCCCTCGGTCGACGATCGCTCGCCGTTGCCACCCGCCTCGCCCTGCTCACAATGTCGCAAGAGTGGGTCCCCGGGACCGCTGCCGGCCGCTCGGGCAGGCTCACTCGAGAGCGCGGGACCGGAGCTCACTCGAGAGCGCGCCCACGGGCGCGTCCGGCTCACGCTGGGCGCGTTCATGACCGCTCTCTCTCCGTGAGTGTCACTGACCCTGGGTATGGTCGAACGGAGTTCGACCACGGCGGGGCGGCGAGGGATCAGGCGGAGCACACATCGGGTCACTCGAGCGGTCGGCGGACCTGCAGGCAGTGGATGCTGCCGCGCGCCCATGGGCGCGTCTGGCACGGAACGGCACGGGGCCGCGGGCGCTTCAGACGCAGGTTGCACCGCGCGCCCAAGGGCGCGGATGGGGCGCGGGCTGCCCCCGGCGCTCGCCGACATGACTGGCGCACAGGTGCGAGGCTGGCGGGGTGCTGGTCATCGACGCGGCCAACGTCATCGGCTCCCGCCCGGACGGCTGGTGGCGCGACCGACCGGGCGCGGCGCGGCGCTTCACGGAACAGGTGCGGGCGACCGTGGACGCGGATCGGCTGGACGCACCCGTGACCGTCGTTGTGGAGGGCCAAGCCCGGGCAGGCGTCGAGGAGGGGACAGCCCTCGGCGTCGCCGTCGTGCACGCGCCTGGTGAGGGCGACGACACGATCGCGGCGCTGGCCGAGTCCCTCGGTGCGGGGACGGTCGTGGTCACCGCCGACCGGGGGTTGGCCGAGCGAGCGCGAGCAGCAGGCGCCGAGGTCGTCGGACCGAGCTGGCTGCTCGACCAGCTCGTGAAGTGACCGGTCGCGGCGCTCACTCGGCTCTGCCCAACTCGACGACGACGCGGTAGACGTCAGACCGCAACCAGCTTCTGGTCAGCTCGATCGGCCGTCCCAGGCCCGGGTCGTGGTTGCAGGTCTCGAGGCACCACACGAGCGGGCGGCCGTCGCATCCGAGGTGCGGCGCCACGTCCGACGGGACCACCACCAACTCGGCGCGCGCCCACAGTCGGGCCGGTGCGAGCCCGTAGGAGTCGCACAGGATCCGGTAGATCGACGACCCGTCGACGACGTGCTCGGCGAGGTCGGGCACCACCTCGGCCGGCAGGTGCGTCGTGCCAAAGGAGGCGGGAAGGCCATCGACCGTTCCCATCCGGCTGACGGTGACGATCTTCTCGTCGTCGTCGAGATCGAGCGAATCGCGCAACGCAACGAGCGGCTTGCGCGTCCGCACCGACAGGACCGTGTTGCCCGGTACCCCACCGGCGCGGCGCACCGCCTCGGAGCCGGACGGCGGCAGGTCCGGATCCAGCCGCAGCTCGATGCGTCGCGACACGAACGTGCCGGCGCCTCGGACGCGGCGCACGAGCAGGCGCGACTCCAGCTCCTGGAGTGCGGCACGGGCGGTCAGCCTGCTCACATCGTGGGCCGCGACGAGCTGGTGCTCTGACGGGACCTTGTCGCCTGGATCGAGCGTGGCGATCAGCGCCGCCAACTCGTCCGCGAGGGCGAGGTAGGCCGGTTGGTGCTCACCCACGGCGATGACGTCTGTCAGCTCCGAGGCGAGGACAGCGGAGCGGGTGGTGCCGAAGGGATCGTCGCATCACCAACAAGTTGTCATGACAACCAAGATCCTGCACGTCGGATCCCGGCGAACTCGTCCCCGCGATCGGGACGGGTGGTCACGCCGCGTAAGGTCCTGCCGTGCTCGAACTGCGCGACCTGCGGCGGCGCTTCGGCGACCTCGTCGCGCTCGACGGCCTGTCGTTCACCGCCCGACCCGGGCGCCTGTTGGGCTTCCTCGGGCCGAACGGTGCGGGCAAGACCACCGCGATGCGCTCGATCTTCGGCATCGTGCGGCCGGACTCCGGCACGATCCTCTGGGAGGGCTCCGAGATCGGCCCGGCCACCCTCAACCGCTTCGGCTACATGCCAGAGCAGCGCGGCCTGTACCCGAAGATGAGGTGCGCCGACCAGCTCACCTACTTCGCCCGCACACGTGGCGTCGACGCCGACGAGGCGCGGGCCTCGGCCGAGCGGTGGCTCGAGCGGTTGGGCCTCGCCGAGCGAGCCGACGACGTCCTCGAGTCCCTCTCACACGGCAACCAGCAACGCGTGCAGCTCGCCGCCGCCCTGGTCCACGGCCCCGACCTGCTCGTGCTCGACGAGCCCTTCTCCGGTCTCGATCCTCTCGGTGTCGCCTCGATGGAGGAGATCCTGCGGGAGGAGGCCGCAGCCGGACGCACGATCATCTTCTCCAGCCACCAGCTCGACCTCGTCGAAGCCATCTGCGACGACGTCGTCATCGTCCACCAGGGCCGCGAGATCCGATCCGGCACGCTCGAACAGCTGCGCGCGGCGAGCGACCGGCGGCGGGTGGAGGTCAGCTTCGGACCCGGTGCCGCCCCCTGGTCGCCCGATGGCGCCGCCGCCGACACCATCGAGCTTCGCAACGGCGCGGTCAGCGCGCTCGTCGGCTCCGACGCCGACCCCGACGCGCTGCTGGCCTCGGCCAGGTCGGCCGGCGACGTGCGGGCGTTCAGCTGGACGCCCCCGTCCCTGTCGGAGCTGTTCGTCGAGGCCGTCGGTGGCGCGGTCGAACGCGTCGAGGTGATGGGGTGACGACACCCTCGTTCATCGACCAGGTCCGGCTCGTCGCCGGACGCGAGATCCGCGAGCGCGGCGGGTCCCGCAGCTTCAAGGCGTCGACGGTGATCACACTCCTCATCGTCCTCGCCCTGGTGATCGTGCCGACGTTGTTCCAGTCCGACGATCCCGAGGAGTGGACGGTGGCCGTCGTCGGCTCGGTACCCGACACGTTCGCCCCCGCCCTCGACGCCGCGGCGGCATCCCAGGACGCCAGCGTGGAGATCGTCGCCCTCCCCGCCGGCATCGTGACCGACGCCGACTCGCTCGACGTGGTGCTGGGTGACGCCGATGCTGTGCTCGTCGATGGCCGGGTTGTGACCGACGACGAGGTCGACGCGGGTCTCCGGAGCGCGCTGAGCGCCGCGTGGGTCCAGTCCCACCTCCTGCAGGGACTCACCGACACCGGCCTCGACCCAGCCGAGGCGGCCGCCGCCCTCGACATCCCGCCGGTCGAGTTCGCGACGACCGACGAGGCTGACGGCAACGAGGACAGTGGCACTCGTGAGGCAGCCGCGTTCGTCGGCGTCATCGCCCTGTTCATCGCGATCAACAGCTACGGCACCTGGGTCCTCACCGGCGTGCTCGAGGAGAAGTCGAGCAGGGTCGTCGAGGTCGTCATCTCCGCGATCGCCCCGCGGGCACTGCTCGCCGGCAAGGTCCTCGGCATCGGCCTGCTCGGCCTCTTGCAGCTCACGGTCGTCGCCGTCGTCGGCCTCGGCACGGCGATCGCGATCGGTGTGACCGAGGTCCCGACCGCGTTGGTCCCCGCCGTCGCGTCGATGGTCGTGTGGTTCGTGCTGGGGTTCGCCTTCTACGCGGTCGGGTACGCCGCCGCGGGATCGCTCGCCACCCGCCAGGAGGACGCCCAGAGCGCGGCGAGCCCGCTCGCCATGCTCGTGCTCGGCGCCTACCTCGTCTCGCTGCTCGTCGTCGGACCGAACCCCGACAGCGTGGCGGCGATGGTCTGCTCCTTCATCCCGTTCACCGCCCCGCTCGCCATGCCCGCCCGCATCGCCCAGGACGCCGCCGCGCCGTGGGAGATCGCGGTGTCGATCACGTCGATGCTGGTCGGCACGTGGCTGATGATCCGACTCGCGGCGAGCATCTACGAACGATCGCTGCTCCAGACCGGCGCACCGATCAAACCGTGGACGGCGATCCGCGAGGCACTCGGAGCCGGACCGGCCCGCGACGCCGTCACGAGGTGAACCGGTGAGCGACACATCACAGGGCCCCGGTTGGTGGCGAGCCTCGAACGGCAAGTGGTACCCGCCCGAGGCGAAGCCCGGCACGCGGCGTCCACCCGGCGTCCCCGACTCGATCCGACCCGACCCGAAGGTCCAGGAGCCGTTCACCCTGCGTCGCGACGAGACCCTCGAGCGCGACCGCGAGCGCGAGCGTCGCCGCCAGAGCCGCCACCACCAGGACGCATCTCGGCGCATCCCGTGGGGGTGGATCGGGCTCGGCGTGCTCGTCCTCGCGTTCGGGGGCCTCGGCACCTGGCTTGCCCTCACCGCGGGAGGCGACGACGACACGGCCGCCTCCTCCACGCCGATCGAGACCTCAACCCCCGACGGGACGACGACGTCCGAGTCCTCGACGGGGTCCACGGCCGACGCTGTGATCCCGGTCGACGAGGTGTCGGTGTTCGACCTCGAGGTGGGCGACTGCTGGACCGCGACGACCCTCGACGGCGACTCCGGTCCCCTCGTCACCACCGCCCAAGTGGTCGACTGCGACGAGCCCCATCTCGCCGAGGTCATCCTCATCGGCCAGATCGACGCCGACGACGGCGCCGAGTTCCCCGGGATCACCGCACGCGACAACGCCGCCGAGGACCTGTGCCAGCCCGCGTTCATGGACTACGTGGGCATCCCACTCGCCGCATCAGAGCTCGGACTGCTGTGGCTCGCACCCACCGAGGAGTCGTGGACCGAGTCCGACGACCGGACCGTGACGTGCGCGGTCCAGTCCCTCGACGGCGACCCGCTCGTCGGCAGCATCGAGGGCAGCGAACGCTGACCTGTCAGGACGCGTGGCGGGCGACGAGCACGAGTCCGTCGTCCGCGCCGCCCAACAGCCACACGCCGTCGTCGGTGACCTCGACGCGACGGGGCTCGACGACCTCCAGGGACTGGATGGACCCGTCAGCGAGCGCCACCCGGTCGACCGCGTCGCCGTCAGGTCGAAGGACCCACAGCTCTGTGCCGTCTGGTCCATCGACCAGCGCCGCCTCGCCGACCGCACCGACCGGCAGGTCGACGGTGCCGGCGACCTCACCATCGACCACTCGGACGACCTGCGGCGCGTCGCCACCGACCACGACCAGCACCTCGCCATCACCGATTGCGACCGCGCTCGCGGGTGCGTCGAGCTCGACCTCGTCGATCGGCTCCACGGTCACCGGGTCGAGCTGCATGAGCGTCGCACCCACCGTGACCCAGACCTGCCCGTCGGCGATCGCGACGTTGAAGTCGACTGGGTCCTCGACCGGGACAGCCAGCACCTCGCTCGTCTCGATGTCGACGCGCTGGAGGACGCTGCTCGGCGACGCCACCCCGTCGGCATGCGCGACGGGGATGCCCGACACGGTCAGCCAGACGGCGTCGTCCGTGACGGCCACGACCGACCCAGGGTGTTCGAGCGCGATCGTGTCCAGGACCTCCCCCTCGGCATCGAGGCGGACGAGCTCGCGCCCCTCGGCCACCCAGGCATCTCCGCTCGTCGGCGCTGGCACCGCTCGATCGACGCGGGCGATGGAGCCGAACGGCTCGGGGTCGGACAGGCTCGGCTCGGACGACGAAGGGTCGACCACCGCGTAGCGGATGCCGGATCCGGTCTCGGTGACGTACACCGCTCCGTCGACGGCCGCGAGCGCCGTAGCACCAGGTACCCACCCGACCGACCGCACCACCCACCCGTCGTCAGTCTCGACCGGCTCTGGCAACGAGGCCGGCGGCGCGTCGGCCGATTCGTCATCCTCACCGCCGTCCCCGGCGAACACGAGGACGATGCCGAGTCCGGCTGCGGCCATCAGGAGGACCACCGCGAGGATTCGGACGACGGGCGAGGCGAACCCGGAGGGAACGCGCACCTAGGAACCGGCGAGCAGGGCCAACGCCATCGCGACGTGCAGCGCCGTCCCGGTGACCATGGCGGACTCGTCGAGCCGCATCACGTTGGAGTGGCACGCCGGTGCCTCACGGGGGTCGCCGATGTCGGGCGGGCACACACCGAGGAACGCCATCGCACCGGGGATCCGGGCCAGGACGTAGCTCCAGTCCTCGGCCCCCATCGTCGGCGCCGGCGACTCGACGACCGAGGCTCCCTCGCCAACGACCTGCGCCGCGGTGTCGAGCACGAGCTGGGCGACGTCGTCGTCGTTGACGGTGACGGGATACCCCTTCGAGAGGTCGACCTCGGCGCGCATGCCGTGCGCCGCCGCGATGCCTTCGGCCACGCGGACGACGTCGTCGTGGACCCTGCCGCGGGTGCGTTCCGAGGTGGTGCGGATGGTGCCGGCGAGCTGTGCGGTCTCCGGGATGACGTTGGTGGCCGTGCCGGCCCGCAGCTTGGTGACGGTGACGACGGCGGGGGCGAACGCATCGACGCGGCGGGTGACCGCCGACTGGAGGGCGGTGACGATCTCGCAGGCCACCGGGACCGGGTCGCCGGTGAGGTGCGGCGTGGACGCATGGCCGCCGCGTCCCACGACGTTCACCTCGAACTCGTCGGCCGACGCCATCAGCGGGCCGGGCCGGGTGGCGACCCACCCCGACGGCAGGTTGGGCGTGACGTGGATGGCGAAGCCGGCGTCGACCCCTTCGAGGACGCCCTCCTCGATCATCAGCGGCGCGCCGCCCTGGCCCTCCTCGCCCGGCTGGAACATGAACCGGACGGTGCCGACCAGCTCGTCGCGTCGCGCCGCGAGCATGCGAGCAGCACCGACGAGCATGGCGACGTGGCTGTCGTGGCCGCACGCGTGCATGACGCCGGGGAGCTCGCTCGCGAAGTCGAGGCCCGTGTCCTCGGGCATCACCAGGGCGTCCATGTCGCCGCGGAGCACCACGGTGCGACCCGGCTTCGCGCCGTGGAGGTCGGCGACGACCGACGACAACCCGACACCCGTCGAGACGTCGAGGCCGAGCCCCTCCAAGGCGTCGATGACCACCGACTGGGTGATCGGCAGGTCGAGCCCGATCTCGGGACGGCGGTGGATGGTCCGTCGGAGCTCGATCAGCTCGGGGAGCAGATCCTCGGCCTCGGCGCGCAGTGTGGTCAGGTCGGTCACAGGCCGGACGGTACCCGAGTGCGAGAGCCCGGGGCCCTCGCCGCCGCTCACTGCGGGTCAGGGCAGGGAGAGGACCCGGGTATCGAGCAGCGCGACCACCGCCGACGCCTGGGCGTCGGGGTCACCGCCCTCGAGCCGCAGGTCGGGAGCGAGCGGCGGCTCCCACGGGTCGTCGATGCCCGTGAACCCCGACAGCTCGCCCCGCCGCGCCTTCGCGTACAGGCCCTTCGGGTCGCGTCGCTCGCACTCGTCGAGCGACGTGGCGACGTGCACCTCGAGGAACGGCACCCCCACCTCGTCGTGGCGCGCCCGCACCCGATCGCGGTCGACCCGGTAGGGGCTCACCAACGGCGCGAGCGCGATCACCCCGGCCTGGGCCAGCAGGATCGCGACCTCGCCCACCCGCCGGACGTTCTCGGCCCGACCCGCCGCGTCGAACCCCAGCCCGGCGTTGAGCCCGTGGCGCAGGTTGTCGCCGTCGAGCACCGAGGTCGGCAGCCCGCGGGCGACCAGCAGCCGTTCGACGGCAACGGCGACCGTCGACTTCCCCGACCCCGACAGCCCGGTGAGCCAGACCGTCGCTCCGGCGAGGCCGGTCGCGGCGCGACGGCTCGCGGCATCGACGTCGCCGTCGTGCCAGGTGATGTCGGGGTCGAGCGGCCGGTCGGTCACGAGCCGCCGATCGTGTCCCGCAGTCGGGCACTCGCCTCGGACAGGGCACGCGCACCGGTGGGGATCACGGGCGCGAGCTGCCACACCGTGTGGACGGTGCCCTCGTAGTGCGCGTGGGTGACGTCGTTGCCCGCGGCTCGGAGCGCCTCGACGTAGGCGTGGCCCTCGTCTCGCAACGGGTCGAGCTCGACGGTCACGACGTGGGCAGGCGCCAGCCCGCTGAGGTCTGCCGCGAGGATCGGCGACGCACGCCAGTCGGTGCGGTCGGCGTCGTCGGGCAGGTAGTTGGCGCCGAACCACTTCATCGTGGCGAGCGTCAGGACGTACCCCTCGGCGTTCTCGAGCAGCGACGGATAGCGCTCGGTGTGGTCGGCCCGGTTGTCGACCGACGGGTACACCAGCAGTTGCAGCCCCAGGGCCGGCCCGCCGGCGTCGCGGGCCATGAGGGCGAGCACCGCGGCGAGGTTGCCGCCGGCGCTGTCGCCGCCGACCGCGAGCCGGGCCGGGTCTCCACCGATCTCGGCGGCGTGCTCGGCGGCCCACACGAGCGCGGCCCACGAGTCGTCGACCGCCGCCGGGAAGGGGTGCTCCGGCGCGAGCCGGTAGTCGACCGACAGCACGACGATGCCGGCCTCGGCGCACAGCGTGCGGCACGGGTGGTCGTGGGTGTCGAGGTCGCCGATGGTCCACCCACCACCGTGGAGGTGGACCAGGACGCCGAAGGGACCGTCGCCGTCCGGCGTGTAGATGCGCACCGGGATGTCGCCCGCCGGACCCGGGATCGTGCGGTCGGCGACACCCACGTCGGGCCCCTGCGGCATCATCGCCGACAGTCCCCGGTAGGCCTCTCGGCTCGTCTCGGGGGTCGGCTCGACGGGTTCGGCCGGTGCGGCCCCGCTCATGAGGTCGAGGATCTGTTGGGTGTGCGGATCGGCTGGCATCGGTCCCCCTGAGTGTCGGTCCCGGCACGGTAGCCAAGTCGAATGCTGCGGCCCCACCCGGGTTCACGCCACCGCGGCAACCGTGGGTACCCTGTCGAAGTGACCGAGATCGCACCGGACGCCGTCGAGAGCCGCCGTGGGGGGCTGACGCGCGACGAGATCGTCGACGCCGCGCTGGCGCTGGTCCGCACCGAGGGCGTCGCGGCGGTCACGATGCGTCGCCTCGCCGAGCGCATCGGCGTCACGCCGATGGCGCTCTACCACCACGTGCCGAACAAGTCCGTGCTGCTCGACCTGGTCGTCGAACAGGTCGGTGTCGACCTCCGGCTCGCGCACGACGGTCGCCCGTGGATGGACCAGATCCGCACGTACGCGCACGAGTGGCGCGACGAGCTGCACCGCCACCCCGGTGTGGCCGCCTATCTGCTCCACCAGGAGGGCCCGCCCTCGATGTCGTGGCGTGTCATCGACGACGCCGTGAGCCTCATGGTCGAGAGCGGCTTCGACGAGCGCCAGGCCACCCGGGCCTACGCCGGTCTCGTCTCGTTCGTGCTCGCCCGTTGCGAACAGGAGGAGATCATGGCGGAGCACGCCGCCTCTCGAAGCGACGCGCTGACGGCCGACGACATCGCCTCGGTGCTGCCCGAGCCCCACCACAACGTCGACTTCGAGCGCGTCGCCGGCTATCTCCGCGAGCTCTCGGCCGATGAGCACTTCAGCTACATGCTCGACCGGCTCCTCGTCGGCATCGACGCCGACCGCACCGGCCCGTAGGCAGGTCCGTTCAGGCCTCGACCGAGTGCGAGACCTCGACGAACGAGCCTCGCTCACCCACCGCGCGGTGGATCGCGACCGTCGGCGAGAGCCGCTCGATCCCCACCGGGATGTCACGCTCGACGTGCACCGATGCCACGACCACGTGCAGCCCCCCTCGGTGGGCCACCCGGATCCGTGCGTCGGCACCGAGCCCGACGAGTGCGGCGGCGCACCTGTCGCGGTCCTCCTCGGCGGCGAGGCGCGCTCCGTCGAGTGCCTCGGCGATCCTCCGACCCGTCGATGCGCCCTCGCCCTCCCAGACCCACGGAGCGAGCGACGCCTTGTGGCGCAGGCCCGCGTCCCGCAGCGAACGGACGAGCTGGCGCGCCGGCGTCGGAACCGCGCCCCGGTCGATGGCACGGCCACGGAGCTCCTCGTGGACGTCGTAGTGATCGCCCTGGAACGACAGGTACGGCAACCCGATGCCGTGGGCCAGGTCGTGCAACTCGTCGAGCTCGCGATCTGACACCAGGTGCGCCCACCGCCGCCCACGCCAGGGCCAGATCGCCTCGTCGACGAGGACGGTCACCGCGTCGGACTCACGTCGGGTCGTCGCACCAGTTCCCACCCTTGGTGCGGTTGCCGCACGTGTCGCCGAACGTCTCGTACTCGCTGCCCGGGGGCGACATCCACCACAGCTCGTCGCATGCCGCCATGTCGCCGGAAACGCACCGGTCCGACAACCCGTCGAGCACCGGATCGTCTCCGTAGGTGACCGCGCCGCTGCTCCAGGTCGACGGGTTCGGGTCCCAACCCTCCGGCAGGTCCGCGACGGGCCGGCCGGTGGCCGAGCAGTCGACCCGGGGCTCCTCGGGCGCAGCAAGGATCTGGTCGATCGCCGACCCGAGCGCATCGTGGGTGTAGATGAGCGGGAACAACTGCAGACCGTCGTCGTTGACGGCGATCTCGGTGACCACTCCCATGACCCGACCGTCGTGGCCGAGCGCAGGCCCACCGCTGTTGCCGCGGTCGATGAGGGCATCCGAGCGGATCGCCTCGCGCTGGTCGCCCCGGAGCTGGAACGAGAGCACCGAACCGGGGGTGACGGTGAAGTCGCCGTCGGGGGCGGGGTAGCCGAGCGCGACGAGGGGCATCCCCTCGGCGAGCTCGTCGGTGGGCGCCCACTCGAGCCACTTCGGCAGCAGCTCGGAGACCTCGATCACCGCGAGATCGGGACGCTCGGACCAGCCGATGACCCGTCCGGTGATCGCGTCGCCGCTTCGGCTGATGAGGGTGGGCGTCACGTCGTTCGCCACCACGTGGCGATTCGTCACCAGATGGTTCGGGTCGATGGCGAACGCGGTACCGGTCCAGAGCTGGTCGCAGCCATCCGACTCGACCTCCCACACCGCGCCGCCGTAGAGCGCAGCCAGCTGTTCTCCGGTGAGCGGGGCGTCCTCCGGCACCTCGGTGGTGGGCGACGCCGCTTCGATCGTGGTGACCGAGACGCTTCCTGACGGTTCGTCGCCCCAGAACGCACCGATCAGCACGCCGAGCGGGATCGCGATCGCGACGGCCGCGACCAGCACGATGACCGCGGTCGGGGGTCGCCATCGCTCGCCGCCGGCGCTGCGAGCCTGGCGAGGTGGCCGGGGAGGTGTGGGCGCGGCGGCATCCGGCGATGGTGGGGGAAGCGCAGCAGGCGGCTCGAGCAACGGGCCGGGCGGCGGCGCCGGCGGGGAGGCGGGTGGCGGCGGGAGTGGGGAGGCGGGTGGCGGCGGGAGTGGGGAGGCGGGTGGCGGCGGCAGGAACGAGGCGGTCGATGGGGGCGGCAGCGGACCGGGCGCGGGTGGTGGCAGAGGCGGAGGCGGACCGGGCGCGGGTGGTGGCAGAGGCGGAGGCGGCGTCGACGGTGCGGCGG
>CAZBTQ010000071.1:0-13306 GCA_964494405.1 uncultured Iamiaceae bacterium
CGGCGCCAGTAGGGCGAGATCGACTGGCCGTCGCGCGGGACGCCGCGGTCGGCGATCAGGTGCTTGCGCACGGCGCGGACCTCGCCCGCCTCGCCGTGGACGAACGCGTGCGGCACCCCGGTGGGGAACGTGAGGTCGGCCACGACCTTGACCAGCGCGTCGGCCTCGTCCACGTGGCCCTGGCGGTGCACCCACACGATCTCAGGGTTGCCCACCGTCGTCAGCTCGAACTCGTCCTCGGGCCCGTCGACCACCGCGACGACCAGGACCGGCGCTCCCGGAGGCATGGCATCCAGTGCGGCACCGACCGCTGGAAGGGCCGACTCGTCGCCGATGAGCAGGTGCCAGTCGGCATCGGGGTTCGGCGCGTAGCCACCGGAGGGGCCGGCCATCTGGAGTCGATCGCCCGGCTTGGCGTAGGCCGCGAACCGGCCGGCGAAGCCCGAGTCGCCGTGGGTCACCAGGTCGATCGTGACCTCGCGAGCGTCGGCATCCCACCGGCGGATCGACTCGCGGCGGCCCTTCGGCTGGTGCTCCCGCGGCTCGGCGCGGGCCGCCTCGACGTCGAACGGCACCGAGTAGGGCGCGCCCTCTGGGACGAAGAGCGCGTTGACGTACTGGTCGGTGAACTCGGTGGGCTGAAACGACTCCAGTCCCTCGCCGCCGAAGACGATCCGCACCATGCGGCGCGAGAGCGGCTCGGTCCGAACCACCGTTCCAAACAGCGTGCTCACGTCGTTCATCCTTCGTCGTCGACCGGCCGGCGTCGTGGGTGCAACACCGTTAGGCCAGCCTAACCAGGCCGACGCAGTTCCGGCGTCGGGTAGCGTGAGCGACCGTTCCACCGAGCGTGAGGAGAGCGATGGCAGGCGGCCTTGTCGGCTTGTTGGACGATGTCGCAGCCCTCGCCAAGCTCGCGGCTGCCTCCATCGACGACGTCGGAGCAGCGGCCGGGCGCGCCAGCGTGAAGGCCGCGGGGGTGGTCGTCGACGACACCGCCGTCACCCCCGCCTACGTCCAGGGGCTCGCCGCCGAGCGAGAGCTCCCGATCATCAAGCAGATCGCCCTCGGATCGGCGCGCAACAAGCTCCTGTTCATCCTTCCGGCCGCGCTGCTCCTCAGCGCGATCGCGCCGACGCTCGTCGAGGTCATCCTCATGTTCGGCGGCACGTTCCTCTGCTACGAGGGCGCCCACAAGATCGTGCACGCCCTCCAGCGCAACACCCACGAGCACGAGGTCCCCGCGACCCTCCAGGGGCCCGACGCCGAGCGATCCACCATCTCGAGCGCGATCCGCACGGACTTCATCCTGTCGGCCGAGATCATGGTGATCTCGCTGAAGGAGGTCCTCGACGAACCGCTGCTGTCGCGGGCGATCATCCTCGTGATCGTCGCCCTGCTGATCACCGTCGCCGTCTACGGCGTCGTCGCGGCGATCGTGAAGATGGACGACATCGGCCTCGCGATGGCACGGCGCGACTCGCCCACGTCCCAGCGGTTCGGTCGGCTGCTCGTGCTCGGCATGCCCAAGGTGCTGACGGTCCTGTCGGTGGTCGGCACCGCAGCGATGCTCTGGGTCGGCGGCCACATCCTGCTCGCCGGCACCGACGAGCTCGGCTGGCACACCCCCTACGACGTGGTCCACGACCTCGAGGACACCGTCCACGACCTCGGCTCGCTCAGCGGCGTCCTCGGGTGGCTCATCAACACGGCGACGTCAGCGGTCGTCGGCCTCGCCGTCGGCCTGTTCATCGTCGGCATCGTCACGCTCCTGCCGTTCGGCAAGAAGAAGCCCGAACCCGTCTCCGAGCACTGACGCACCCGGCAGGGGTGGGCGTCGACGGGCCGGGGTAGGGGGTGCCGGAAGCCAACTTGAGGAGCTACACCGTGGAATTCGTGCTGTGGATCATCGCAGTGGTGCTGGTCGTCGCAGGGATCGTCTCCCTGGTGCGTAGCCAGGTGCTGCAGGGCATCGCTCTGATCGTGGTCGGCCTGCTGGTCGGGCCGGGAGGCGTCAGCATCTTCACCTGACGTGTCCGCGCCCGGTCTCGCGGGTCACCAGATCCGCACGCGCTCGGATGGATCGAGCCACAGGCCGTCGCCCGGCTCGGTGCCGAACGTCTCGTGGAACTCGTCGAGGTTGCGCACGATGTTCGCCCGGAACTCGGCCGGCGAGTGCGGGTCGATGGTGAGCAGCTGCTCGGCCCGCTCACGCCGGACCTTGACGCGCCAGATCCGCGCCCAGTTGCGGAAGAGGCGCTCGCGGCCCGACATCCCGTCGATCACCGGCGGTTCCTCGCCGTCGAGGCTCAGCTCGTAGGCGAGCAGCGCGATGGTGAGCCCGCCGAGGTCGCCGATGTTCTCGCCGACGGTCAGCGCGCCGTTCACCGTCTTGCCGGCCAGCGCACGCGGCTCGAAGCCGTCGTACTGCGCGATGAGCGTGTCGGCCAGGTCCTTGAACCTGGCCCGGTCGTCGTCGGTCCACCAGTCGACCATGTTCCCCTCGCCGTCGTACTGCGAGCCCTGGTCGTCGAACCCGTGACCGATCTCGTGGCCGATCACCGCGCCGATGCCGCCGTAGTTGAGCGCGGGGTCAGCGCCGAGGTCGAAGAACGGCGGCCGCAAGATGGCGGCGGGGAAGCAGATCTCGTTGGTGCCGGGGTTGTAGTAGGCGTTCACCGTCTGGGGCGTCATGAACCACTCGCCGCGGTCCACCGGGCCGCCGAGCTTCGCGAGCTGGCGGTCGGTCTCGAACTCCTGGGAGCGGCGGACGTTGCCCACCAGGTCGTCGCGCTCGATCCTCAACGCCGAGTAGTCGCGCCACTCGTCGGGATAGCCGATCTTGGGACGGAACAGAGCCAGCTTGTCGAGGGCGCGGGCCCGGGTCGTGTCGGTCATCCACTCGAGTCGCCCGATGCTGACCCGGTAGGCCTCGACGAGGTTGTCGACGAGCACCTCCATCAGCACCTTCGCCTCGGGCGGGAACACCCTGGCGACGAACTCGGCGCCGACGGCTTCGCCGAGGGCCCGGCCGCAGAGGTCGGCGCCGCGCTTCCACCGCTCGCGCATCTCCTCGGAGCCCGACAGCGTGCGGCCGTAGAAGTCGAAGTTGCGCTCGACGAACGCGCTGGAGAGGTACGGCGACGCGTGGCGGGTGGTGTGGAAGGTGAGCCAGTCCTTCCAGTCGTCGAGCGGCACCTCGGCGAGCGTGCCCGACAGCGACTCCAGGTAGCTCGGTTGGCGGACGAGCAGCTCGTCGATGGCAGGGGCGTCGGTCGCGGGGTCGGCGCCGCCGGCCAGCTCGCTCAGCCACACGGTCCAGTCGAAGCCGGGCGCGGTCGAGCGCACCTCGTCGAGCGTGAGCAGGTTGTAGGTCTCCAAGACGTTGCGGCAGCGGACCTTGTCCCAGTGCGACGCGGCGAGCCGCTCCTCCAGGGCGTAGGTGCGCGCCGCGGCGTCGGCGGCCTCGTCGGCGGTGCGACCCAGCAGCTCGAACGTGGCCGCGAGGTGCGCGCGGTAGGCCTCTCGTATCGGGGCGAGCGACTCGTCGCGGTAGTAGGCCTCGTCGGGCAGGCCGAGCCCACCCTGCACCACGTTGACGACGTAGCGATCGGAGCGACGGTCGTCGGTGTTCACGTACGCACCGACGAGCCCCGTCCCGCCCGCGCGCTGGAGGCGGCCGAGCAGCGCCGCCAGGCCGTCAACGCTGTCGAGCGCCGCGATCGCTGCGAGGTCGTCGGCAAGCGGTTCGGCGCCGAGGGCCTCGGCGCGTTCCTCGTCGAGGAAGCTGGCGAACAGGTCGCCGATCTTGCGACGGTCGGTGCCCGGCTCGGCGGCACCCGACGCGGCGGCCGCGGATGCCTCGCGCAAGATGTCGCCGACCTCGGCCTCGGATTCGAGCACCAGATCGATGAAGCCGCCGACGCTCGACAGGTCCGGCGGGATCTCGACGGTGTCGAGCCAACCACCGTTGACCTGGCCGAACAGGTCGTCCTGCGGACGGATCCGGTCGTCGGCGTGCTCGCGCAGCACCGAGACGTCTGGGGTGTCGTCGATCGTCATCGTGTGTGTCCTCCTGGGACGCAGCATCGCGCGGACGTGGATAGCTACTCGATCAGGTCGGGGCCGATGTCGGACACGCGGCCCACACCGCACAGGCTCATCGTGCGCACCACGTCAGCCCGGAACCACTCGAGGAGGCGGTCGACGCCACGCTCCCCGGCCGCTCCCAGGGCGTACAGGTAGGCCCGGCCGGCCATCGCGACGTCGGCGCCGGCCGCGACCGCCTTCACGATGTCGCTGCCGCGCCGCACACCGCCGTCGCAGATGATCTCGATGCGATCGCCCACCGCGTCGGCCACCGGTGCGACCAGGTCGAAGACCGCCGGCGCACCGTCGAGCTGGCGCCCGCCGTGGTTCGACAGCGCAATGGCCTCGACACCGGCGTCGGCTGCCAGCACCGCGTCCTCGACGGTCTGGATCCCCTTGACGACGATGGGCCCGTCCCAGATCGAGCGCAGCCAGTCGACGTCCGACCACGACAGCGCCGGGTCGAACTGGGCGTTCACGTAGTCGGCCAGGGTGACCGGCGACGCCCCGTCGCCCACGTCACGGCCGACCACGTTGGCGAAGCGGATGGGTTCGTTGCGCAGGAAGTCGAGGGTCCAACCGGGGTGCAGCGCGCCGTCGACGAGGGTGCGGGGGCCGATCGCGGGCGGCAGCGAGAAGCCGCGGCGCACGTCGCGCTCGCGCCGGCCGAGCACCGCGGTGTCGACGGTGAGCACGAGCGCCTCGAACGACGCGGTCGCAGCGCGCTCGACCATCTCGCGCACCAGCTCTCGGTCCCGCCACGCGTACACCTGGAACCACAACTGTCCGCCGCTGACGGCGCGGACCTCCTCGATCGAGCGGGTGCTCAAGGTCGACAGCGTGTAGGGGATGCCCGCGCGGTCGGCGGCGCGGGCCACCGCCAGCTCGCCCTGCGGGTCGGCGATCCGGGTGAACCCGGTCGGGGCCAGGACCAGGGGCAGCGCGGTCGGCGAGCCGAGGATGGTCGTCGCGGGGTCGACGGCGGCCACCCCGCGCAGGACGCGTGGCCGAAAGGTCGTACGGGCGAACGCCGCCTGGTTGGCAGCGAGGGTGCGCTCGTCCTCGGCCGCGCCGTCGATGTAGTCGAACACGCCGCCAGGCAGCCGGCGGCGAGCGATCCGGCGCAGGTCCTCGACCGACGCCGCCCGACGCAGGCGGCGCTCGACAGGGTCGGTCTCGAAACGCTCGAAGCGGACGACCGAGCGCAGCGTCTCGACGGGGTTCATCGCCCCGAGCGTCGCGCGCGCCCGCCCGCGCCGCCCCATGCGGGGACCTTGGCCTGGCGCCCGCTCACGCCGTGCCTGCAAGGATCGCGGCGGCGAACGCGATGCGCTGGTCCTTCCCCCACGGGGGTCCCAGGACCGAACGCGGGGCGCGCAGCACGTCGTCGGAGCGCTCGCCGAGCGCCGCGAGGGCCAGGGACTCGACGTCGCCGGCATCGAACAGGTGGACCGACCATCCCCGCGCACGCGCCTGGTCGGCGAGCACCTCGCGGTACATCACCGAGTCGGCCCGCGCCTCGTAGGGGGCGCGCCGGAGGGTGGGGAGGTCGCGCGGGAAGTCGTCCGGCCACCACCGCAGCGACAGCGACGCGATCTCGCCCGGGACCTCAGCAGCGAGCTCATCGAACGCAGTCGAGGTCGCCCGCTCGGCTGACGCACGGACCTCGGCGACCAGCGCCGCCACCGCCACGTCGTCGAGCCGCGCGCCGTCGCTGTGGATCGGGGCGACGGCCGTCCCCGGCTCGACCAGCTCGATCCGTCGACGGTCGACGACCTGGTGATGGTCCGACGCCGTGACCGCGACGGCCCAGCCGAAGTGATGCGCGATGCCCACGTGCATGGCCGACAGTCTCGCCTGCGTCCGCCTCTCGCGGCGTCGGATCGGACCCGTCAGGCCAGCACGGCCGCCACGAACCCACCGACCACCAGACCGGCACCGAGGCCGGAGGTCACGTCGAGCGGGTTGTGGGCACCGACGAAGACGCGCCCGACGGCGACGAGCAGGGCCAGCACGAACGGCAGGGCGTCGGGCATCGCGCCGGCGACCGGCGCG
Source organism: uncultured Iamiaceae bacterium (assembly GCA_964494405.1). Taxonomy (GTDB): domain Bacteria; phylum Actinomycetota; class Acidimicrobiia; order Acidimicrobiales; family SKKL01; genus Actinomarinicola. Next base: position 6,145 of record CAZBTQ010000071.1, read on the forward strand.
ACCACACATGCCAGGCCCGCCGCGAGCAGCGCGTGCCCCGACGGGAAGCTGGGACCCGACTCGGGGATGTCGCCGCCGCGCAGGATCGCGTCGGGCTGGCTCGTCCCTGGACGGACCCGAGCGGGGATACGTCCGTGCAGCTCGCGCCGAAGGAGCTTCTCGGCCACCAGCTTCAGACCGGTGACGAGCAGGACGCTCACCGCGACGTCCAGGCGGCCGACGTGCCACGCGAGGAGCAGACCCGCGACCGCCCCCACCACGAGGTTGCCGAGCTGCATGACGGGCCAGAACACGACGATCGTCCAACCCGGCAGCCGGTTGAGCACCCGGAACGCGCGGACCTCCCAGCCGGGCAGCGTCGGCGACATCGCCGGCACGACGGACGCGACGAGCACCACCAGGCCCACGGCCGAGGCCGCGAGCCACGCCCAGTTCACGTCGCGTCCATGCGGGACCGCAGCTCGTCGATCGCGCCGGGTCGGCCGGCCAGCGCGGTGCGCGTGGCGCCGCTGAGCGCCGACGGCCGCAGCCGGTCGCGCGCCGCGGCGAGTCGTTCGGGATCGACCGTGCGAGCGGCATGGGCGACGGCGCGATCGGGTCCGACGACCAGGCTCGACGACGCGATCAGCTCGGCGACGTCGGTGGTCAACAGGAGGTCGCTCGCCGCGACCTCTGAGAAGCCGAAGTCGATCATCCACACGCGGCCGTCGCCACCGAGGAACACGTTGGCGAGGCGCAGGTCGCGGTGGGCGATGCGCGCACCGTGCAGCTCGGCCAGGTTGGCCCACACCTGGGACAGCACTTCGTCGGTGACGTCCTCCGGATCGACCGAGTCCAGCGACCGGCCCTCGACGGCTTCATAGGCGATGACGAAGGCGTGCGGCTCGGCGGACGCGAACGACGCCACCCTGGGCGTGAGGATGCCGAGCTCACGCGCGGCGAGCGCGACGAACGCCTCGTGCTCGACCGCACGCCGCAGGGACGAGAACGGCCGCTCGTCGCCGAGGTCGTCGCGCTGGAACCAGCGGTAGAGGCGGAACAACAGGTCGGCGCTGCGTTCGTCGTCGCCGACCACCTTCACGAAGTAGCGCGCGCCGTCGTCGGTCGCACCGAAGTACGGAGTCGAGCCGCGGGCATCGACGTCGGCGGCTCGCAGCTCGGCCAGGCGGAGGCCGCAGGCGGCGAGGCCGGCGCGGACGGCGTCGACGGTCGGGCGGCGCGAGGGAGCGCCGAGCGCCACCAGGGCGGCGCTGCCCGCGGTCCAACCGATCAGCGCCGCGCCGAGCGAATCGAAGCTCATCGGCGCGGCGAGCACCCGGGCGACGACCAGCCCGGCGACGGCGATCCACCCGCGACGACGCCAGGCGCGGCTCAGCCAGGGTGCGGCGGCGCTCAGCGCGGCGGCGGTCGCCGCGATGCCGATCACCGTCGGGAAGCCGAGCGCGGTGACCGGGCCCAGATCGAGGTCGAGCGCGACGGGCGCGTCGCCTGGATCGACCTCGGGCAGCAAGGCAGCGACGGCGACGCACACGACCGCGATCCCGACGGCGAGGCCCACCGTCGCCAGCATCCGGGAACCGGTTCGCGCGAGCGTCGCGACCACGCCGAACAGCAGCACCACCACCGACAGGACGCGCACCGCGACGACGACAGCGGTCCAGAACCAGGGAGCCACGGCGTCGGCGCCCACCAACACGTCCGACACGAACCCGACGACGGCCTCGCCGAAGAGCCACTGGACCACTCCGAGGACGGCGAGGACCACCACGCCGACCGCAAGCCGCAGGACGTCGGCGGGCGAGCGCTCGACCTTCACCGGATCGTCCCCACACCGTCGACCGAGCCACCCGTCACCATGGCCAACTCTTGCACGGCTCCGCCCGGCCGAGGTGGACAGCGATACGGTCGCGGAGCATGGGGATCAGGGGGACGGACACCGACGTCGACGTCGCGGTCATCGGGGCAGGGTTCGCCGGCATCTACCTGCTGCACCGGCTCCGCCAGGCGGGCTTCACCGCCACCGTGCTCGAGGCCGGCGACGGCGTCGGGGGCACGTGGTACTGGAACCGCTACCCGGGTGCGCGGTGCGACGTGCAGAGCATGGAGTACTCGTTCGGGTTCGACGAGGACCTCGAACAGGAGTGGGAGTGGACCGAGAAGTACGCCACGCAGGGCGAGATCCTCGGCTACCTCGAACACGTCGTCGATCGCTTCGACCTGCGCGCTGACATCCGCCTGGGAGCCAGGGTCACGTCCGCCACGTTCGACGAGTGGACCGGCACCTGGACGGCCGAGACCGAGTCCGGCGACCGCGTCGTCTCGCGCTTCGTCGTCGCCGCCACCGGGTGCCTGTCGTCGGCGAACCTGCCCGACATCGAGGGGCGCGACTCGTTCGAGGGACCGACGTACCACACGGGCCGCTGGCCCCACGAGGGCGTCGACTTCACCGGCCGGCGCGTCGCCGTCATCGGCACGGGCTCGTCGGCGGTGCAGTCGATCCCGCTGATCGCCGCGCAGGCCGACGACCTCACCGTCTTCCAGCGGACGCCGACCTACGCGGTCCCCGCCTACAACGAGCTGCTCGACGCCGAGCGCCAGGCCGATGTCAAGCGCCGCTACCGCGACATCCGCGCCGCCAACCGCACCTCGATGGCCGGCTTCGGTGCGATGAACGGCGTCGCCGCCCTCCCGCGCCCCATGGCCGAGCTCACCCCGGCCGAGCGCGAGGCAGCGCTCGAGGAGCGGTGGCAGATCGGCGGGTTGGGGTTCATCGGCGCCTTCGCCGACACGCTCATCAACCCTGAGGCCAACGAGGTCGCCGCCGAGTTCGTCCGCGCCAAGATCCGCGCCATCGTGGACGATCCCGCGGTGGCCGAGCTGCTGTCGCCCACCCAGACCATCGGCTGCAAGCGCATGTGCGTCGACACGGGCTACTACGAGACCTACAACCGGCCGAACGTGCACCTCGTCGACATCAGCGGCGGCGGCATCGACCGCATCACGCCCAGCGGGGTCGTGGCGAACGGTCACGAGCACGAGGTCGACGACATCGTGTTCGCCACCGGCTTCGATGCGATGACCGGCTCGCTCGACAAGATCCGCATCTCGGGCGTCGGCGGTCGGGTGCTGACCGACGCGTGGGCGGAGGGACCGGTCACCTACCTCGGGCTCGGCGTCCCCGACTTCCCGAACCTGTTCCTCGTCACCGGTCCCGGCAGCCCGTCGGTGCTCACCAACATGGTCACGTCGATCGAGCACCACGTCGAGTGGATCGTGGCGTGCCTCGACGACATGCGCCGCGACGGCCACGACCGCATCGAGGCCGACCGCGCCGCCGCCGACGCCTGGGTGCAGCACGTCAACGCCGTCGCGGGCCACACGCTGTTCCCGTCCTGCAACTCCTGGTACCTCGGCGCCAACATCCCCGGCAAGCCTCGGGTGTTCATGCCGCTGCCCGGCCTGGGCACCTACGTCGCGACCTGCGATGAGGTGGTCGCCAACGGCTACGAGGGCTTCTTGCTTGGAGCTGCGCTCGAGGCAACCGCGGCACACTGACGCTTCGACGTCGAACCGTCCATTGGCGGCGGTCGAGGTGGCCGCGCGAAGCTCGATCAACGTTTGGGGGAAGCACGGTCGCCGTCGTCGGCGACCCGCGGCGTCGCCCATTCCGTGCAGACCGCACGCCGAGGGGGGCCACGCCGAGCGTGGGCCGACGATGAGGAGCACCACATGACCGCGACCGACACGACCCGATCGAGCACCGGCCTCGTCGACGAGCTGAACACCTGGCTCGAGGAGAACTGGGATCCCGACCTCACCGTCGGCGAGTGGTGGGACCGCCTCGGCCTTGCCGGCTGGGCGGCACCGATGCTGCCCACCAACGCCTACGGGCGCGACCTCACCCGCGGCGACTCGATGCTCGTCGCTCAGACCATCGCGCGCTTCGGTGCGATGGCGGCGCCGATGGGCATGTCGATCGGCCTGTGTTCGCCCACCATCGCCACCCACGGCACCCAGGAGCAGATCGACCGGCTGATCCCGCCGGCGGTCACCGGCAAGATCGCCTACTGCCAGCTGTTCAGCGAGCCCGGGGCGGGCTCCGACCTCGCCGGCCTCACCACCAAGGCCATCCAGGACGGCGAGGTGTGGCACGTCACCGGCCAGAAGGTGTGGACATCCGGCGGCCAGTTCGCCGACATGGGCATGCTCCTCGCCCGCACCAACCCCGATGCACCGAAGCACCAGGGCATCACCTGGTTCGCGATCGACATGGACCAGAAGGGCGTCGACATCCGGCCCCTGAAGGAGATGACGGGCCACGCGATGTTCAACGAGGTCTTCCTCGACGACGCCGAGGTCCCCGACGCGAACCGCATCGGGGACGTGAACAACGGTTGGGCCGCGGCCAACACGACGCTGCTGCACGAGCGCTCGGGCATGGGTGCGCGCAGCGGGGGTGGCGCACCGACGGGCCGCATGGCCAGGGCGGGTGGGGTGGCTGGCGACCTCGACAAGCGTGCCGGCGACTTCGCGCCGAAGGTCGGGGCCGCGTCGAGCGCGCCGAAGGCGCCGAAGGCCGAGGTGAAGGACAGGGCGCCGGCGTCACCGGCCCAGGGCCAGATCGAGCTCGCTCGCGAGTTCGGCAAGCTCGACGACCCGGTCGTCCGCCAGCGGCTCGTGCAGGCGCACATCCTCGGCACCCTCGCCCGCCTCACCACCGAGCGCCACAAGGCCGTGCGCTCCCAGGGCGGCGACATCCCCGGCGTGGCCAACTTCTCCAAGCTGCTGATGGCCGACATCGTCCGCCTCAACCGCGACCTCGGCATGCAGATCCTCGGCGCCCGCGGGATGCTCCACAGCTACGACGACAACGCGCAGGGCGAGATGTCCTCGCTGCCAGGTGGTCTCCGTGCGGTGATGACGACGGGCCAGGCGCTCGGCGCGCAGGCGCTGCCGATCTACGGCGGCACCGACCAGATCCAGCGCAACGTCGTGGGCGAGCGCACGCTCGGCCTCCCCAAGGAGCCGGGCGACCTGTCGAAGCTCCCGTTCAGCGAGCTCCCCAAGAACGGCTGACCGCGGCCCCTCGCCGACCGCGGGCGCCGCCCCCAACCCCCAGGTCGGGCGCGGCTCAGCCCGGAAACCGGGACCACCCGCGCCCGATCGGGCTCGCGTGGCGACCTCGGCCACCGTGGCGGTGCGGGGAGCCGAATCGCGCCATCGACGGGAACTCGCTGGCCCGTTACGTTCTCCGCAGACCTTCCCCGATTGAGCACGCTCACAGGGAAGGTCCCATGCCCGATACACGTCATCACGCGCTCGACCACTGGCTCGCCGGCCACGCCGGGGTCGTCTCCCAACCGGCACTGCTGTCGATGGGCTTCAGCAGCTCAGCTGCCCATCGGCTCCTCGGAGGCGAGCGCTTCGAGCAGCTCGTCCGCGGCATCTACCGATCGCTCGCGTTCCCGCAGGGGCGGGAGCAGCTCATGGTGGCCGCCTGCCTCCACGTCCCCGACGGCGCCATCGGCTTCACCACCGCGGGGCAGATGCTCGGGTATCGCCGCATGTCCGATCCCCGTGTGCACTTCCTCGTGCCCCACGGTTCATCGCCGAGGATCCCGGGCGTCGTCGTCCACCGCTGCCGCAAGATCGACCCCGTCGACCTGGCGGGCCGGCGCACCGATGGCATCCGCCTCACGAGTCCTCCACGGACGCTCCACGACGCCGCGTCGATCATCGGCGCCGACGGAACCGAGAGCGCGATCGAGCAGGCCCTGGCCGAGCGCTGGTGCACCATCGAGACCCTCATGGCGACGAGCCGTCGCCTCTACCACTGCAACCGTCCGGGCTCGGCCATCTTCGAGAGGGTCATCGCGTCGCGGCCCGCGTGGCGCGGCATCGCCCGGTCGGACCTCGAACGCACAGTCCGAACGGCCATCGCCGCAGCTGGCCTTCCCGCTCCCGAGGTGAACCTCAAGATGGTCCTGCCCAACGGGGACCCGATCGAGATCGACCTCGCCTGGCCAGCGTGGCTGGTCGCCGTGGAGGTCGACCACCCGTTCTGGCACGACGTGTCCGCTGCCATCGCCCGTGACAAGCGTCGGGATCGCAAGCTCCAGGCACTCGGGTGGACGACCCCTCGGTTGACCCAGCACGACGTCGACCACGCGCTCACCGACGCGATCGGCGATCTGAGCGACATCCTCGTCCTGCGCGGCTGGCGTCCCAACCGAGCCGCCTGAGTCGGGCGCGGTTGAGCCCGGAAACCGGGACCACCCGCGCCCGACCGCACACAAGGTGGGGCAGGCGAAGGCGCCTTTGCCGACGAAGCCGTCGTCGTCGGCCAGCCGGGCGGCACGGTGTACAGGCGGTTGAGCCGGTGGGCCCCGCTCCGCGGAGCCGGGCCCACACCGCTCAACGTTCGAGCGCCACCGGCAGCGGCGTGTCCGCGAGCCGATGCCCGACCCTGAGGGCGGGTTCGATCAGGACCGGCACCACCAACGTCACGGCGATCGTGCCCGCACCGAACTGACCCCCGAGCAGCGCGCCCAGCGCCACGAGCGAGCCGTCGAGCGCGAACCGCGCGACGCCCGGCCGGATCGCGTACTTCCGGTAGAGGCCGACGAACAACGAGTCCTGCGCTGACGCACCCAGGTCCGAGGCCAGGTAGAAGGCCACCCCCACCGAGATCAGCACCATGCCGACGGCGAGGAACACGAGCCGGATGCCCAAGGCCTCCGGTGTGACGAGCGCGGCGAGGACCGCGCCGATGCCCACCCCACCGAACGCGAACAACACGGTCGCGATCCAGGGGCGCTGGCCCAGCCAGAACCACGCCAGCGCGATGGCGACGGTGGACTCGACGATGACGACGAGGCCGTAGCTGGCACCGGTGGTCTCCACGAGGCCGGTCTCGAGCACCTGCCACGAACCGACGCCGAGGTCCGCGGTGATCGACAGACCGATGCCGGCGATCAAGCACAGCGCACCGACCACGAACACGCCCCACCGGCGTGGCGAGCCGAGGGCAGGCGGCGTGATGCCGGGGGTGGCGAGGGGTGGTTCGGCTCCGTCGTAGGCGCCGGGCGGAGCGGGCATGCCTCATCATGGCGGCCCCACCGGAGAGCTCCACCCCGCGGGCTACGGTCCGCTGATGCGTCGC
>CAZBTQ010000072.1:0-13296 GCA_964494405.1 uncultured Iamiaceae bacterium
AGAGGCCGAGCCGATAGGCGAGGCCGTGGCCCGAGCGGCCCGCCGCCGAAGGCGGCAGGAGCGGGAAGAGAGGGAGGGCATGCGAGCCTTTCGCGCATGCCCTACTGGTGGTAGAGGCCGCGGCCGCCGCCGGCCTCCCACTCGGAGCGGATCGAGGTGCTCAGCGACTCGAGCACCCGGACCTGGGACACCACGCCGACGACGGCGAGCGCGAGGTAGACGAGCCACCACGCGCCCGCACCCTCGAAGGTGTGCACCACGCCACTCCCGCCGCGCAGCTCGTCGACGTCGACGGAACCGACCAGGAGCATCACGCCGGTGGTGGCGGTCGCTGCGCCGACGAGCGCGGTGACGACCGTGAGCAGGACCATCGGGAGGTCGGCGAAGATGGCCAGGATCGCGAACATGACCCCGAGCGCCAGCCCGCCGAGGGTGATCAACCAGTTCCAGTCGATGCCGAGCGCGACGAGCAACGTGGAGCCGAGCACGAAGCCGGCTGCACCCATCGCGATGACGATGCACACCTCGTAGTAGAGGTAGGCGCCGAGCGCGAAGAGGATCGCGGCGGCGAACCCGACGGCCCACGATGCGAAGGTGGCGAGCAACCCGTCGCCGGTGACGGCCGAGACGACCGCGACGCCGACGCCGAAGCCGACGAACGCGCCCCACAGCGGCAGGAGGATGCGGATCGCCAGGTAGCCACGGAGGCACAGCGCGAGCCCGACGGTCAGTGCGAGTGCTCCCGCGACGAAGTCGTCCACGCGCGCATCTTGCCACGGTCTCGTCGATCGCTACGGCCTCTCAGCGCAACGCGCTCAGCCACGACCGGTGGAAGCGCTGGAGCTTGTCAGGGTTGTTGATCACCAGGATCTCGGCCACCACGTCGCCGTCGAACCCGCAGAGACCGAGCAGGAAGGGCTCGCCGTCGCGGACGACGAACAACCCGAACTGACCGTTCGCCCTGACCCAGTGGAGCTCGTCGCTCTCGAGGAGACCGCGCCCCGTGACGTTGATGATGAACCGAGCCACCTTGTCGGGACCGTGGATGGGCCGGCGGGCCGCGTGGCGTTCCGCGCCGCCGTCGGAGACGAGGACGACGTCGTCGGTCAGCATCGTCGTGAGCCGCTCGACGTCGCCGTCGAGGACCGCCCCGAGGAACGCCGTCGTCAGGGCCTCGACCTCGGCGGGCTCCGCGACGAGCCGAGGGCGACCTTCGCGCACGCGGGTGCGGGCACGTACCGCGATCTGACGGGTGGCATCGGGCGTGCGGTCGACGGTCGCGGCGATCTCGTCGAAGGGCAGTCCGAAGACGTCGTGGAGGAGGAACACGGCCCGCTCGACCGGGGCGAGCGTCTCGAGGACCCGGAGGAACCCCAGGGTGAGGGTGTCTCGTCCGGCGACGACGTCGACGGGGTCGATGTCGTCGGCGACCGGCTCGGGCAGCCACGGCCCGGTGTACACCTCCCGCGTGGCGCGGGCCGACGTCAGGCGATCGAGGGCGACGCGGGTCGCCACGGTCGTGAGCCAGGCGGCGGGGCGTTCGATCGCGTCGTGGTCGGCGCCCGACCACCGCAGCCAGGTGTCCTGGACGACGTCGTCCGCGTCGTCGGCGGTACCGAGCATCCGGTAGGCCAGCGACCGCAGGCGGGGACGCTCCGCCTCGAAGATGTCGGTGGTCGAGGTCACCGCAGGATCGACCGGGCTTCGACGTGGCGCACCGCCGCGAGCGCCGCCTCGTGCGCCGAGCTCGCGACGGCATCGAGCAGGTGGCCCCGCTGGCCGACCCAGTCGCCGGCCGCGAACACGCCGGGCAGGCCATCGAAGGTGCCCGGCGAGCGACCGCGCAGGCCGCCCGCCTCGGCCGTGGCGATGCTCGAGACGACGGTCATGCGGTGAAGGTACCGCTCGTCGATCACGTCGGCCGCGCCGATGCCCGCGTGGGCGGCGAACGCCCTCAGCAGGTCGCGTGCTGGCTCGTCGCCGGGGGCGAGGTACTGGGCCAGCGAGACGCTCGACCGGTCTGCTGGGGTCATGCCCTCGGGGAAGCCGTGGTCCGAGAGGTAGATCGGCTGGTCGAGGCCGAGGACCACGCGGCGTGCGGGCCGCCTGGCCAGGCCGAGGTCGAGGACCGCTGCGTCCGCGCGGACGGCGTCGGGCGCGGGCCGGCCGAGGATCCGGGCCGTCGACGCCGGATCGCCGGTCGCGACGATGACCGCTGGTGCGTCGGGCAGGTCGGCCACAGGTGCACCGGTGACGACGCGGATCGCTGGGTCGAGCAGCGCATCCACGAGCTGCTGCCACCCGCCGTGGAGGTACATGACACCCGGGTCGAGCCCGAGCTGGATCTGCCGCACCGCCACCTCGGCCGACAGCTGATCGGGAGCGTTGACGTACGACGTGAGCCGTACGAGGGCATGGAGGACATCACCGGCGGCCTCGTCATCGGTGCACGAAGCGATCCACTCGGCCGTCGTCGTCGTGGCGAGCGTCGCCGGGTCGATCCGGCCGATCCGCGCCAGGAGCACCCCCAGGTCTCGCTTGCCCCTCCAGCCCAGCAGCGGCGTCCGCAGCAGCGACGCGACCGACACCGGCGCGAGCGCCACACGCCCGTCACGGACAGCGACGGTGCCCGCGACCTTCGGAGCTTCGCCACGCGGGCGGACGCCGAGCGTGCCGAGGATCCTGGCTGCCTCCCCGCCGAGGTAGAACGCGTGAGGTCCCCGGTTGTAGCGGAACCCTCGGTACTCGTCGGTGCGCCCTCGCCCGCCGAGCTCGTGCGTGCTGTCGTGGATGACGCAGGCGACACCCGCCCGCACCACCGTGTGGGCGGCGATGAGCCCGGCGAGCCCACCACCGACGACGTGTACTGCCCCGGCATCGTTCATGCCCACCTGACGATCCGGCGGTCCGCGGTGTGACACATCCCGCCACGAACGACCGGGCGTCAGTACGGTGGACCCGTCGCTCACGGGAGGTGTCGGACGTGTCAGATCCGCAGCGGACCAGCTCGGTCCAGGGTGTGCCCTACAAGGAGCCGGACGAGAACGCCGCCACCAAGCGCCAGGTGCTCTGGCTCGGCCGAGCGGTGGGGTACCTCGTCTACGCCTACGTCGTGCTCGTCGAGCTCATCCTCGGCTTCGGGTTCTTCCTGCTCTTGGCCGGCGCCAACCCGGACTCCAGCTTCGTCGAGTTCATGTACCGGAACCTCGACCGGGTGATGGATCCGTTCCGCGGGATCTTCACCCCGATCGAGCTCGGCACGACCGGAGCCGACGTCCCCGCCGTGTTCGCCACGTCGGTGCTGTTCGCGATGATCGTGTACGGCCTGTTCGCGATCGCCGTTCGAGCGCTGATCGCGTGGTTGACCAGCCGGATGGACCGCCTCGAGCGCGAGGACTACGAGTACCGCCTGCGACGCGCGGCCGAGGACGCCGCCCGCCAGGAGGTGCAGCGCCAACAGGCCGAGTGGGGGACGGCGCCCGCGACCGGCATCACGACCCAGCAGCAGCCGGGCGCGTCCCAGCAGGCTGGATCACCGCCGGGGCCTTCCACCCCCATCTGAGTGCCAGCAGGCTCCTACATCGTCGTGCCGCTCTGGTAGGTCGACGGGGAGTACTGGCGGTTGGCTGCACCGGCCACGGCATGGCCGATGTCGAGCGCAGCGGCGAGCGCCACCCAGAACCACGCCCACCCGCTGAGGCCACCGACCGTCCAGAGGACCGCGTACAGCAACGTGGCCAACGGGAGGAAGATCAGCCCGAGGAGCGGGAAGATCCACGTGTCGAACGCGGCCGACACCTGGGCCGGTCGCATGATCCAGAAGATGAAGAAGGCGAAGCGGGGCGCAAGGCCACCGATCACCGCGAACAGACAACCCATGGTCGCCCCTCCTCGAGCTGTGCGCTCGTCGGCCCTGCCCGGTCCTGGTCCTGCTCGTCGCTCATGTGTCGCGACGACGCACCACAGCGTCTCACGCGTATCACCGCCGCGCTCGCCATCTCTGGTTCAACACCACCTGGCTGGGAGGGGACGACCATGGACGAGCGTTGGCACCACGACGAGACCGGAGCGCACGGCCACATCGAAGCGCACGGCGAAGGGGCGGGTCAGTGGTATCCGCCGGGGGTTCGTCGCCTGGACCTGCTCGGCGGCCTCTCCTATTGGGACGGGCAGGTGTCGGTGCCGCTGCACGGCAGCGCGGGCGCGGTCGTCGCGCTCATCGCGCTGTCGCCGGCGCCGGTCGAGCGGGCGGTCGCCGCTGGCACCATCTGGGGCGAGGTCGGAGAGTCCCGCGCGAACGGGAACCTGCGGTCCACGCTCTGGCGGCTGCGCAAGACCGCGGAAGGACTCGTCGACGAGGATCACGGCCGGTTGGCGATCGACCGCGATGTGTCGATCGATCACCGCGACGTGGCGGCGTGGTCCGATCGCCTGATCGGGGGCGACGCGACCGACGCCGACCTCGACCGCCGGATCTCACCGGTCGACATGGAGCTGCTGCCGGGCCACTACGACGACTGGGTGGTCTTCGAGCGTGAGCGCCTGCGCCAACGCCTGCTCCACGCCGTCGAGGCGTTGGCGCTCGCCCAGGCGCGGCGAGGGCGCTTCGGCGATGCGATCGAGTCGGCCATGGTGGCGATCGCCGCGGACCCGATGCGGGAGTCGGCCCACAAGGTCGCCGTGCAGTGCCACCTCGCCGAGCACAACGTCGTCGAGGCGTACCGCGAACAGCACGCCTACGTCGAGATCATGGACCGCGAGCTCGGCATCGCTCCGAGCGACCAGTTCATGCGGCTGGTGCCCTCAGCGGTCGTCGAGACGCTCGGTGAGCCACGCGTCGACGTCGGCCATCGCGTCAGCCACTGACGAGTAGACGGCTCCCTGCGCGACGGTGCCGGCGCCGCGGCGCACCCGGACGAAGGTGCGCGGCCCTCGCACCACCGACACGACCAGGACGTCCGCCTCGGGGTTGGCAGTCGGATCTCCCATGCGGGCTCAACAGTCGTCGAACACGCTGATGAGCTCGTCCGCCCGAAGTTCGGGTACCTGCTGTGCGACCAGGTCCTCGAGGGAGAACGCCGAGCTCGCCTCGGTGATCAGATCGGATCGGAGGGCCTCGCTGACGACCTCGAAGGTCTTGGTCTGGGTCTCGCTGGAGCTCTGCGCGGCGGCGTCGTCGAGGCTCGCCGCCGCCGCTCGGAACACGTCGCTGCGGAACGCCTGGCTGAAGGTCTGGTTCTGCGCCACGACGTCGGCGAGCCTGAGCTCGAGGCAGGGTGAGATGCCACCACCCCCGCCTCCGCCTCCGCCTCCTCCTCCTCCACCACCACCACCACCGTCGGGTGGGAGCCCCTGCACCTCGGCGACGAGGTCGGCGGGTGGTGGATCCGGCTCGGTGACGGTGAGGAACGCCCACGTCACCACGCTGACGACCACCAGTGCGACGAGCGACCCGATGATCCACCTCGTGGGGAAGAGGTCCTTCCAGGTGTGCATGGGCCGATCATCCGCGTCGGGGGTCACGGAGCCGTCACCGGCAGCAGCCGCGCTCGGTGACGGCGCGGCGACACGGCGGTGACAGCGGGCGACGCACCATCCCGGCGTGACCCTGAGCGACCCGACGACCACACCGTTCCGCAACGACCTCGTGGACGACCACGCCGTCGTGTCGGCGTGGGTGTCGGCGACCCTCGGCGACGTGTCGGTGGCCGATGCCCTCGCGGACGGCACCGATGGCACGGTCGCCCTGGTGGTCGACGAGGTCGTGCCAGTCGAGGATCGTCGGCCCGACCGTGACCTGCCGATCCGCCTCGCGATCTCGTACAGCGTCGTGCCCCCGGCGGGGATGGAGGGTGCCGCCATGGTGGCGCGGCTGCTCGTCGCGGCGCGCGAGGCCGCCGACCTCGAGGTCGTCGACGAGGTGCCGACTCCGGAGTGGTGGCTGGCGCGCGCGACGCCCCCGCGACCGGTGGTGCGGTTGCGCACGGTCGTCGTGATCCAGCGCCTCGACGCCGACCGGGCCCAGCGGGTCACCGAGCCGCTGGTGGTCGAGATCGCGCCCTCGGGCGCGTTGCGCGGCACGGTCGTCGACGACCACGGTCGAGTCCTGGCCGGAGCCGTCGTGCGGCTCGTCGCGACGGGGGCTCGCTGCGAGACCGACCGTCACGGGACCTTCACGATCCCCGCGGTCGGCCTGGAACGCCGCCACGACATCACCGTCGCCGCCCGCGGCGTGACCTACGCGGGTTCGATCCCCGCCGGGGCGCCCCGCGACGTCGAGATCCGCTGCACCCCCGAGACCGCGTCCCCTGAACCTGCCACCCCCGAACACGTGTGAGGAGTGTCCATGGCCACCATCACAGCACCCGGCGTCTACGTCCTCGAGGACGACCCCGGGCCACGACCGATCCAATCGGTCGGCACCGACATCGTCGCCCTGATCGGCCTCGCGCCTGCGCACGACCCGGCCCTCGTCGGGCGGGTGGTGCCCATCACGAGCTGGAGCGAGTTCCGCAAGAGGTTCGTCGAACCGGGTGTGGCGGGTGACGCGCAACCTGCGTCGACCGACCTCGCCCGTGCGGTGGCAGGGTTCTTCAACAACGGTGGCGGCCTCACCTTGGTGGTGGACCTGGGGTCCGGCGGGGGCCAGCTCGAGCTCGACGCGGCGTTGCGTGCCCTGTCGGCCCGCGACGAGGTGGCGATCGTGGCGGCGCCCGGCTTCACCGGACCCGCGGCGTGGGAGTCGCTGATGGGTCACTGCGAACAGCTCGGCGACCGGGTCGCGATCCTCGATCCGATCGCGGTCATCGACGACACCGAGCCGTTGACCCGCGCTGCGGTCGGCTCGTCCATCCCGCGCTCGACCGGCTCGGGCTCCGCATCCGGCGCAGTCACTCCCTCGTCAGACGATGGCGACGCGGGCGAGGAGGATGCGGACAGCTCGGACACCGGCGACGAGGACGGGGGCCCGCTGGCTGGCGGGGGCGGCGGTGATCCCGGCGACGCCGGCGACGGCCAGCGACCACGCGACTGCGAGTACGCCGCCTTCTACTATCCCGACATCGAGGTCATCGACCCGATCGACGGTCAGCCCACGCTCACCCCGCCGTCGGGTCACCTGGCCGGCGTGTACGCCAGGGTCGATGCCAAGCGTGGGGTGCACAAGGCGCCGGCCAACGAGCCGATCGTCGGCGCGCTGAGCCTCGGTGCGTTCGTCACCAAGGCCGAGCAGGGGCCGCTCAACTCGGCGGGCGTCAACGTCATCCGCAGCTTCCCGCGACAGGGGATCCGCATCTGGGGGGCGAGGACCCTCGCCCCGGGCGGTCCCTACCGGTACCTGAACGTCCGGCGCCTCGTGAACATGATCAAGGAGTCGATCGAGGAAGGCACCATGTGGGTCGTCTTCGAGTGCAACGACTACCGGCTCTGGAAGTCGATCACGCGCGACGTGTCCGCGTTCCTGACGCGCGTGTGGCGTGATGGTGCGCTGCTCGGCCGCACGCCCGACGAGGCGTTCTTCGTCCGCTGCGACCGTGAGACGAACCCCGACGAGGAGATCGACGCCGGCAGGGTCACGACCCTCATCGGCATGGCCCCGGTGAAGCCCGCCGAGTTCGTCGTGTTCAAGGTGAGCATGTCCGCGTCGGCCGAGAGCAACCAAGGAGAGTGAGATGAGCGACGTGTCCAACGGCGCGGTCGCCGCCCCCGCCCAGCCCGGCGGATGGAGCGAGCCCTACCGCGCGTACCTCTTCAAGCTGATCCTCGACGGTGGTGCCGACGCCGCGCACTTCACCTCGGTGACCGGACTCGGCATGGACGTCGAGGTCATCCAGTACCGGGAGGCGGGGTCGAACTCGATCGTTCGCCAGCTCCCCGGCCGGGTCGACTACACCCCGGTGACGCTGTCCTACGGGCTGACCAGCTCCGACGACATGTGGCAGTGGATGCTCGCCGCCGCCTCGGGATCGGCCCGGCGTCGCCAGGTGTCGATCGCCATGCTCGACCGCACCGGCGCCGACGAGGTGCTGCGGTGGAACCTCCGCGACGCGTGGCCGAAGAAGTGGGAGGGCAGCCTCCTCGACTCCATGGGCAACACCGCGGCCATCGAGAGGATCACCCTCGTCCACGAAGGGTTCCAACGTGACGACACTGCTCCCACGCCTCCGACACCGGCTCCAGCACCTCCTGCGGGCTAGCGGCGTGGTCGTGGCGTCGTGGGCCGACGCGCTCGATCGCGACTCGCTCGGTCCCGACGCGCTCGGCCCCGGCGAGGCGTCCGAGGACGTCGATACCGTGCCGCCGCGACCCGCGCACCTCGCCGACGCCCCGGACCACTGGTACCGCCTCGTGGCAGCGCACGCGCCAGGGCTGCTCGCGGATCGGCCAGGTGCGAGCCCCCAGACCGAACCACCCATCGCGCGGGCAGCGGCCCCCATCCTTGACGCCGATCCCACCTCGCGCACGGCACCAGTGCCCGCGAGGGACGAAGGGGCAGGCGCGCCCCCGCGCCCACCGAGGCCTGGCGTCAATGCACTGGTCCATGCGCCTGCCGTGCGGGCCGATGCCGGGAGCGGCGAGCCCTCGCCCCGGCACGAGTCGGCGGGGGCCGAGCCACTGGCCGGAGCGGAGGTCCCCCGTGGTGGTCCCGACCCTACGTCGGCACGGGTCCGACAGGCGCCGCCGACCCAGCCGTTGAACGTGGCGGAGCCGTCCGATCGCACGGTGTTCGTCGATGTCGCGGAGCCCGTCGATGGCGCGGTGCGGTCCCCCTATCCGTCGTCCCCGCCGCCGATCGTTCCGGTCACGCCGCAGCACAGGCCCGCGACGGGGATGTCACCGCCAGGGGCGATGCGGCCGCGACTCGTGCCGGTACGACCCGCGGCCGCGACCGAGGTCTCTCCCTTCGCAACGCCGCCCCGCTCGGGAGCGCACCGCGCGGTGAGCGCGCGCGAGGCTCCCGAGACACCGCCGGACGGGCCGCTCGACGAGGTGGAGCTGCTCGCCCCCACCGAGACGACCGCACCCATGCACACGGCCGCCCCCCAGGAGGCGTGGATCGAGGGCTCGGTCGCCCGACCCGGCTGGCCCGGCGTTCCGGACGCTCGGGGGGCCGGTCCCGGCCAGGCCTCCAAGCCGGCGTCGCGGAACCGGACGCAGGAACTGCTCATGGCGTGGCGCGACGAGATGGACGAGGCACAGGAGGAGCTCGGATGGACCGCATCGTGTTCCTCGTAGAGGAGACCAAGGAACAGGTGCCGTGCCTGCTCAACCCCGAGACCGTCACGATCCGTCGGTGGTCCGGGATCAGCGAGGTCGCGCTCGACCAGGCGCCGCTCAGCCAGAACACGTCGTCGGACACGCCGATCACGCTCACCGGCGGCGGGCGCACCGAGCTCGACCTCGACCTGCTGTTCGACGTCGACCTCACGCCACCGGCGACCCCGTGCGACGACGTGCGGCTGCTCACCATCCCGCTGTGGCGGCTCACCGAGAACGCGGTGCAGGTGGGCGACCTGCGGTGCATCCCGACGGTGTGGATCCTGTGGGGCCGCCAGTGGAGCGTGCGGTGCGTCATCGAGAGCATCGCCGAACGCTTCGAGCTCATCGGCCCGAACGGCGCCCCCCGCCGAAGCTGGGTGTCGCTGCGGGCCCGCCGGGTCTCCGACGCGACGCGCACGCCGGAGGCGGCCGATGCACACGTGCCGACCACCAAGCCGCTCCCGTCTCGGGACGCACCCACCGCGGTGGTCGCCAGCGGCGACGGAGGTGGTGGCGGCTACTGGGGTGCACGCCCCGACCTGTTGGCCACCGAGCTCACCGGCGACCCCGCCAGGTGGCGTGAGGTCTGCGAGGCCAACGCCATCGACGACCCGCTCGGCATCCCCGCTGGCACGGTCGTCGCAGCACCCGGGGAGGTGGCACCGTGACGTTGGCCCCGCCGTCGGTCGGCGTCGACCTCCGGGTCGCCATCGCGGGCACCGAGCTGGTCGGTGACGCGCGTCGTCGCCTCGTCGCCACCCGAGTGCGCCACGTCATGTCGCGCCCGTCGGTGGCCGAGGTGCTGCTCGACGGTCGCGAGGAGCAGGGCGCCGACATCGAGCCCGGCTGCTCCCTGGAGATCCACATCGGCGACCACCTCCACCTCACCGGCGACGTCGCGAGCGTCCAGCACCACCACGACGCGAGCGGCGGTCACCTCATCCGGGTCCGCGGGTTCGATCGCCTGGCCCGCCTCAGGCGGATGCAGGGCGTGCGAGCCCTGCCGAGCGGCGACCTGCCGTCGATCGTGAGGTCGATCGTGGGCGAGGTCGGACTCGACGTGTCGAGCACCGGCACGTGGCCCCGCCTCGACCGCCTCCACCAGTACCGCGAGAACGACCTCGCCACCCTCGTCGAGCTCGCTCACCTCTACGGGGCGGGCCTGGTGGTTCGAGGCACGACCGTGCACGTCGTCGGGATCGAGGGGCTCGGTGAAGCGGTCGACGTGCAGCTCGGTGCCGACCTGCTCGACGTGACCCACGGGCGCAACGACGGTGCGGCCGACGAGGTGCGTGCCACGGGCTGGGACCACGAGCGCGGGGAGGTGATGGCGGTCGACGGGCGCGCGAGCGGTGCGCTGCCGTCCCTCGGGACGACGCTGAGCTCCACCGCGGTCCGTCACCTCCGCGACATCGGCGCGCCGGATGCCGACGCGGCCTCGGCGCAGGCCCGAGCGGTCGCCGAACGCGACGAGGCGGCATCCCGGACCTTCCGTGCCACCGTGACGAGGCGCGCCGACCTGTCGGTCGGCCAGTCGTGCACCTTCCGCGACGGGGGCGGCACCGTCATCGGCAGCCACCGCCTGGAGGTCGTCGACCACCAGGTCAGCGGGACGGGGCTCCTCACCGAGGTCTCCAGCTGCGCGCCCCGACGGCGCCACGCTGCCACCTCCGCCTCCACGACCGGGATCGCTCGCGGCGTGGTGGTCGACGTGGCCGACCCCGACGGTCGAGGCAGGGTCAGGGTGTCGCTGCCCACCTTCGGCGATGCCGTGTCGCCCTGGGTCGACGTGGTCCACGCCGGCGGATCCGGCGAACGAGGGTTCATCGCGGTGCCACGGGTCGACGACCTCGTGGCGTTGCTCGTCGTCGAGGGCGACCTGTCGCGCTCGGTGGTGCTCGGCGGGCTGCTCGGGCCGGCGGGCCCTGTGCGCGATGTCGTGGAGGGCGGCGACATCGTCCGTCACGCCTGGCACAGCGACCCCGACCAGTACGTGGTCCTCGACAGCGCCGCGAGCACGGTGTCGATGCGCAACCGCACCGGCAGTCGCATCGAGCTGACGCCCGAGCTGGTCGAGGTGCACGCGGCGTCGGACCTGGTGATCGCCGCACCCGGCAAGCGGATCTCGATCAGGGCAGCCGCGGTCGACTTCGAGCAGGTCGAGGAGGCCGAGACGTGAGCGTGCTCCGGTGGTTGACGAACGAGTGCCGCATCGGGTGCCCGCACCCGCCAGGGACGGCGCGACCCAAGGCACAGCAGGACTGGGTGACCATCGACGAGGTGCCGATGCTGATCGGCGACGATCCGGTCGACCGCACGATCGTCGGCTGCCCGATGTACGGCGTGGGCATCACCCCGTGCAGCACCACGCTGCGCCTGTTCCCGGCCGGTTCGGTCGGTCAGGGCCAGTCGGTGTTCCTCACCGTGGACGGCATCCCGGCGTGCCTGGAGACGGTCGAGGGGTTCACCGACGGCACCCCGCAGGGCACCTACCACTACGAGCTGAAGATGTCCGAGGCGGGCCAGGACTTCGTGAGGGTGTCGTCGTGACCGGCGGCTGGCGCTTCGCGCTCCGTGGGTTCGACCAGCCCTCGACCGCCGGGTGGGGGTTCGAGCTGCGGCCGACCGGTGCACCGGCGTTGGTGACCGGGCCCGCTGTCACCCGGCAGGCGATCCTGATGCTGTTGTCGACGGTGCCCGGCGAGCGGGTCATGCGGCCGACCTACGGCTGCCCCCTGCACGAGCTGGTCTTCGCGCCCAACGACGAGACGACCGCGGGCATCGCCATGCACCACGTCCGACGCTCGGTCCAGGAGTGGGTGCCGCAGGCGGAGATCCTCGACGTGGCTGCGGGACCGGACCCCGACGACGCCGCGGTCCTGCGGATCCGCCTCGACTACCGCCACCAGCCCACCGGCCGCGACGACGTCGTCGAGGTCGGGGTCCCGCTCGACGGAGACGCACGATGATCCCGTTCCCGAACCTCGACGACCGTGCGTTCGCCGACCTCGTGGCCGAGGCGCGCGAGCGCATCGAGCGCACGTGTCCCGCCTGGACCGACTCCTCGCCGAACGACCCGGGGATGGTGCTCGTCGAGCTGTTCGCCCACCTGACCGAGGTGCTGCTGTTCCGACTCAACCGGGTTCCCGAGAAGGTCCACATCGCGCTGCTCGACCTGCTCGGTGTGACGCTCGACCCGCCGAGCGCGGCGCGCGTGACCCTCGAGATCACCGCCGAGGAGGGACGCACCACTGCCGTCGAGATCCCAGCGGGCACCGCGGTGTCGACCGCCGCGGGTGGCTCCGAGGGCCCCATCTTCCGGACGCTCGCACCGGTTCGGCTCGACGCGGCGGGGGACTCGGTGTCGGTGGAGGCGATCGATGCCGAGTGGGTCGCCGCCGAGCGTGTCGGTGTCGGCACCGGACGACCAGGCCAGCTCGTACCCGTCGCGCGCGCTCCGATGGTGGTGGGGCCACCGCCGTCGGGTGGCGCCTCAGGCGGAGTCGGCGCCGAGCGCGTGGTGGTGGCGGTCGCAACCGACGGGTCGGGCGACCTGCGGCTGGGCCAGCAGTCCTTCGAGTTGTGGCACGAGGTCGACGAGTTCGGACCTGGGAGCCCTGAGCGCTGCTTCGTCGTCGACCTCGCCTCAGGGCTGATCCAGTTCGCGGGTGCCGAGGACCGGGTGGCGTCGGCGGTGAGGGTGCCGGAGCAGGGCCGCCAGATCGTCGCCTGGTACTGGACCGGCGGCGGACCCGACGGCAACGTCGACCCGCACACCCTGGTGCGGTTCGTCTCATCGTTCCCGAAGGTGTCGGTCACCAACCCGTCTGCCGCCCTCGGGGGACGGGCGATCGAGACGGTCGCGTCCGCCCGCCGGCGCGCCGCGGCGGAGATCCACTCCACCGACGTGTGCGTGACCCGGCGGGACTACGAGCGGGCGGCGTGTCGCACACCCGGCGTGGCGCGAGCGCGGGCGATGACGCGGGCGGCGGTGTGGCAGCACGCCGCTCCCGGCGAGGTGGAGGTCGTGCTCGTCCC
>CAZBTQ010000073.1:0-13177 GCA_964494405.1 uncultured Iamiaceae bacterium
GTACGGGCGATCGGGATCAGCCCGAACCGATCCAGGTAGGGGGTGCTGCGTTCGACGGTGTTCTCCATCGGCTCGAGGCCGCTCGCGCGCTGTTCGATGGCGTACGCGAGCAGGTGCGTCTTGCCGCCCAGACGCAGCCAGGCGCACCCGTGGCGCACGAGCCACGTGCCGACACCCCGACCGCGGCGCTCGGGACTCACCCAGTGGTTGGCCACGTCGGCCCAGCGCGCCTGTTGGGCGTTGGCGATGCCGTGGGAGTCCTCGACTTCGAAGACTCCGATGCGTTGAGCGCCGGCCCATGCTTCGAACGAGGTCCCCATCGGCCCCACGACGCGTCGAAGCTCGAGGTCGTTTGCTGGAGCGGGGCCAGGATCGGCGACCGCGGTGATGTCTCCCGCGTAGACGACCTCGACCTGCCCGTTGTCGTCGTCGAATCGGGCGCCCGACAGGAGTCGCTCGACGTGCGGCCAGGCGTCGGGGATGCCGTAGACGCCGATGTGCGGCAGGGAGCCATCGGCGTACCAGATCCGGACGTTCCACTCGGTGAGGTGGTCCATCGCCGCGGCGAGGACCGCTTCGCCGACACCGAGCTTGGACGGGTCGCAGATGAACCAGGTGACCTCGCCAGCATCGTGGAAGTCGTCGCTGACCCGGGCATCGCGTCCGTACCGCTTGAGATGCGCCGCGGCGACGACCCGGCCGGCGTCCAGGCCCACGATGGTGCACCTGTCGACCACCCACGGGTCGAGGATGAACTCTCCGGGATCGCGCTCCATCTGCGACAGGAGCGTCGCGACGGGCACGGCGCCGCCGGGCAGCACGGCGGCGATGTGTCGGTTCGCGAGTGCGGTCAAGCCGTCGCGATCGTGGCGGGCGAACGGGCGTACCTCAGGCATGGAGCAACCTCCGGGTGGGACTGGCGAGCCAGTCAGCGTTCTGGAACTGGAGGCCGCTCCCTGTGCGGTACGACGCTGACCATAGCGAACGCCGGACGCGAGACGGCGGGCGATCGCCACAGACGCGCCCGCGGGCGCGTCGGCGTGTCAGGGATCGCGACGATGAGCAGCGACTCAGGCCTCGAAGTAGCGTCACCCGACGATGTGGTTGACGGCGGGTTGGCAGAGTTGGCGCCTTCCGACCTCCGATCGCGCCTGTGCCATCTTCGTCACCGAAGCGGGTGAGAGCGAGGTGCCGGTGGTCGTCCTCCACGGTGGTCCAGGAGGTGACGCCTATGGAGTTGCCGGCCTGGTGGCCGGCCTCGAGCAACACCGCAGGGTCGTCCTGTTCGACCAGCGGGGCAGCTTCCGCTCGCCGGCCCCCGAGGCATCGCTCACCTTCGACCACCTCCTCGACGACCTTGCCCTCTTGATCGACGCGCTCGGGTGCGAGCGGGTCGACCTCGTCGGCCACTCCTACGGCGCCGTCCTGGCTGCCGCACACGTGAGCAGTGGACCGACACGGGTGCGCAGACTGGTGCTCGTGGCGCCTGGGGCACTCCGCTCGGGCCATCCCGACGATGTGGAGCTCGTCGCGTCCCAGATGAGGGAGCGCATGCGCATCGAATCAGATCCCGGGTGGGCTGACGTTGCTCGGCGTTTCGAGCTCCCCACCCAGCCGGACAGCCTTGCGCCTCGCGCTGCCGCACGCTGGTGGCGGCTCCGCGACGCGTGGCTCTTCACGACGCACCCGGAACGCCACGATCAGGTGGTCTCCGGAGTGTTCTTCTCGTGGCCATCGGGCCAGACGATCAGCGCCACCATTCCCGCGACCTACGACTTCGTGACGCCGTTGCAGAGCAGGTCAGAGGCCGTGACGGTGGTGATCGGAGACCACGACCTCGTCGACCAGAGAGCCCGTTTGTCGCAACGGTGGTTCCCTGACGACGGTCACGTGCGGCGAGTCGAGCTCTCCAACTGCGGACACGCTCCCTGGGTCGACGACCCCGACGCGACCCGCCAGGCACTGCTGGACGGTCTGGGTCACTGACGACCGTCATCCCGTCACGACGGCAGCTGCACACCGCGCCTGAACCGTCGTCGCTCCCTCAGGGTCGCTCGACGCGGCCGCCGCCACGGAGGGGCTCGCGGATGAGCCGCCACAGCGAGAGGCCGAGGCCGTAGGTGTGGATGACCGCCGGGGGATCGATGCGCACGATGCACCCGCTGGCCAGGTTGAGCTCGCCGTGGCCAGTGATGTCACCGAGGCGGCCGTCGGCGGCCAGACGCCGCACCTCGGGGTCGTCGTTGGCGAGCACGGTCGCGGTCGTCTGGAACATCGCGGTGGACGGCGGCCCGACGGGGATCCGGCGGATGGGCACCGTCAACGCGACGTGCGGGTTGGCCTCGATGTTGCGGGCCTTGCGACTCGGCCGGTCGACGCTCACGTACAGGCCGCCGTCGACCTCGTCGTAGAGCACGCCGGCCACGTGCGATCGGCCCGCGGGCGAGGTCGTGGCCAGCAGGCAGAACGAGCGCTTGGCGATGGCCCGCACGACGTCGTCCCACCGGGGGTGGGCGAGCGAGTCCTCCAGCGCGGTGGGCTTGGTGGTGGTGGAGGTGGAGTCGGTGGTGGGGTTGCTGGTGATGCTGGTGATGGTCATGTGCCCAGTGGACGACGACGACACGTGGACTGTCCATGTCACCACGTCTCGGAAACATGCGAGAGCGTCTACGATCGCGTGATGGACGTCCTGACCGGTCTGCTCGACGGTCCTCGGGCGCGCGACGCGTTCCTGTTGCGGGGCGTCCTCGAGCCCCCGTGGGGGCTGCACGTCCAGGACGAAGCGCCGCTCACGCTGTTCGCGGTCGTCGAGGGCGAGGCGTGGGTCGACCTGGCCGACGGATCCGATCCTCGTCACCTCGGACAGGGCGATGTGGCCATCGTGCGGGGTCCCGCGCCCTACGACGTGGTCGACACGCCAGGCCGGGTCCCCGAGGTGGTCTGCCTCCCGGGTGGGCGTTGCGCCGACCGCGACGGCCGGGACCTGCACGACGTAATGGCGCTCGGCGTCCGCACCTGGGGCAACGACTCCGACGGCTCGACCGTGCTGCTCATCGGCATCTACGACGTCGAAGGGGCGGTCGGCGACCGTCTCCTGGCGACCCTTCCGCGACAGCTCGTGGTCGCCGCGGACAGAGCCGACCAGCGCCTCGTCGGCCTGCTCGCGGGCGAGGTCGTCCACGATGCGCCCGGCCAGCAGGCGATGCTCGATCGGCTCCTCGACCTCCTGTTGGTGGCGACGCTCCGCCAGTGGTTCACCGACCACCTCGACGAAGCGCCCGCGTGGTTCCGTGCCGGCGACGACCCGATCGTCGGACGGGCGATCCGGCTGCTCCACGACGAGCCGGCGCGGCCCTGGACGGTGGCGTCGTTGGCGTCGGAGGTCGGCGCGTCACGCGCCGCGCTGGCCCGACGGTTCACCGAGGCCATGGGCGAACCGCCGATGTCCTACCTGACCAACTGGCGTCTGGCGCTCGCCGCCGACCTCCTCCTCGAGCCCGGAGCCACCGTCGGGTCGGTCGCGCCACGGGTGGGCTACGCCAGCCCCTTCGCGCTCAGCGCAGCGTTCTCCCGCGTGCGCGGTGTGAGCCCCCGCGCCCACCGCATCGCCGAGCAGGTGCGTTGACCGCGACCCGTCGGTGCGGCGCGTTCGCATCGGCGACCATCATGGTCCTGGCGGCCGTGGTCGGGCTGATGGTCACCTCCGCGTCCGCGGCGGTGACGCGAGCGCCGATCCTGGTGCTTGGCGACAGCCTGTGCGTCGGGGCACGCAACAGCGGGAACCTGACCGGCCAGCTCCGCGACGCCGGCTGGGAACCTGAGTACATCTGCCAGGGTTCCCAACAGATCAGCTGGGGCATCGACCAGGTCCGGGCTCGTTCGTCGGTCCCGCCAACGGTCGTCGTGGCGCTCGGCACCAACGGAAGCCGCTACGACACGGACTTCGCGGGGAAGCTCGCGACGATGCGCTCGGAGCTTCGGGCCAGAGGGGCGCGGGAGGTCATCTGGGTGAACTACGCCAACAGTGTGAACGGCTATGCAGGCCCGAACCTGACGCTCGCGCTGTTCACCCTCGGGCACGGTGACCTCCACCTCGACTGGAACGCGCAGATCCAGAACAACCCGCACTGGTTCCAGACCGATGGACTGCACTACACGATCGCGGGGTCGACGGCGTGGGCTCGAGCGATCGCGGACGTGTCCTCCTACGCCCGCACCCGAGCAGCAGACGGTGCAGTCGCGGTCGCCGTCCGCGGCGACGCCGTCTGGGTCCTGAACGCGTCGGGTGCGGTGGTCGCCCACGGCTCGGCTGACCACCACGGCGACGTGTCGGGCATGTCCCTGAACGGCGCGCCGCGTGCGATCGTGCCGACGATCACTGGTCAGGGCTACTGGATCATGGGCGCCGACGGTGGGGTGTTCAGCTTCGGCGACGCGCAGTTCCACGGATCGACCGGCGGGATGCGCCTGAACGCGCCAGTGATCTCGATGGCCGTCACCGAGAGCGGAGGCGGCTACTGGCTGTTGGCGTCCGACGGGGGTGTGTTCACCTTCGGCGACGCGCAGTTCCACGGATCGACAGGTGCGATGCGGCTGAACGCGCCCGTGGTGGGGATGGCGGCGAAGCCCGCGGGCGGCGGGTACTGGCTCGTCGCGTCCGACGGGGGTGTGTTCACCTTCGGGACCGCCGCCTTCCACGGTTCCACCGGCGCGCTCCGACTCAACTCGCCGGTGAACGACATGGCGGCGTCACCCACCGGCGACGGGTACTGGCTGGCAGCCTCCGATGGCGGTGTCTTCTCCTTTGGCGATGCCGGGTTCAAGGGCTCGGCCGTCGGTCAGGGATCGATGGCCGTCGCCATCGCCACCATTCCCGGCGGCTACGTGCAGCTCCTCGCCGACGGACGACTCGTGAGCTTCCCCTGACCGGAGGCGAGGGGGCGCTGGACGGCCAGGGATCGGCGTCGGCTCGCCCCTAGGCTCGACGCGTGCCCGAACCCCTGCCCGAGGCCGACGCGATCCTCGACGCGCTCGCCACGACCCGTTCCATCCGCCGCTACCGCGACGAACCGATCCCTGACGACGACCTGGCGCGGATCCTCTTCGCGGCGACGCGCGCGCCCACGGGCTCCAATCGCCAGGGCTTCCGCTTCGTGGTCCTTCGCGACGGACCCGAAGCGACCGCAGCGAAGGCCCTGCTGGGCGAGGCGTTCCGGCGCGGCTGGTCGGACAAGCGCCGCGAAGATGCGTACGACGAGGGCAGCGGGGCCGACAACGACTCGCCGAAGGCCCGCACCGCCCGCGCGATGGCCCACTTCGTCGACCACTTCGAGCAGACACCCGTGGTCGTGCTCGTGTGCCTCCACCACAAGCGCGGCCACTTGAGCGACGGAGGCTCGGCGTACCCGGCGGCCCAGAACCTGCTGCTCGCGGCGCGGGCACTCGGCTACGGAGGTGTGATGACCATGTGGCACGGCATGGTCGAGCGAGAGCTGCGCGACCTGCTGGCGATCCCCGACGACGTCGACATCGCGGCCACCATCCCGCTCGGCGTACCCCAGGGCCACCACGGCCCGGTGCGTCGCCGTCCGGTCGGCGAGCTCGTCTACGACGGCCGCTGGGGCGCCGAGGCCGCCTGGGTCGCCGAGCCTGCCGGTACCCGCCACACCAGCGCAGGACCGCCCCGTCCGAGCGCCGGACAACGGTAGGTCGCTCGTGGACCACGTCCCCGTCGATCTGGGCGCGTTCGGCGCCGACGAGCGAGTCGCCGCGGCCCTCCTGGATGCGGTCGCTGCCGGCGACGCGCCGGAGGGCGCGGTGCTCGGACGCGTGGTGCGCCACGATGGCGTGGCGGTGGTGGTCGCCACCGACAGCGGCACCGAGCAGCTGCCCATGCGCGGCACCGTGCCACCGCTGGCCGTGGGGGACTGGGTCGCCGTGCACGACCGCGCTGTCTCCGCCCGGCTGCCGCGGCGTGCCGTGGTGCGGCGCCGCGACGTCGACAAGGACACCGAGCAGATCCTCGCCGCCAACGTCGACCTGGTCGTCGCGGTCTGCGGCCTCGATCGGCCGGTGCGCCAGGGCAGGATCCAACGGGTGGGCCTCCTCGCCGCCGACGCGGGCGTGCCCTTCGCGGTCGTCCTCACCAAGGCCGACCTGGTCGACGACGCCGACGAGATCGCCAGACAGGTGGCGGCCGACGAGCCGGGCGCCCAGGTCCTGGTGTGCGCTCCCGGCGCGACCGCCGGGCGCGACGGCGACGAGCAGGCGAGGTTGGACGCCGTCGCCGCGCTGCTGCGCGATCGCACGACGGTCATGGTCGGCGAGTCCGGTGCAGGCAAGTCGACGCTCACCAACGCCCTGCTCGGTCGTGAGGCCGCGGCAACGGGCGAGGTCCGTAGCGGCGATGCCAAGGGGCGACACACCACCACCTCGCGGGAGATGCACGTGCTGCCGCTCGGTGGCGTGATCGTCGACTCGCCCGGCATCCGCTCGGTCGGCGTGTTCGTCGACGAGGAGGCGCTCGCGGAGGCGTTCGACGACATCGACGAGCTGGCGTTGGAGTGCAGGTTCAGCGATTGCAGCCACCGCGTCGAGCCCGGGTGCGCGGTGCTCGCCGCGGTGGAGGCGGGGGTGCTCGACCGGGATCGGCTCGAGGCGTGGCGCCGGTTCGGATCGGAGGACGACGATCCCCCGTCCGCGCGCAGCAGGGGGCGGCGCGACTACGGCGACCCGGCGCGCCCCACGTAGCCTCCGCTCGTGTACCGCTTCGCCCTGCGGCCGGTGTGGCTGCTCTCGCACCTCCTGGTCGTCGTGCTCGTCGCGACCTGCATCGCCGCCGGCTTCTGGCAGCTCAGCCGACTCGACGACAAGCGCGACGCGATCGAGCGGTACGAGCAGCGCAGCGTCCAGCCGGCCGTGCCGGTCGAGGAGCTGGTCGCGCCCGACGCCGACCCCGCGGCGATCGACGCGGTGGAGATGCGGGCCGTGAGGGCGACGGGCACCTACCTGACCGATGAGCAGGTCGTCGTCCGCAACCGCACGCTCAACGGTGCTCCCGGCTACTGGGTGCTCACCCCGCTCGAGATGGCCGACGGCACCGGCGTCGTCGTGAACCGCGGCTGGGTTCCCCTGCTGATCGGCGAGAGCGCCGAGGGGCTGGCGACGGTCCCGCCGACCGAGGGAGAGGTCACCGTCACCGGCACGGTCACCGCCACCCAGACCAGGGGGAGCATCGGTGCCACCGACCCCGCCGAGGGTCAACTCGACGACCTCGCACGAGCCGACATCGAGCGCATCGACCAGCAGGTCGACATCGACCTCCTGCCCGCGTACGTGACGCTCGCATCCCAGGAGCCGCCGCAGGCCGGCGACCTCCCCGCGGTGGTCGAGCCGGCGCCCCCGGGCGAGGGACCTCACCTGGGCTACGCGGTCCAGTGGTTCATCTTCGCCACGATCGCCGCGATCGGCTATCCGCTCGTCCTCCGCAAGGTCGCGCGCGACAAGCAGGCAGAGCAGCGCTCGATCGCTGCAGGCGTCGAACCACCCCGGCGGCGCGGTCGCAGCTCGAAGGTGCCCGTCGACGACTGATCGAACCGCGAGGCCTCAGGACCGCGATCGCGATCGCTCGCCGGACTCCTGGTGGACGTGGGCGCGCTGGCCGTCGCGGTCGACGATCATGATGAGCTCGGCCGGGGAGTCGATGGCCTCGATGGCATGGGGGGTCATCGTGGTGAACTCGGCCGCCTCACCGGTCTCCACCACGACCTCGCGCTCGCCGAGCGTCAGGCGAACCCGTCCCTCGACGACGAACAGCCAGTCGTGGCCGGGGTGCACCCGCGGCTCGGGCCGGGTGGTGGTGGGTTCGAGCCGCATCTTGATCGCGGTCGTGCTGCCCGTGGGTCGGCTCAGCATCCAGGTCGTGACGATGCCGGAGCTGCTGGGCGTCGGCCGGATCACGACGTCCTCGTCGGCGTGCACGTCGAGGAGCTGGTCGATGTCGACCTGGAGCGCTCGGGCCAGCGGTACCAGCACGTCGAGGCCGATCGTGCGCTTCCCGGTCTCGACCCGGCTGATGGTGGACGCGCTCAGGTGTGCACGTGCGGCGAGCTCGTCGAGCGACAGGCCCAGGGTGTGCCGGAGGCTGCGCAGCCGGGCGCGCACGACCTGCTCGATCTCGTCGACTCCCGCGTCGCCGTCGGCCATCCGCGTCCTCCTTCGCCGCTGCCTCGCCTTGCGAATATCGCAAGGGCGCTTGCACATCGTGGGGATGACCGTAGCGTCGATCCCATGGCACACCACACCGACCACAGGATCGAACGCCACTGCGACGTCGCGGTGATCGGCGGCTCAGCGGCAGGACTGGCCGCGGCGTTGCAACTCGGGCGCCAGCGGCGATCGGTGATCGTGATCGACGCCGGCGAACCGCGCAACGCGCCGGCGACGCACGTCCACGGATACCTCGGCCACGAGGGTGTCGCTCCCTCCGAGCTGACCGCGGTCGGCCGGGACGAGGTTCGCCGCTACGGGGGTGAGGTCCTCAGCGCCAGAGCGAACGACGTGACGCGCACCGACGACGGGCAGTTCCGAATCGAGCTCGACGACGGTCACGCCGTGGTCGCTCGTCGGGTGCTCGGCGCGACCGGCCTCGTCGACGTGTTGCCCGACATCGACGGGGTGGCCGAGCGCTGGGGACGCGAGGTCATCCACTGCCCCTTCTGCCACGGGTACGAGGTGCGCGACCAGCGCATCGTCCAGATCGTCACGCACCCGATGGGGCTGCACCCCGCCGCGCTGTTCCGACAGCTCAGCGCGCGCCTGACGATCGTGATCCACGACGCGCCCGAGGTGGATCCCGACGCGCTCGCCGAGCTCGAGGCGGCAGGCGTGATCGTCGTGCACGGGCACGTGACCGGCGTCGTCTCCGGCCCGGACGGTGGAGGCACCGCGGTCGAGGTCGAAGGGATGGGCACGATCGACGCTGACACCGTCGTCGTCGGGCCGAGGTTCTCGGCGCGCGTCGAGCCGTTCGCAGCGCTCGGGCTCGCCGCCGTGGCACACCCGTCCGGCATCGGCGATCACCTGGAGACCAACGCGATGGGCGAGACGGCCGTCGCCGGCGTGTACGCGGCTGGCAACGTGACCGATCCGAGCCACCAGGTCCTCCACGCCGCGGCCGACGGCAGCCGGGTCGCAGCGATGATCAGCTTCAGCCTCGCGGCCGAGGACACCCGCCGAGCCGCACGACCGTCGAGCAACGAGGCCGACTGGGACCACCGCTACGACGGCGACCAGATGTGGAGCGGGCGTCCGAACGGCGCGCTCGTCGCCGAGGTCGAGGCACTTGCTCCAGGACGGGCGCTCGACGTCGGCGCCGGTGAGGGAGGTGATGCGATCTGGCTGGCCGAGCACGGGTGGCAGGTGACAGCGAGCGACGTGTCGACGCGGGCGCTGGCGCGGGTCGCCACCCTCGCCAAGGACCGCGACGTGCACGTCGAGCTCGTGCACGCCGACGCCAACTCGATCGGGGCGTTCCCCCGGGCGTCGTTCGACCTGGTGACGGCGCACTACGCGTCGATCCCGCGCACGCCAGACGATCGCGGCGCCCGGAACCTGGTGGACGCGGTGGCACCAGGCGGCACCCTGCTCGTCGTCAGCCACGATCTCGACGCGATGCGTGCGGCCGCTCACGACGCTGCGCGGAGCCAGCTGTTCGACCCCGATGCCTACGTCCGCATCGACGATGTCGCGCGGGTGCTCGCCGGGTCGTCCGAGTGGACCGTCGAGGTCCACGAGACCAGGCCCCGTCCGTCCGGAGCGGCGTCGGCCGGACACCACGTCGACGACGTCGTGCTGCGCGCCCGCCGCCACACCGGTTGAGGACGATGGCCGGCGGTCACGAGGCGACCAGCCACCACGGAGCGTGAGCGGCGCGCTGGTAGGGTTGCGCCCGATGTCGCATCCGTCCCCGCTGCCGCTGCTGGTGCTGCACTGCTGCCGCCTGAAGGGCTTCGCCGACGCGCCGACCATCGCCGCGTGGAGCGGCGTCCATGAGCGAGGTGTTGCCGAGGTCGGCGACCAGCTCGTCGATCGGGGACTGCTGCACCTGCCTGGTTCAGGTGCGCTGGGATGGGCGTTGACGTCGGTCGGTCGCACCGAGAACGAGCGCCTCCTCGGCCTCGAGCTCGACCTGGTCGGCGCCCGTGCCGAGATCCAGAGCGCATACGGTCGCTTCCTCGGTCTCAACGCCGAGCTGCGCTCCATCTGCACCGACTGGCAGGTGCGGGGCGACGCGCTGAACGACCACTCCGACGTCGACCACGACGAGGAGGTCATCGGTCGCCTTGTCCGGCTGCACCGTCGTGCCCGGTCGGTCTGTCGCGAGCTCGACGCGCAGCTCAGTCGGTTCGGCCGCTACGAGGGTCGTCTCGCCACCGCGCGCCAGAAGGTGCTCGACGGCGACGGAGGCTGGTTCACCCAGCCGCTCATCGACTCGTACCACACGGTCTGGTTCGAGCTGCACGAAGATCTGTTGGCCACCCTCGGCATCGATCGCTCGGCCGAGACCAGTCGTAGGTAGGGGGCCACGATGACCCGATTCGGACGCGTCCTCACCGCGATGGCGACGCCGTTCGGCACCGATGGGGCGCTCGACCGCGACGGCGCTGCGGCGCTGGCGCGCTGGCTCGTCTCCCACGGAAGCGACGGTGTCGTCGTCGCCGGCACCACCGGCGAGGCGCCGACGCTGTCCACGACCGAGCACCTCGAGCTGATCCGCGCGGTGCGCGATGCCCTGCCCGACCACGTCGTGGTCGCCGGCGCCGGCAGCAACGACACCCAGCACGCCATCGAGATGACCGAGACCGTCACCGAGATCGGCGTCGACGCCGTCTTGTCGGTGAGCCCGTACTACAACAAGCCGCCGCAGTCGGGCCTGGAGGCGCACTTCCGGGCCATCGCCGCGGCGACCGACCTGCCGATCATCGTCTACGACGTGCCCGGGCGCACGGGTCGTCGCATCGCGCACGACGTCCTGGTCCGCCTCTTCACCGAGGTGCCCAACTGCGTGGGGTTCAAGGACGCCACCGGCGACCCTGCGGGCGCGGCACAGCTCATCGCCGACGTGCCCGACCTCGCGCTCTACAGCGGCGACGACTCGTACACGCTCCCGCTGCTGGCCGTCGGCGCGGTCGGCGTCATCGGTGTGTCCACCCACTGGGCGGGCACCGAGTTCGGCGAGATGATCGTCGCGTTCGAGAAGGGCGACGTGAGCCTCGCCCGCGACATCAACGCCCGCCTCCTGCCGTCGTTCGCCTACGCCAACTCCGACACCTGCGTCTTCTCGCAGTCGACCAAGGCGATGATGCGCGTCCTCGGCGTCGACCTCGGCGACTGCCGGCTCCCGCTCGGGCCCGCCCCCGCGGGCACCGAGGACCGCGCACGTCAGGTGATCGAAGCGCTCCGTGGCTGATCCGGTCAGGGTCAGCTTCCTCGGCGGACTGGGAGAGATCGGCCGCAACTGCGCCGCCATCGAGGTCGACGGGCGCATCATGCTGCTCGACTGCGGCCTGATGTTCCCGAACCTCGACATGCTCGGGGTCGACCTGGTGCTGCCCGACTTCACGTACCTGCGCGAGAACGCCGACCGCATCGAGGGCTGCATCACCACCCACGGCCACGAGGACCACGTCGGCGGGCTCTCGTTCCTGCTCCGCGACATCTCGTTCCCCATCTACGGATCTGCGCTGGCGCTCGGCATCGCCCGCAACCGCATCGAGGAGGCCGGGCTGCTCGACCGCACCGAGCTCATCCCGGTGGTCGACGGCGAGCGCCGCACGATCGGTCCGTTCGACGTCGAGTTCATCCCCGTCACCCACTCGGTGCCGCACGGGTTCGCCACCGCGTTCCACACGCCGCAGGGCACGATCCTGCACTCGGGCGACTTCAAGCTCGACCTCACCCCGGTCGACGGCCGTCTCACCGACCTCGCCCGCATGGGCCAGATCGCCAAGGACACCGGCGTGCGGCTGCTGTTGGCCGACTCCACCAACGCCGAAGAAGCCGGCCACTCGCGGTCGGAGACCTCGGTCGGCGCCGTGCTCTACGACCTGTTCCACGCCCACGAAGGGCGGCGGATCATCACCGCGAGCTTCGCGAGCCACGTGCACCGCGTGCAGCAGATCGCCGACGCCGCCATGGCGTTCGGTCGAACCGTGGCCACCATCGGCATGTCGATGAAGAAGAACGTGCAGCTCGCGCGCGACCTGGGCCTGCTGCACATCCCCGACCACGCCCTGCGCGACATCGAAGCCGTCGACGACCTCGATCCGGGCAAGGTCTGCATCATCTCGACCGGCAGCCAGGGCGAGCCGATGTCGGCCCTCGCGCTGATGGCCAGCGGCGAGAGCCGGTGGCTCAAGCTTGGCCCCGACGACACCGTGATCCTCAGCAGCCACCCGATCCCCGGCAACGAGATGAACGTCTCGAAGGTCATCGACGGGCTGGTGCGCCTCGGCGTCGAGGTCGTCCACTCGGGCATCGCCGACGTGCACGCCACCGGCCACGCCAAGGCCGAGGAGCTCAAGACCCTGCACTCGGTCGTGCGCCCCGAGTGGTTCGTGCCCGTCCACGGCGAGTACCGCCACCTGCGCGAGCACGCCAAGCTCGCCGCGTCGATGGGCACGCCGGAGGACCACATCCTGGTGTGCGAGGACGGTGACTCGATCCTGCTCACCGACGACGGCATCGTGCCCACCGACTCCATCCCCGCCGGCTACCTCTACGTCGACGGCATCGTCGGCGACATCAGCCACGGCGTGCTCCGCGATCGCCGGGTGCTGGCCGACGAGGGAGTCGTGGTGGTGGTGCTGGTGGTCGACGTGGTGGCCGGCACGGTCATCACCGGCCCCGAGGTCATCACCAGGGGATGGGTGCACGCGCCCGAGGCCGAGGAGCTGCTCGAAGAGGCCACCGAGGTCGTGCGCGTCGCCGTCGAGTCGGCGCTGTCCGACGGCACGAGCGAGGTGGAGGCGATCCAGAAGGTGGTGCGCCGTGCCGCAGGCCGGTTCGTCAACCAGCGCACGAAGCGTCGCCCCATGATCGTCCCCGTGGTCATGGAGGCGTAGCGCAGCGGAGCCGACCCGAAGGGTTGGAGGCGTAGCGCAGCGGAGCCGACCCG
>CAZBTQ010000074.1:0-10522 GCA_964494405.1 uncultured Iamiaceae bacterium
AGTCGGCGTCTCGTGCGGCGACCAGACCACCCGGCCGACAGACCCGCCGCATCTCGCGCAGCGCGGCGACGGGATCGGCGAGGTGCTGGAGCACCTGGTGGGCGTGCACCACGTCGACCGAGTCATCGGGCAGGTCGAGTGCGTCGACGTCGCCCGTGCGCAGCTCGACGTCGGCCTTGGATCCGGCGGGCCGGTTGGCACGAGCCGCGTCGAGGACCTGCCCTGACCGGTCGATGCCGATGACGCGGCCCGGCGCCACGGCGGCGCCGAGGCCCCACGTGATCGTGCCGACGCCGCACCCGACGTCCAGCACGACGTCGCCAGGGCACAGGTGGGGGAGCAGGTAGGCGGCGGAGTTCTCGGCGGTGCGCCACGCGTGCGATCGGCGAACGGGCTCAGCGTGGCCGTGGGTGTAGGTCATTCCAGCTCATCCCTTCGTCATGGATCCCATTATTCGGGCGGGCATGTCCCGCTCATCCTACAATCAGAAACGCCACCCGGTCGGCTCACGGTGACGCGCTTGTGGCCGATGGAGAGGGCAGAACGTCGACGGCAATTGGAGAGCACATGGACCGCTGGGAGCGTCGGCTGCAGGTCGCAGCCAGATCTGGCGCTGCCGAGACCGAGGGTTCGGTGACGCGCCTGCACACCGAGTCGGTTCGCGACGTCGTGGCCGGGCTCGAGCGCGGCTTGGCGGGCAGCCTCCACCCCGACGAGCTGTCGGTCGTCAGGACTCTGCTCGACCTGGCGGGGACGCGTCCCGCGCTGCGCGCTGAGATCCCCCTGCTGGTGCGCGACGGCGAACGGTGGGTCAGCCGCGACTTCGAGGTCTGCACCGAGCTGATGGGCCCGGTGCTGCGTCCCGTGGGCGGCATCCCGCCTCGTCGCCGCCGCACCGACGGCGATGGCGCTGCGATGCTCGATCGCGCAGCGGTGCTCGGCGAGCTCGACGCCGCCCTCAGCCGGGTCGGTGACAAGGCGGTCATCCTCCTGCTCATCGACCTCGACCGGTTCAAGCTCCAGAACGACTCCCTCGGCGACGACGCCGGCAACGAGATCCTGCGCACCGTGGCCCGTCGCATCGCCGAGTGCGCCGGTCGCTCGTTCAGCGCGTCGACCGGTTCCGACGAGTTCCTCGTGATCATCGAGGGCGCTCGCGAGCTCACCGATGCGTCGTCGCTCGCCGAGCGCATCAGGCGCGCGATCGCCGAGCCGATCGCCATCGACGGACACGACATCGTGCTCACGGGCACCATCGGCGTTGCGCTCGGGCGCGCGGACACCCCTGCCGACCAGATCCTGCGCGACGCGACAACGGCGGTGTTCACCGGAAAGGACCTGGGTCGCGACCGCGTCTCGCTGTTCGACGAGCGCCTCGAGGTCCACACCGCTCGCCGAGTCGCGTCCACCCAGGCGATCCGCCAAGCACTCGAGAGCAACGACCTCGAGATGCACTACCAGCCGGTCGTCTCCCTCGACAGCGGCAAGATCATCGGCGCCGAGGCGCTGCTGCGGGTGTTGCACGACAGCGACGGGCACCGCGTGGTTCGGCCGGCGCGCCTCATCGACGCCGCAGAAGACGTCGGGCTCAGCGATCGCCTCGGCGAGTTCGTCCTCTCCCACACGATCGCTCAG
The DNA here is from genome assembly GCA_964494405.1 of uncultured Iamiaceae bacterium. Lineage (GTDB taxonomy): Bacteria > Actinomycetota > Acidimicrobiia > Acidimicrobiales > SKKL01 > Actinomarinicola. The sequence continues at coordinate 1,636 of CAZBTQ010000074.1, forward strand.
CTCGTGGCCTGGGAGCCGCTCATCGGCCGCGATCGCCAGTTCCGCGTCTCGATCAACGTGTCGCCGGTCCAACTCGCCTCTCCGGGGTTCGCCGACAGGGTCGAGGCCACCCTCCGCCAGGCCAACCTCGACCCGTCCCGCCTGTCCCTCGAGCTCACCGAGAGCATCTTCCTCGACCCTGACCCCGACGTCGATGCCGCGGTGCGGGCGCTCGTCGAGCTCGGCGTGTCGTTCGGGCTCGACGACTTCGGCGGCGATCACTCGTCGTGGGGCGGACTGCGCCGCTTCCCGGTCGAGTTCGTGAAGCTCGACCGGCACATCGTGGTCGACATCGACTCCGACGAGATCGACAAGGTCATCGCCGGGACGGCCATCTCGCTCGTCTCCGAGCTCGGCTTCGCCTGCGTGGCCGTGGGCGTCGAGCGCGACTCCCAGCGAGAGATCCTCCACAAGCTCGGTTGCGACGCCGCCCAGGGCTACCTGTTCGACGCGCCGATGACCGCTGAGGAGTTCAGCGCCCTCCTCTAGGGGTCGCCCCTGAGCGTCCCCTCTGCTGCTGGCCCGCGCCCCTCCCCGCATTGGGTACGGTTCACGGCGATGCAGGTGCTCGCGGTGGTGAACCAGAAGGGCGGTGTCGGCAAGACGACCGTCACGCTCGGGCTCGCGGCCGCCGCGTCCCTCACCGGCCGGCGCGTGCTCGTCGTCGATCTCGACCCCCAAGCGAACGCCACCACCGGTCTGGGCGTCTTCGAGCCGGCGCACACCGTCGACCACGTGCTGGCAGAGGAGCGCCCCGGCTCCATCCGCGACATCGCAGTGCCCGCCGGTTGGCCCTCGCCGGTCGGCACCGTGCCCGACGTGGCGCCGAGCTCACCCTCGCTCGCGAACCGAGAGCCACAGCTCGCCACCGATCCGGTCGGCGCGCAGGACCGATTGCACGTCGCGCTCGAGGGCGCCGACTACGACCTGGTGCTCGTCGACTGCCCGCCGTCGCTCGGCCTGCTCACCGTCAACGGCCTGTTCGGCGCCGACCGCGCACTGGTCGTCACCGCGCCGTCGGCGTGGGCGTCAGACGGAGTGCTCCAGGTGCTCACCACGATCGCTCGCGTCGGCCGGCGGCGCCCCGGCGGGCTTCCCGTCGCGGGCATCGTCGTCAACAATATCGGCCGCACCCGCGACGCGTCCTACTGGTACGACCAGATCGTCGCCGATCACGACGGGTTGGTGCTGCCGCCGGTGCGCCAACGTGCGGCGATCGCCGAGGCCGGCGCCCAGTCGTTGCCCGTCCACTCGCTCGGCAATCGACCCGGTGCTGCTCAAGCTGCCGACGAGTTCTCGGCGGTGCTGCGCGAGATCCTCTCGCGGATCGACGCTCCCGTCCCCGCGTCCTCGACGGAGTGACCATGCCCTACGACCCCCGCAGCTCCCGCCCGACGCCGAAGAGCGTCCCCGACGAGGAGTCAGCGCCGATCGATGCCCTCCTGGGTCCGAGCCACGACGGCGTCGGCGATCACCCCGTCGACGACGATCGGGTCCGCCTCGCCGAGACCGCGGCATCCAACGGTGCCGGGCCTGGGGCAAGCCCGACACCACTGCCGGTGCCGGTGCGCAAGGCCGAACGTGCGCCGTCTCCGGTGTTGCAGTTGGCGCCCCTGCTGCTCGTCGCGGTCGTCGTCGTGCTCTGGCTCATCCGGCGCTCGCGCCGCTGACCCGACCCGGTCGGGTTACGGCCTCGTCTAGGCGAGGGGGCGACCGAAGGGCAGCTCGTCCTGCCAGGTGGACAGGAACTCCTCGGCCTTGGTGCAGGCGCCGAGGAACGGGCTCTCCTCGTGGTCGAGGATCTCGGCGACGATCGTCGCGATGTGGTCGCGGCAGGTGGCGGTGATCGCGTCGACCGTCGCCTCGCCGTCGGGCCAGCCGGCGTAGGTCGGCCCGGCGAGGGTCACGAAGTCGGGGAGCACGACGATGTCGCGCCGAGCGAGGACCGCGAGCCCCTTCGCCGAGACGGCATGGGGACCGATGGGCACGACGACCCGCGCGCCCACGGTCTCGGCGGTTGCGCCGTCGACGACTCCCTGCCGCGCGCCGCAGAACAGCACGTCGACAGCGGCGTCGAGGGTGTCGGTCGTGGCATCGACGCCGGCGTCTGCCAACGCCGCCAGTGTCGACGCCGACTCGGGCCCCGGCTCCACCGACGCCGTCCACCCGCTGGCCGAACCAACAGCGGCGGCCGCCGCGGCGACCGCGCCGATCCCCACGAGCCGAGCGTCGAGTGGCGCGCCGTCGACCAGCTCGCGGTGCACGCCTGGCCGCGGATCGCCGGCGGCGAGCGATCCGAGCGCGTCCGGATCGACCCCCTTGCCGGCATCGATCACGAGGCGCCCGTCGGCAGCTCGCTCGCTGATGCCCTCGACGAACGCCGCGACCGCCGCGTCGAGCTGGTCGGGCTCGGCGCTGATGCCCGCGGACGCCCCACCGACCTTGAGGCCGCGGATGGCGAACGTGTAGGTCGTCGTGCGCGCCATGGCCTTGGCGCCGCCTTGGAGCACCTTCCCGGCAGCGCGGACGACACCGGTGGCACAGGGTGCGTCGGTGAGGTCGTGGGCGATGAAGGCGTTGCCAGCCAGCTTCTCGATCTTCACGTGGGGGAGTCTGGCGTCCCACGCCCCGTCGTGCGAACCGCGCGTCCGGCCAGCTAGACCCTGGTCGTGCCCCGACGTTCCCCCCGCGCCCGGACACCGGCGGTCGCCCTGGCCATCGTCGGCGTCGCCGTCCTCGTCGTCGGGGTCCTCGGGTGGCGTCGCCGCTCGCTCGACGCCGCTGTCCACCGGCGCAGCCGCCTGGCGCGCAACGCGTCGCTGGCGCGCGTGGGCGGGACGACTGCGGCGGGGTACGCCGTGCACCGTGCTCGCAGGGTCTTCGCGAGCGCCGAGCGTCGGGACGCCCTCGACCGGAGCTTCGAGCTGCGCTCGACCGAGCAGGTCGTCGAGGCGCTCGGCAACCTCAAGGGCGCGCTGATGAAGATCGGCCAGATCGCCAGCTACCTGGACCAGGGGCTCCCCGAGCACGTCCGCACGGCACTCGCCCAGCTCCAGTCCGACGCGCCGCCGATGAGCGAGGATCTGGTCGACGAGACGATCCGTGCCGAGCTCGGCCAGCTGCCACGCGACCTGTTCGGGGAGTGGGATCCGACCCCGATCGCCGCGGCATCGATCGGCCAGGTCCACCGAGCGATGACCCACGACGGCAGGGCCGTGGCCGTCAAGGTCCAATACCCCGGGGTGGACGACGCCATCCGCAACGACCTCTCGAACGCCGACTCGATCTTCGCCGCGCTGACGGTGCTGTACCCGGGGCTCGACCCGGGCCCGATCGTCGAGGAGCTGCGGGAGCGCATCGTCGAGGAGCTCGACTACCGACTCGAAGCCTCCAACCAGCGGGCCTTCGCCGACCACTTCAGGGGCCACCCGACCATCCACGTGCCCGAGGTGGTCGACGAGCTGAGCACTGGACGGGTGCTCACCACCGAGCTGTCGGACGGGGTCCGGTTCGACGAGATGCTGACCTGGTCGGCGTCGGAGCGGAACCTCGCGGCCGAGACGATCTACCGCTTCGCGTTCGGCGGCATCTACCGGCTCGGGATGTTCAACGGCGACCCGCATCCCGGCAACTACCTGTTCGCGCGCGGGGGCCGGGTCACGTTCCTCGACTTCGGGCTCGTCAAGCGGTTCGTGGCCGCAGATCTCGAGGGCTTCGAGCGTCTGGTCGAGGCGGTGGTCGTCGCTGCCGACCCGCACGAGCTGCGAGCGGTCCTCGACGACCTCGGCATCGTGCCCGCTGACGCGCCTGTCACCGACGACGAGGTGTTCGAGTACTTCTCGCACTTCTACGAGTTCGTGCGGATCGATGGCGACGTGACCATCGATGACGAGGTTGCCTCCCAGATCGTCCGGCTCATGTTCGATGCGTCCGGGCCCTACGGACCGGTGATGCGCGCGATCAACGTTCCGCCCTCGTTCGTGGTCGTCCAGCGCATCAACCTCGGGCTCTACGCCATCTTCGGCCAGATCGGAGCGACGGCGAACTGGCGGCGCATCGCCGAGGAGCTGTGGACCTTCACCGACGGTCCACCGTCGACGCCGATGGGTGAGGCGATCGCTGCGTGGGCCTCTGGATCTCTCCCCGCTCGCATGTGAACGCTGCATGTCGGTTCGCAGACTTCCCGACATCGCCCGGTCGAGGTGACCTACGTTCGTCGTGTCCACGACCAAGGGGAGTGTGTGATGAAGAACACGAAGTGGCGGTGGATGGCGCTGCTCGCGCTGCTGGCGCTGGTGCTCGGTGCGTGCAGCAGCAGCGACGACGGAGACGACAGCTCCGAGGAGGACGACTCCACGGAGGAGACCGTTGAACTCGTGCAAGACGGTGGGAAGCTCGCTGCGGTGCAGGCGGCGGGCACGCTGGTGTGCGGCGTGAACGAGGGTGTTCCCGGCTTCGGCTTCTTGGAGGAGGACGGCTCGTACTCCGGGTTCGACATCGACTTCTGCAAGGTGATCGCTGCCGCCGTCCTCGGCGACCCAGAGGCGATCGAGTACGTTCCCCTCGCGGCCGACGCGCGCTTCACCGCGCTCCAGTCGGGCGAGATCGACGTCCTGGTGCGCAACACCACTTGGACCGCCACGCGCGACGGTTCGGAGGGCGCGGCGTTCGCCACGACCACGTTCTACGACGGGCAGGGCATGATGGTGAAGGCCAGCAGCGGCATCACCTCGATCGACGACATGGGTGGCGCCACGGTCTGCGTGCTCAGCGGCACCACGACCGAGCTCAACCTCAGCTCGCGGTTCGAAGCAGCGGGCCTCAGCTACGAGCCGCTCACGTTCGATGACAACGAGGTGCTCCAGCAGTCGTTCCAAGAGGACCAGTGCGACGGGTGGACGTCGGACAAGTCCCAGCTCGCTGGCGTGCGCTCGGCCTATCCGGCTGCCGACGGCGGCCCTGACTCGCTCGTCGTCCTCGACGAGACCTTCTCGAAGGAGCCGCTCGGACCGGTGGTCGTCGATGGTGACACCGAGTGGTTCGACGTCGTGAACTGGGCCGTGATCGCCACGATCCAGGCCGAGGAGTTCGGCATCGACTCCACCAACATCGACGACTTCCTCGACAGCGAGGACCCGGAGATCCGCCGGTTCCTCGGCGTCGGTGGCGGCACGGACGACGCGGTCTTCGATCCGGCGCTCGGCCTCGAGGTCGACTTCGCCCAGACCATCATCCGCGAGGTCGGCAACTACGCCGAGATCTACGAGCGCAACGTCGGTCCCGACACCGCGCTCGGCCTCGAGCGTGGTCCCAACGCCCTGTGGACCGACGGCGGGCTCCTGTACCCGCCGCCATACCGCTAGTCCCTGATCGGCGGGGCCGGGTCGCGTCGCGGCCCGGCCCCCGGATCACGTTCCGAGGCGCGATCGAGCGGGGATGCCGATGGACGAGACCACCACCGCGGACCCACCTCGGGCTGCGTCGCGCCCGCCGATCTGGCGCAACGTCCGCGTGCTGCGCGGCGTCGTCCAGGTGCTGTTCCTCGTGGTCGTGGCGTCGGTCATCTGGTGGTTGATCGACAACCTCCTGGTGAACCTCGATCGCATCGGCATCGATCTCAGCTTCGACTACCTCGACCAGCCGGCAGGGTTCCAGATCGCCGGCTCCGACTTCCGTCCCACCCAACCGGTGCGCGACGTGCTCATCGTCGGGTTCCTCAACACGATCCGGGTGGCGGCGGTCGGCATCGTGCTCTCGACGATCCTCGGGATCATCGTCGGCATCGCGGGGCTGTCCGCCAACTGGCTGGTCCGCAAGGTCGCCACCGTCTACGTCGAGGTCCTGCGCAACCTCCCGCCCCTCGTCGTGATCGTCTTCGTGTTCACCGCGTTGGTGCTGCAGTTCCCGCCGATCCAGGAGGCGAGAGACCTGGGCGGGTTGATGCTGGTCAACAACCGCACGATCGGGATGGCGAGCCCGACCCTCCAGGGTGACTCAGCCGAGCTGTTCGCGATCGTCTGCCTGCTCGCGATCGTCGCGGGGGTCGGCGTGGTGATCTGGCGCACGCGACGCTTCGTCGCGACGGGAGAGCCCCACCACCGGATCCTCTACGGCGGTGGCCTCGTCCTGGGTGTCGTCGTCGTGGCCTGGCTCGTGCTCGGTCGGCCCCTGAGCATCGATCACCCCGAGGTCGTTGGGCGCCAGGTCGAGGGTGGCTATCGCATGAGCGCCAACTACTTCGCACTGCTCCTCGCGCTGACGATCTACACCGCCAGCTACATCGCTGAGATCGTGCGGGGCAGCATCCAGGCGGTGCACCGCGGCCAGACCGAAGCCACCCAGGCGCTGTCGCTCGGCGACTTCCAGCGCCTGCGGTTCGTGGTGCTGCCCCAGGCCTTCCGCATCGCAGTGCCGCCGCTCGCCAACCAGTACCTCAACCTGACGAAGAACTCGTCGCTCGCCATCGCGATCGCGTTCGCCGAGTTCACGCTGGTCACCAAGACCGTCATCGGCAACGGCAACCCGGCGCCCCAGTCGTTCCTGATCCTCATGGCCGGGTACCTGTTCCTGTCGCTCGTCATCTCGGCCGTGGCGAACCTCGTCAACCGCCGACTCCAGTTGGTGTCGCGGTGAGCGGCCTGCCGGTGATCGACGCGCCGATCGACGAGCGGGACCTGCCCCCGAGCGCGCACGACTCGTCCCTGGTGTGGGTGCGTCGGAACCTGTTCAGCTCGGGGTTCAACTCGATCCTCACGATCGTGATGGGTGCAGTGGTGGTGTGGGCGACCTATCGGCTGGTGACGTTCGTGTTCGTCACCGCCGAGTGGGAGATCGTCCAGCGCAACCTCACCCTGTTCATGGTCGGTCGCTTCCCCCGCGACGAGCTCTGGAGGATGTGGGTGTCGATCGGCATCCTCGCCGTCACGATCGGTGCGGTCGGAGGAATGGTCGCGACGACCGAACGCGAAGTGGCGCAGCAGACGGGCCGGGTCCTGTCCAAGGGAAGCGCACTCTCGCTTGCCCGACGGTTCTGGCCCGGCCTCCTGCTCGTGGCCGTCCTGCTCGGCTTCACCCGCACCCTCACGCCTGCGCTCATGACCCTGGTCGTGGCCGCGCTCGGCACGGTCGCCTACCGGCTCGGGCGTGTCGCACCCGGAGGTGTGCGGCGCCGCTGGTGGCTGCTCTTCAGCGCAGGGTTCATCGGGTCGATCGTGGTGCTCACCGCTGCCGGCGGTGTGGGATGGAACAGCTGGACCGGGCTCCACCTGAACCTGTTCGTCGCCTTCGCTGGGATCGTCCTGGCCTTCCCGTTCGGGCTGATCCTCGCGCTCGGGCGTCGGTCGACGCTGCCTGCGGTGCGCGCGGTGTCGGTCGGCTTCATCGAGCTGTTCCGTGGAGTCCCGCTCATCACCCTGTTGTTGATGGCCCAGCTCGCGCTCGGCTTCTTGCTGCCCTCCTACGTCGACCCGCCCGGCCTCGTGATCCGCGCGCTCATCGTCATCGTCATCTTCGAGGCCGCCTACATCGCCGAGATCGTCCGCGGCGGACTCCAGTCGCTGCCGCGGGGCCAGGTCGAGGCCGCCCAGGCCCTCGGGCTGTCGCCCGCCACGATCATGCGCACGATCACCCTGCCCCAGGCCCTGCGGGCCGTGATCCCCGCCATGGTCGGGCAGTTCATCAGCTTGTTCCAGGACACCTCGCTGCTCTCCGCCATCACCCTGCTCGAGGTGTTGTCGGTGTCGCAGCTCGTCACCAACCAGGAGGCGTTCGTGGGCCAAGGCCTCCAATCGGTCACGCTGCCGTTCGTGGCCTTCATCTTCTGGGCGGTCTCCTACTCGATGTCGCGTGAGAGCCGCCGTCTCGAAACCCGCCTGGGGATCGGAGTCCGATGACCGATGCACTGACCTCTGCTGCCACCGTCGCCGGCGGCACCGGCGAGCCGATGATCGTGCTCGAGCAGGTCCAGAAGTGGTTCGGCGACTTCCGCGCGCTCACCGATGTCGACCTCGTCGTCGGGCGCCAAGAGGTCGTCGTCGTGATCGGACCGTCGGGGTCTGGCAAGTCGACGTTGATCCGCTGCATCAACCGCCTCGAAGCGCACGATCGTGGCCGCATCATCGTCGACGGCGCCGAGCTGGGCGACGACCTGAAGGTCATCCAGGCGGTGCGCCGGGAGACGGGGATGGTCTTCCAGTCGTTCAACCTCTTCCCGCACATGACCGTCATCGACAACATCACGCTCGCCCCGCGTCAGGTCAGGCGTCAGTCGAAGAAGGAGGCCGAGGCCTACGCACGGGAGCTGCTCGAACGGGTGAAGATCCCCGAACAGGCACACAAGTACCCAGGTCAGCTCTCGGGCGGCCAGCAGCAGCGGGTCGCCATCGCCCGTGCCCTCGCCATGCGCCCGAAGGTGATGCTGTTCGACGAACCCACCTCGGCGCTCGACCCCGAGATGGTGGCCGAGGTGCTCGATGCGATGAAGGAGCTCGCCCGATCGGGCATGACGATGATCGTGGTCACCCACGAGATGGGCTTCGCACGTGAGGTCGCCGATCGAGTCGTGTTCATGGCCGACGGCGAGGTCGTCGAGGTCGGCACCGCCGAGCACTTCTTCCAGAACCCCCAGGAGGAGCGCACCAAGTTGTTCCTGTCCCAGATCCTGTAGGAGGCTGAGCCGACAGGCGAGGCCGTGGCCCTCGGAGGGCGCGTTTCCTCAAGAGGGGTCACCAGCAGGCCGATGGAACCGAGGCTGGGTCAGTTCGATCCGGCGAACGTTCCACCCGAGGTTGTGCTGTGTCGCTGTTCCGACTGCGCGGTCGTCGACCGTTGCTGGCCGCGCTCGTCGCCC
>CAZBTQ010000074.1:10622-12977 GCA_964494405.1 uncultured Iamiaceae bacterium
GTGTCGCTGTTCCGACTGCGCGGTCGTCGACCGTTGCTGGCCGCGCTCGTCGCCCTGGCCGTGCTCGCGCTTCCGAGCGTCGCCGACGCCGGTCGACGTGACGACGAGCGTCGCGACCTCATCGAGCGCCAGATGGCGCTCGTCGCCGAGCTCGACGCGCTGACCGCATCCGATGAGGAGCTGGCGAGCGCCATCGCGACCCTCGACGCCTGGGTCGAGCTGCAACAGGGTGAGGTCGTCGGCTTGCAGGACGAGCTCGCTCGGCTGATGGTGGTGGCCAGCGAGGCACGGGTCATCGAAGCAGAGAAGCAGGCTGAGGTGGATGTCCTCGAGGACCAGATGGTCGAGATGGCGGTGGCCGCGTACGTGTCGCCGCCTCAGGCCGACCAGGTGCAGACCATCCTCAGCGCGTCGGCACCGACCCAGGTGGCGAGCCTCGGCGTCTACCTCGACGTGCAGAACCGGCGCGACACCGACATCGTCCGCCAGCTCCGCGAGGCGCGGGCTGCGCTCGGCGACCAGCGATATCGAGCCGAGGAGGCAGAGCTGCGCGCCGAGATCGCCCGCGACGCCGCCGTCCGCACGCTCGAGTCCCTCGTGCTGGCACGGCAGCAGAACCAGTACTTCCGCAACGAGGTCCGCAACCGGATCGACGCCGCGCAGTTCGAGTCCGACCTGATCGGGCTCGACCTGCTGCGGATCAACCAGCAGACGCTCGACGAGGCCAGGAGCCGACTCGGATCGAACCGCCTCGTGTCGGTGCGCGGCATCAGGGTGCACGAGTCCGTCGGGCCGCAGCTCGAGGCGTTGCTCACCGCGGCGGAGGCCGACGGGGTCAGCCTGGGCGGTGGCGGGTTCCGCACCACCGAGGAGCAGATCGTGCTGCGGCGGGCGCACTGCGGTGACGACCCCGTGTCCATCTGGGAGAAGCCGCCAGGCGAGTGCTCGCCGCCCACTGCGAAGCCCGGCACCTCGCTCCACGAGCTCGGCCTCGCGATCGACTTCACGTACCGGGGTGGTCCGATCTCCAGCCACGCGAGCCCGGCGTTCCAGTGGCTGGCGGCCAACGCCCACCGCTTCGGCTTCCACAACCTGCCGAGCGAGCCCTGGCACTGGTCGCTCGACGGCACCTGAGCACGCCCTACCATCGTCGCCATGAGCGACGTGGCATCACCAGCTCCAGCTCCAGCGCCGTGCCTGTCGGTGGTGATGCCGTGCTTCAACGAGCGGGGGACGATCGAAACGGTGATCGATTCGGTGCTCGCGTCGCCCTACACCGCCGAGGTGCTCGTCGTGGACGATGGTTCCACCGACGGGACCCGCGACATGCTGGCCAAGCTCACCGACCCTCGGGTTCGGGTCCTCCTCCAACCGCAGAACCAGGGCAAGGGAGCGGCGCTGCGTCGGGGGATCGCTGCGGCGACGGCGGACTTCGTCATCATCCAGGACGCCGATCTGGAGTACGACCCGGCCGACTACCCCCTCCTGCTCGAGCCGCTGCTGTCGGGCCGCGCGGACGTCTGCTACGGCTCGCGCTTCCACACCAGCCGTCCCCACCGCGTCCTGTACTACTGGCACTCGGTGGGCAACAAGTTCCTGACCATGGCGTCGAATGCCTTCACCAACCTCAACCTCACCGACATGGAGACCTGCTACAAGGCGTTCCGTCGTGAGGTCATCCAGTCGATCACGATCGAAGAGGACCGGTTCGGGTTCGAGCCGGAGGTGACCGCCAAGCTGGCCGAACAGCGGGTCCGCCTCTACGAGGTCGGCATCTCCTATGACGGCCGCACCTACGAGGACGGCAAGAAGATCGGCTGGAAGGACGGCGTCCGCGCGATGTACTGCATCGTGCGGTACTCGCCGATCGGGCGTCGCTGGAACGCGCGCGGCAGCTGATCAGCGACGTCCCGCCATGGTCCGGCAGCACCCCTTCGGCCGAGCTCCTGCTCGCGCGTTCTGGCACCTGGTCGAGGTGGCGGATCCGTTCCTCGCCGAACGAGCCGGCGCTGACAGCCACGCCGGGTTCCTGGGGTCGTTGGGCAAGTGGGAACAGCTCGCCCCGCTCCGGCGTCAGCTCAGCTCGCGCTGGAAGTAGAACGCACGGCCACCGGTGTCGGGGTCGTGGCCGGCGAAGCCATGTCGCTCGTAGAACCGCATGGCGTCGACGTCCTCGTCGTCGACGTTGATCTCGACCAGCCCGACGCCACGGCTGCGGCAGGTGTCGATGATCAGGTCGATCATGCGTGAACCGAGTCCTCGGCCCCGGTGGTCGGGTGCGACGTACATCTCGTCGAGCAGCGCGACCGACCCCTGGTACCAGACGTTGGTCCGCAGCGTCACCAGGCCGACAGC
>CAZBTQ010000075.1:0-5177 GCA_964494405.1 uncultured Iamiaceae bacterium
CATGGCCACGACATCGACAGAGCCCACATCGACATCGACCGGCACGTTCACCCGCATGGACGAGTCGACCGCCGAGCAGTGGGCGGTCATCGGCGCCGAGACCAACAAGAACCAGGGGCGGGTCGCCGATCGGATGCTCATGTTGCTGCGGTCGCTCGACGACGTCGTCGACGGCTTCTCCACCGACCAGCTCACCCACTGCCTCCAGTGCGCCACCCGTGCCGAGCGCGACGGCGCCGACGAGGAGGTGGTGTTCGCCTCGCTGATGCACGACGTCGGCAAGGCCATCAGCGTGCCGAACCACCCCGCCATCGCCGCCGAGATGATCAAGCCCTACGTGCGCGACGAGGTGTACCAGATGATCCGGACGCACCAGGACTTCCAGGGCCAGCACTACTACCACCACTTCGGCGGCAACCCGAACATGCGCGATCGGTACCGCGACGAGCCGTTCTTCGACCTGACCGCCCGCTTCGCCGACGACTGGGACCAGACGGCGTTCGACCCCGACTACGACACGCTGCCCCTCGAGCACTTCGAACCGCTCGTGCGCAAGATCACCGCCCGGGTCCGCCAGCCCGCAATCCCCCGCGACGATCGCTGAGCCTCCCGCGTTCGAGTCGGTCTCGACCTGGCGCCAGCCGACGCCCGGTTCCCTGTCGACGGCTCGAACCGAGCTGATCCGCGAGGTCGCTCAGACGATCGTCGAGCTGTCCCAGCGGCGGGTGCGCGTCGCGATCGACGGCCGGACGGCCGCCGGCAAGACCAGCTTCGGTCACGAGCTTGCCGCCGCCATCAGAGAGCTGGGCCGTCCCACCCTGCGGGCGTGCTTCGACGACTTCAAGAAGCCGTGGGCCGACGCGCTCGCCGAGGGCTACGACCGAACCACCGGCGAGGGCTACTACCGGAACGCTCCCGACATCGAGTCGGCCCGGCGGTTGCTCCTCGATCCCGCAGCGCCCGACGGGTCAGGGGTGGTTGCATTGTGCGCCCACGATCCGCTGACCGGCGTCGACCACAGCGACACCGTCGTGCACGCCCCAGACGACGCCGTCCTGATCGTCGACTCCGTCTTCGCCTTTCGTGTCGAGTACGACGACGCCTGGGACCTGCGCATCTGGCTCGAGGTCTCCCCCGAACTGGCCCTCGAACGAGGGATCGGGCGCGACGGCAGCCTGGAGGGTCGCGATGACGCCGAGCGGCTCCACCGCGACCGCTACGCCGCCAGCGAGGCGATCTACATGGCCGAGGTCGACCCCGTGAGCCGCGCGGACATCGTCATCGACAACTCCGACTTCGCTGCGCCAGCGCTCGTCCGACGGTTCGACGATCGACCGATGACGCTGGACGAGGCGCTCGGCATGCGCGGCGCTCACGCCATCGACGACGTGCCGAGCGATTGACCCGGCGCGACCGGTGACAGATCACCCCATGCTGTCGTCGGTGTCGTCGGCACGGTTCATGGCGCTGACGACGGCCCGTAGCGACGCGGTGAGGATGCTGTTGTCGGAGCCGACGCCCCAACGAAGGCTGCCGTCGGCGCGCTGGGTCTCGACGTAGGCCACCGCGGTCGCCTCCGATCCGCTGCTGGCGGCGTGCTCGGAGTAGTCGGTGATGTCGATGTCAGCCGCGGGTCCGACCAGGTCGATGAGCTGCGATCGCACGCCCGCGACGAACGCGGCGAGCGGGCCGTTGCCCTCACCGGTGACCGTCACTGCCTCGCCGTCGACGACGAGCTGCGCGGTGATCTTCGTGACGCCCTCGGCGGACGTGGCGATCTCGGCGGTGCGGAGCTCGATCCGTGGCGACTCGGGGAAGTACGTGGTGTGGAAGTGCTCCCAGATCTCGCCGGCGCTGACCTCGGTGCCGGTGTCCTCGCTCACCTTCTGGATCGTCCGGGAGAACTCGATCTGGAGCCGACGGGGCAGCACGAAGCCGAACTCGGTCTCCATGAGGTAGGCCACACCGCCCTTCCCCGACTGGCTGTTGACCCGGATGACGGCCTCGTAGGTGCGACCCACGTGGGCGGGGTCGATCGGCAGGTACGGGACCTCCCACACGGGGTACTCGCCGTCGACCTCGGTGGCGCGCAGGGCGTGGATGCCCTTCTTGATCGCGTCCTGGTGCGACCCGGAGAACGCCGTGTAGACGAGGTCGCCCGCGTACGGATGGCGAGGGTGCACGGGGAGGCGGTTGCAGTACTCGGCGATGCGGCGGATCTTGTCGATGTCGTGCAGGTCGACCTCGGGATCGATCCCCTGGCTCATCAGGTTGAGCGCCAGGGTCACCAGGTCGACATTGCCGGTCCGCTCGCCGTTGCCGAACAGCGTGCCCTCGACCCGGTCGGCACCCGCCATGACCGCCAGCTCGGTCGCGGCGACCGCGGTGCCGCGGTCGTTGTGCGGATGCAGTGACAGCACCACGCTGTCGCGGCCGGGGATCGAGCGGTGGAAGTGCTCGATCACGTCGGCGTAGACGTTCGGCGTGTACATCTCGACGGTGGCCGGCAGGTTCAAGATGATCGGCGAGTCGGGCGTGGGCTCGATCGCCTCCATCACCGCGGCGCAGATCTCGATGCCGTAGTCGGGCTCGGTGCCGGTGAAGCTCTCCGGCGAGTACTCGTAGCGCACCGCGGTGTCGGCCACGGTGGCCTCCAGCTTGCGGCACAGCCGTGCCGCGTTGACCGCGATCTCGGTGATGCCGTCGCGATCGAGGCCGAACACGACCCGTCGCTGGAGCACCGACGTGGAGTTGTAGAAGTGCACGATCGCCGCCGGCGCCCCGGCGATGGACTCGTAGGTCCGCTCGATCAGCTCCGGCCGGCACTGGGTGAGCACCTGGATCGTGACGTCATCGGGGATCATGTCGTCCTCGATGAGCTGGCGCACGAAGTCGAAGTCGGGCTGGGAGGCCGACGGGAACCCGACCTCGATCTCCTTGTAGCCGATGTCGACGAGCGTCTCGAACATGCGGCGCTTGCGCGCCGGGTCCATCGGGTCGATGAGCGCCTGGTTCCCGTCGCGGAGGTCGACGCTGCACCACAGCGGCGCCTTCTCGATCCGCGTGGTCGGCCACGTGCGGTCGGGAAGGTCGAGCGGCCGGAACGGCACGTACTTGTCGAACGGCATGCGGCGGGGCTGGACCGACTCGGGTGGCATGGGGTGGATCCTCTCAGGGATGTGGGGCGGCGCGTGATCTGGCAGTGGACGATCTGGGTCCGAAAACGACGAAACCTCCCGGCCCGTTCGGGCGCAGGAGGTTCGGCGAGCCTCGATATGAGGGGGCTCGCCTACATGAGAAGGAGAAGTCGGGCGGCAGAGGTCATCTGGACCACCGTGCACCGACAGGGCCCGACCTGTCAAGCCATTGGGCTCGACTCCTTCGGCGGGTCGTCCGGGTGCGGCAGCACGATGTCGTCGCCGCAGCCCGCTCGCTGCTGCGCCTCGTCGAACAGGTCCTGGATGCGCGAGTGCAGCTCCGCCGACAGGTCCTTCACCACCCGGCGTGGCACGCGGTCGCCCTCCTCGCGCACCGGCGGAAGGATCGGCTCGCCGATGACGAACACGATCTTGCGGGGGCGGGGGACCTTGACACCTTTGCCCATCGCCCGCTCCGACCCACCGATGCCGATCGGCACGATCGGGGTCCCGGTGCGAGCCGACACGAACGCCGGGCCGTCGAACAGCTCCCAGATGTGGGGACCGGTGCGGCGGGTGCCCTCGGGGAACATGATCAGCGGCTCGCCCCGGAGGACGACCTCCTCGGCAGCCCGCAACGAGGCGCGGTCGGCGGTGCCGCGCGCCACCGGGAACCCGCCGATCGACGTGAGCAGCCACGCCCAGAACCGACCGGCCTTCCAGAGCGAGTCCTTGCCCATCGCCCGCAGGTTGCGGTGGGTGATGATCGGCAGCAGGAACGTGTCGAGGTTCGAGCGGTGCGCGGGCGACACGAGGTACGGACCCGACGGCGGCAGGTTCTTGCGCCCGGTCACCTCGACGCGGAACCACACCTTGGCGACGCCGATCACGCCGAGGCGCAGCACCGAGTAGAGGCGTCGCTGTGCCGGTGTCAACGGCGCGCTGGACACCTCGGGATGGCCGGTGTCCTCAGTCATCGAGCATGCCCACGATCTGGTCGAGCACCTCGTCGACGGTGCGGTCGGTGGTGTCCACCACGATCGCGTCATCGGCGGTGCGCAGCGGGTCGCTGTCGCGCCCCTGGTCGAGCGCGTCACGTCGGGCCAGGTCGGCTGCGACGGTCTCGTAGTCGAGGTCGCTGACCTCCTTGGACCGGCGTGCCGCACGCGTCTCGGCCGACGCGGTGAGGTACACCTTGAGGCTGGCGTCGGGGAAGACCACGGTGCCGATGTCGCGCCCTTCGAGCACGCCGCCGTCGCGCAGCCGCGTCCACTCACGCTGGCGGCTCACCATCTCGGTGCGCACCTCTGGGTTGGCGGCCACGATGCTGACCGCCCGGGTCACCTCGGGACCACGGATCTCGATCGACGCGTCGATGCCGTCGACGCGCGTGCCGTCGGTGTCGACCTTGAGATCGATCTGGCGGGCGATCTCCGCCACGTCGTCGGCATCGGCAGGGTCGACGCCCCGGCGCAGCGCCGCGAACGCGACGGCGCGGTACATCGCTCCCGTGTCGAGGTACTCGAGACCGAGGCGGTCGGCGAGCATGCGGGCGATCGTGGACTTGCCTGACCCCGCGGGTCCGTCGATGGCGATGACCCTCACGGGCACAGACTCTTCACGGGCACGAGCTCCTCATCGGCGGGCGACCCTACCGTCGCCCGGGGCCTCCGACGAGCGGAGCCCGTCGAGCACTCCGAAGTAGCCGGGAAAGGTCTTCGCCACGCAACCCGGATCGGCGATCTCGATGCCGGGCGTCACGAGTCCGAGAAGGGCGAAGCTCATCGCCATGCGGTGGTCGTCGTAGGTCTCGATAATCGCAGGCCGCAAGGGCGCCGGGCGCACCACGAACCCGTCGTCGGTCTCATCGGCCCCGACGCCGCACCGCCGCAGCTCGGTGACGACGGCCGCGATGCGATCGGTCTCGTGGTGGCGGATGAGCCCCACGCCCCGCACCCGCGTCTCCCCCTCGGCGACCGCTGCCACCACGGCGATGGTCTGCGCCATGTCGGGCAGATCGGACAGGTCGACGTCGACACC
>CAZBTQ010000075.1:5277-12710 GCA_964494405.1 uncultured Iamiaceae bacterium
CGGGCCGGATCGGGCCGTTCGACCTCGGCGCCGAACGCCCGCATCGCCGCGACGGTCATGTCGAGGTACGGCCGCGACACCGGCGCCCCCTCCATGGTGAGGTCGAGACCCTCAGGCAGCAGCGGTCCTGCGAGCAGGAGCCCGCTGACGAACTGGCTCGACAGATCGGCGGGAACCGACACCGCCCCACCGCGGGCCGTGCCGCCACGCACCGTCAGCGGGAGGTGCCCTGGTGGCCCCTCTCCCCCGTCGTCCACGCCCACACCGATCGCTCGCAGCGCGTCGACGGTCGGACCCATCGGGCGGCGTCGCAGCGGCGCCGCGCCGTCGAGCGTGTAGCTCCCCGAGCCCAGGGCCAGCACCGGCAGCAGGAAGCGGCTGGTGGTGCCGGACAGGCGCGCGTCGACTCGGATCGAGCCGCCGGCCAGCGAGCCGCCGGTGCCGTGCACGACCAGCCGGGTGCCGCCGTCGTGGCGTTCGATGACCGCGCCGAGCTCTTCGAGGCCAGCGGTCATCGCTGCGGTGTCGTCCGCGACGAGTGCGCCGTCGAGTGTCGACGTCCCCGATGCGAGCGCTGCGATCACCAGGGCTCGGTTGGTGTAGCTCTTGGATCCGGGCACCGCGACGGTGGCATCGGGCGGAGCACGGAGCGGTTCGACGACGAGCGGTGGCAGGGTCATGGCGTCACTCGAGGTGGTGCGCCGTCGGGTGGTAGCCACGGGCCATCAATCCTCCGACGAACCGCTCGCTCATCGCCGCCGACACCACGAGCACCAACCGTCCCCGCGCGCTCTCGGCGCTGTGGTCGATCTCGATGTCGTAGATGTTGACGTCGAGGTCGGTGGCGAGGGTCGTGATGCCCGACAGCTCCCCCGGCTGGTCCTTCACCGGCACGTGCACCTCGACCAGCTCGCCCGGTCGCACGGAGCGGGCGGGCAGGGCGTTGCGGGTGCGGCGGGCACCGTCGAGGACGTCGAGCAGGCGGCCACGATCGGACGTGTCCACGATGTCGCGCACGCTCGACAAGGACCCGACCAGCTCGTCGAGCGCCTCCACGATCGCGTCCCGATTCGACTCGCAGATGTCGGGCCAGATGCCCGGATGTCCAGACGCGATGCGAGTCATGTCGCGGAACCCGCCGGCCGCCAGGCGCAACAGGCCACGCTGCTCCTCGGCGCGCGTCGCCGCCAGGCTCATCAGCGCCGCCGCGGTCAGGTGCGGGACGTGGGAGACCACCGCCACCAGCTGGTCGTGGCGCTCCGGGGTCACCTCGACGACCTCGGCACCGAAGCCAGCGACGACCGATCGCACGAGCGTGAACGCCGTCGGGTCGGTGGCTGCGGTTGGGGTCAGGACCCACACCGCTCCCTCGAACATGTCGGCGGTGGCCGCGTCGACCCCGTCCTGTTCGGATCCGGCCATCGGATGGCCGCCGACGAAGCGCGCATCGCCGACGTCGGCGACGACCGATGCCTTCACGCCGCCCACATCGGTCACCACCCCGGGAGACGCGGCGAGCGCCTCGCGGACCGCCTCGGGGATCTGCCCCACCGGCACGGCGACGAACGTCAGCTCGGCCTCAGGGTCGTGGCCGACCTGGTCGATCGCACCGAGCTCCAGCGCACGCTCGGCACGCTCTGCGTCGCGGTCGACCCCCGACACGTGCCAGCCGCGCTGGCGCAGCGCGAGGGCGATGGAGCCCCCGATGAGCCCGGTGCCGACCACTGTGGCATGGCGGCGCTCGTCGATCGGAGCCTGCGACGCCGAGGGATGGCGAGCGGTGGTCGGCTCCGGTGTGGTCATCGTCGGGCGATGCTACCGGTCGCCCGGATCGACCCCCGCAGCGGTTGCGCGCTCCAGCGCACGTACCTCGTCGCGTTCGAGCCGGCGCCACTCGCCCGGCTTGAGGGCGCGGTCGACCAGCGGACCGATGCGCGTGCGCACCAGGCGCACCACCGGATGGCCCACCGCCGCGCACATGCGACGCACCTGGCGGTTCCGGCCCTCGTGGATGACCAGGCGCACCAGGTTGGGCGCCAGCAGCGACGCCTGCGCCGGCGCGGTCGGGCCGTCGTCCAGCTCGATCCCCTCCCGCAGGCGGCGCAGCGCACCCCGAGACGGCTCGCCCTCGACCTCGGCCAGGTACTCCTTGTCGACGCCGAACGACGGGTGGGTGAGTCGATGGGTGAGGTCGCCGTCGTTGGTGACGATGATCAAGCCCTCGGTGTCGGCGTCGAGGCGACCCACGGGGAACACGCGGGGCTCGTCTGGCACGAGCGACACCACGGTCGGGCGGTCGTGGGTGTCGGATGCGGTCGACACCACGCCGACGGGCTTGTTGAGCAGGTAGTGCACCAGGTCGGGCCGGATGCCGATCGGTACGCCGTCGACCTCGACCCGATCGGCGTCGGGGTCGACCCGACGGCCGAGCACGGCCACCTCGCCGTTGACGGTCACCAGGCCGTCCTCGATCAGGTCCTCGCACACCCGCCGGCTGCCGATGCCCGCTCGGGCGAGGACCTTCTGGAGCCGCTCCCCGTCGGGCAGGTCGTCGCGACCGCCCACCTAGTCGTCCGAGACGTCGTGCTCGACAGCGTCCACTGGGTCCCTGTCGACGGCCTCGCTGTCGATGGGCCCGGCAGCGTCATCGAGCGGCTCGCCGTCGAGCGGCAGCGTCACCGCACGCAGGCCGACCTCGAGCGCCTCGACCACGTCGGCACCGGGGACGAAGTCACCCAGCGACGGGAGCTGGGCCAGCGAGTCGAGGCCCAGCCGCTCGAGGAACACCGGTGTGGTGCCGAACAGCACGGCCTGCCCCGGGCCTGGATCGCGCCCGATCTCGTCGATGTAGCCGCGCTGCTGGAGGGTGCGCATCACGCCATCGACGCCGACCCCTCGGATCGCTGCGACCTGCGCCCGCGACACCGGTTGCTTGTAGGCGACGATCGCCAGCGTTTCGAGCGCGGCGGCCGACAGCCGAGCCGACTGGCCGTCGAGCACGTAGCGCTCCACCCACGGCGCGCGGTCGGGGTGGCTCTGGAAGCGGTAGCCGCCCGCGACGCGCACCAGCTGGAATCCTCGACCCTGGTCGTCGTACTCGGCCGCCAGCTCGCGGCACAGGCCTTCGACGCGCTCGGCGGACAGGTCGACCAGCTGGGCGAGCAAACCCGGCTCGACCGGCTCGTCGGCCACCATGACGATCGCCTCGATCGCCGCCTTGGCGTCGCGGTCGGGCACGTCGCCAGCCTCCGGCAGCACAGCGTCGGCCTCTGGGCGGGGATCGTCGCTCATCCGTCGTACGCATCCACGCCGGCGAGCACCGACTCCTCGTCGTCCCGATCCGCCGCGTCGAGGCCCAACCACACGATGGAGATGTCGCCGAAGGTCGCCGTCTGGTGCAGGTCGATGAACCCGCGCTTGAACATCTCGAGCACCGCCAGGAACCGCACGACGACCTCGATCCGCTCCACCAGATCCGCGGTGAGCTCACGGAAGCCGATGCGGCCGACGCGCGGCAGCTCGTCGACCAGCTCCTCGACCGCTTCGGCGACGCTCAACCGCACGGGCGCGACGTGGTCCATGTGCACCCGTGGCACCGGCTTGGGCTCGACCGCCTTCAGGTAGGCGTCGTGCAGCGCCTCGACCGTGATGCCCTCGAGCAGATCTGGCGCCAGGTCCGAGAAGCGCTCCTCCATGCCGGCGCGACGGGCGAACGACCGGCCCGCGTCGAGCTCGAGGCGGCGCAGCACCACGGCCGCATCCTTGAACGTCTTGCACTCGAGCAGCCGGGCGAGGAGCAGGTCGCGCTCCTCCCACAGGGCCAGCTCGTCGTCGAGGTCGAACGCGTCGTCGTCGGGCAACAGACGCCGAGCCTTCAGTTCGACGAGCGTCGCCGCGATCAGCAGGAACTCGGTGGCGAGGTCGAGGTCCAGCGCCTCCATGCGCTCGATCTCGACGATGTACGCGTCGACGATCTCGCTCAACGAGATCTCGTAGAGGTCGACCTGTTCCTTCAGGATGAGGTGGAGGAGCAGGTCGAAGGGCCCCTCGAACACCTCGGTCTGGACGGCGATCGGCACAGGCGGAGCCTAGTGGCGGATCGGTTCGGCCTCGGGCACCGTCAGCGCCTTCACGGCCACAGGTAGTGCAGTGCCTCGGCGTCGGCCCGCAGCTCGTCGCGGAACTCGGGCGCGGCGATCGCGACGAGAGCCCGTGCCCGCTCGGCGATCGTGCGTCCCCGCAGCTCGGCGATGCCGTGCTCGGTGACGACGTGGTCCACCGTGTTCTTCAACGTCGTCACCATCGATCCTGGGGTGAGGGTCGCCCGGATGCGTGAGACCGTCCCCCCGCGAGCCGTGGCTGGCAGCACGACGAACGCCTTGCCTCCCGGCGAGAACATCGCGCCCTTCGCGAAGTCCGCCTGGCCTCCGCTCGACGACCAGTAGCGGCCCGCCACCGTCTCCGAGGCGCACTGCCCGACCAGGTCGACCTCGGTCGTCGCGTTGATCGACACGAAGGTGTCCTCCTCGGCGATGACCCTCGGATCGTTGACCACGTCGACCGGCAGGAACTCGACCGCCGGGTTCCCGTCGAGCCATCGGTGGAGCTCGTTCGTGCCGAGCGCGAAGGTCGTCACCGCCTTGCCACGCTCACGGCGCTTGCGGCTGCCATCCGCGGCGCCGCACTCCATCAGGTCCATCAAACCGTCGGACAGCAGCTCGGTGTGGATCCCCAGGTGGCGGTGGTCGCGCAGCTCCGCGAGGAGCGCGGATGGGATCGAGCCGATCCCCGCCTGGATGGTCGCTCCATCGGGGATCCGCTCCACGACGTGTCCGGCGATGCGCCGATCGAGCTCGGTGGGCTCGGCCCGCGGCACCTCGACGAGCGGCCGGTCGACGTCGCACCAGCCCACCACCTGGCTGACGTGGACCTGGTTCTCGCCGAAGGTGCGCGGCATGGCCGGGTTCACCTCGAGGAAGAACGGGACCTCGCCGATGAACGGCGCCACGTAGTCGCAGTTGGTGCCGAGTGAGAAGTAGCCGTGGCGATCCATCGGCGCGGCGGCCGCGACCACCAGCGAGCACCTCGTGGTCTCGCGCAGCAGTCGGGGGACCTCGCTGAAGTTGTTGGGGACCAGCTCGCACCCGCCCTCGTGGAACGCGGCGCGCGTCGCCGGCGACAGGAAGTACGACATGTGCAGGAGGTGGTCGCGCCGATCGCCGTGCAGGTACGGACGGTCGTGCAGCGTGTGCATCTGGTGGATGCGCATGCCGCTGAACCGAGCGGCGTGGCGCTCGATGGCATCGATGATCGCGACTGGCTCACCGTTGGCGAGCGGAACGATGATGTCGGCGCCGTCGGAGAGGTGGGCCATCACGTCGTCGGCGGTTCCGGGCCCTGCGGTGGGAGTCATCGCGCCAGGTTCGCGCAGCTATCGTCGCCCCGATGCGGATCCTCGTCACCGGCGGTGCCGGCTACATCGGCACCCACACCGTCGTGCAGCTCGTCGAGGCCGGCCACGAGGTCGCGATCCTCGACGACCTGTCCAACAGCCGCTCGGCCGCGGTCGACCGGGTGCGCGAGCTCACCGGCGCCGACATCGCGTTCCACCACGCCGATCTCCTCGACCGCGACGCGCTCGACGAGGTGTTCGCCACCGAGCGGCCGGATGGGGTGATCCACTTCGCAGGTCTCAAGGCCGTCGGCGAGTCGGTGCAACAGCCCCACCGGTACTACTCGGTCAACGTCGGCGGCGCGCTCGCGCTCACCGAGGCGATGGCGTCGCACGACTGCCGCACGCTGGTCTTCTCGTCGTCGGCCACCGTCTACGGCTCGACGCCCACCCTGCCGCTGCGTGAGGGCGCGCCCACATCGGCCACCAGCCCCTACGGCTGGACCAAGCTGATGATCGAGCAGATCCTGAGCGACCTGCACACCGCCGACGACGACTGGCGCATCGCCACCCTGCGGTACTTCAACCCAGTTGGCGCCCACCCGTCGGGACGGATCGGCGAGGACCCGCAGGGCGTCCCCAACAACCTCGTCCCGTTCATCGCCCAGGTCGCGGTGGGCCGGCGCGAGCGGCTCCAGGTGTTCGGCGACGACTACGACACACCCGACGGCACCGGTGTGCGCGACTACATCCACGTGGTCGACCTCGCCGCCGCGCACCTCGCGGCACTGCAACGTCTCGACGAGGTGGGCGGGCACCACGTGTGGAACCTGGGCACCGGCAAGGGCCACAGCGTGCTCGAGGTCGTGCGGGCGTTCGAGCGGGCCAGCGGCCGGTCGATCCCCTACGACGTCGTCGGTCGGCGCTCCGGCGACATCGCCACCTGCTACGCCGATCCGAGCCTCGCCAACACCGAGCTCGGTTGGGCCGCGGACCACTCCCTCGACGCGATGTGCGCCGACACGTGGCGCTGGCAGTCGCAGAACCCGGACGGGTACCCCGCCGACGACTCGTAGGATCGTCGGCCATGGCCAGAGTCTTCTCGGGCATCCAGCCCTCCGGCGATCTCCACCTCGGCAACTACCTGGGCGCGCTGCGGCGCTTCTCCCGCGAGCACGACGCCGACCAGGCGCTGTTCTGCATCGTCGACCTGCACGCGCTCACCACGCCCCAGGACCCCGCCTCGCTGCGGGCCCGCACCATCGAGATGGCCAACCTGTACCTGGCATCGGGGCTCGACCCGTCGAGCGTGACGCTGTTCGTCCAGAGCCACGTGCCCGCCCACACCGAGCTGGCGTGGCTGATGGAGTGCACGGCCAGCTTCGGCGAGCTCAGCCGGATGACGCAGTTCAAGGAGAAGAGCGACCAGCGCGACTTCGTGTCCGCCGGCCTGTTCACCTATCCCGCCCTCATGGCGGCCGACATCCTCCTCTACGACACCGACAAGGTGCCCGTCGGCGACGACCAGCGCCAACACCTCGAGCTGGCACGGGACGTGGCGGGTCGGTTCAACAGCCGCTACGGCGACACGTTCGTCGTGCCCGAGGCTGTGCTGCCACCTGCCGGGGCCCGGGTGATGGACCTGCAGAACCCCACGGCCAAGATGTCGAAGTCGACCGACTCGCCGCAGGGCTCGGTGGGGATGCTCGACGAGCCGGCGGTCATCGAGAAGAAGTTCAAGCGCGCGGTCACCGACAACGACGGGGAGGTCCGCTACGACCCCGAGGCCAAGCCAGGCGTGTCGAACTTGCTGTCGATCCTCGCCGCCGCCACCGACCGCCGGATCGACGACGTCGCGGCGGACTACAACCAGTACGGCCCGCTCAAGTCCGACGCCGCGGCCGCGGTCATCGAGGTCCTCTCGCCCGTGCAGAAGCGCTACGCCGAGCTCGTCGACGACCCCTCGGCCACCGAGGCGATCCTCGCAGCAGGGGCGGCGGCGGCTCGCGAGATGGGCGCGCCGGTGCTCGATCGAGCCCGC
>CAZBTQ010000076.1:0-7500 GCA_964494405.1 uncultured Iamiaceae bacterium
CGTCCGTTCCGGCGCGCCCATGGGCGCGTGGCCCGATCGAAACTGTCACACCCCCCGAGTAGTATCGAACGTACGTTCGATACCCAAGGAGGCGGGGCATGACCACCAAAGAGACAGTCCAGGAACTACCGGCGGAGCGGCTCGAAGCCGACATCGTCGGACTGGCACGACACCTGTCGGCGGGCACCTACGAGCTGTTGGTCCTGGTCGGTGAGCTCGACACCCGCGGCCGGTGGGCGGCATCGGGAGCGTTGACCTGTGCCGTCTGGTTGGCCGACGCGTGTGACATCGAGCCATCCACCGCCCGCACCCAAGTCCGCGTCGCCCGCGCCATGCGCACCCACCCCCCAGCTCGATGAGGCGATGGCGTCGGGGGACGTGTCCTACGGCAAAGCCCGGACCCTGGTCCCCCACCTCAGTCCCGACAACGCCGCCGCCCTGGTCGGGTTGGCGTCACGCACCCCCGCCCAACAACTCGGTCCGGCGATCGCGGCGTGGATGCTCGGCCACGACAACCCCGCCGACATCGACACACGCCAACACCACGAACGATCGGTGTCGTGGCGGACCGACCCCGACGGGATGACCGTCATCACCATCCGGGTCCCACCAATGGTCGGTGGCGGGATCTGCGCCGTGATCGACCACCGGGTCCGCGCCCAACGCGCGCCCATGGGCGCGTCACTCCGACAACAACGCGCCGACGCACTCGCCGCGCTCCTCACCACCAACCCAGGCGCCGGTGGTGGGGTGACCGCAGAGATGGTCATCCACATCCGCGGGAACGAGCCCGCCCGTCTCGCCGACGGCACACCCCTGTCCGACCACGCCGTCACCGCCCTGTTGCCAGACGCGTTCGTGTCCCTGCTCCTCCACGACACCGACCGCCACCCCATCGACGCCAGCCCACGGCGACGCCACCCCACCCGACGACAACGCCGCGTCAACCACGAGGCACACCCCACCTGCGCCTGGCCCGGCTGTCGCGCAACAGCGTTCCTCCAACACGACCACATCCACCCCTACGAACAAGGCGGCCCCACCACCATCGCCAACCTCCAACGCCTCTGCGGACCCCACAACCGAGCCAAGGAGCAGGCGCGTGCGTAGACGACCGCCAGCTCCCGGGCCCCGCAGGTCAGGCCGTGGGCAGGCTGTAGTCCTCGAACTTGGCGCGCAGGTCCTTCTTCGAGAACTTGCCGACCGACGTCTTCGGCACCGCGTCGATGAACTGCACGTCGTCGGGCAGCCACCACTTGGCGACCCGCGGCTCGAGGAACTCGATCAGCTCGTCCTTGGTGAGCGACGCCCCGTCGCGCAACACGACGCACGCCAGCGGACGCTCCTGCCACTTGGGGTGGGGAACGCCGATCACCGCGGCCTCGGCCACCGACGGGTGGGCCATGATCTCGTTCTCCAGCTCGACCGAGCTGATCCACTCGCCACCGGACTTGATGACGTCCTTGGTGCGGTCGACGAGCCGGATGTAGCCCTCCTTGTCGACCGTGGCGACGTCGCCGGTCTTCAGCCAGCCGTCCTCGGTGAACGACTCGGGCGAGCGGTCGTCGTTGTAGTACTCCCGGATGACCCACGGACCGCGCACCTGGAGCTCGCCGGAGGTCTCGCCGTCCCACGGCCGGTCGTCGAGCGACTCGGGGTCGACGACGCGCATCTCGACACCGAACGACACGATGCCGACCGTCGTGCGGATGTCGGCCTTGTCCTCGTCGGAGAGGTCGCCGAGGTTCGACTTGATGGTGCAGACCGACGCGATCGGGCTGGTCTCGGTCATCCCCCACGCCTGGAGGATGGGGAGCCCGGTCTTGGCCCGGAAGCCCTCGGAGAGGACCTTCGGCACCGCGCTGCCGCCGCACGGGATGGCCCGCAGCGACGAGACGTCGCGCCCGTCGATGGCGTCGAGCACGCCCATCCAGATGGTGGGGACGCCCGCGGCGACGGTCACGCGCTCGGACTCGATGAGGTCGACGAGCGCGCCGGGCGACAGGTCGGGGCCTGGCATCACGAGCTTGGCGCCGGTGGCGACCGCGACGTGGGCGAGGCCCCACGCGTTGGCGTGGAACATCGGCACGACCGGCAGGATCACGTCGGACTCGCGGATGCCGACGCCGTCGGCGGCCATGGCACCGAAGGTGTGCAGGAACGTCGAGCGGTGCGAGTACACCGCGCCCTTCGGGTTGCCGGTGGTGCCGCTCGTGTAGCACATCGACGCGGCCTGGTTCTCGTCCTCGACGTGCCACTGCACCGGCTGAGCATCGGCCAGCAGCGCCTCGTAGTCGTGGACCTGGATGCCGCCGTCGACCGACGGCAGCTCGCCGCCGGTGTCGTTCATCACGACCAGGTGCTTCACCGTCGAGAAGGTCGAAAGGAGCGGGCCGAGCAACCCCATGAGGGAGTTGTCGACGAAGATCACCTCGTCCTCGGCGTGGTTCACGATGTAGGTGAGCTGCTCGGGGAACAGGCGGATGTTGAGCGTGTGCAGGACCCGACCCGAGCACGGCACCGCGAACCACAGCTCGAGGTGGCGCTGGGTGTTCCACGCGAACGAACCGACGCGGCCATCGGCGCTGATGCCGAGCTGGTCGAGCACCCCGCCCAACCGGCGCGCACGATCGGCCCACTCGCCGTAGGTGGTGCGGACCTTGCCCGTCGGGGTGGCGGTGACGATCTCCTTGTCGCTGAAGTACTTCTCGGCGCGCTCGAACATGTGCGGCATGGTGAGCTGCGTCGCCTGCATGAGTCCCTGCATGGATCCCCCGATCGCGGATGTGTGACCGACGCCACGAGCGTAGGCGTCGTGCAGACCGGCTGCCGCACGCTGCACCCCGCTGGCGGCTGACAGACTCGTCGGTCGTGGACCCGACCGAGCCCACCCGGCCCACGACGCCGGGCCGCACGAGGCTGGTGCTGCTCGTGGCACCCCTCGTCGCGCTGACGGTCATCGCCAACGTCGGCGACGCGCTCGCGCCGTCGCTCGTCGACCGCCACCCGCTCTTGCTGATCGCGATGAACCCACGCAACCGCAACCTGGCGCTGACGACGAACCTGCTCGACCCGATCCCCTACTACGCCGTGGGCTTCGGTCGCCTCCTGTTGTCGGACCCGCTCTTCTACCTGCTCGGCTACTTCTACGGCGACGCTGCGGTCCGGTGGGTCGAGCGCAACACCCGCACGCTCGGCGGTCAGCTCCGCTGGGTCGAGAGGAAGTTCTCGCGGTGGGGCGTTCCACTGGTGTTCGCCCTCCCCAACAACTGGATCTGCCTGTTCGCGGGCGCCGCACGCATGCGGCCGGTCGTGTTCCTCACCGCGAACGTCGCGGGCACGATCCTGCGCCTGTGGATCATCCGGGTGCTCGGCAGGACCTTCGAGGGGCCGATCGACTGGGTGCTCGGGTTCATCGCCGAGTACAGGCTTCCGCTGCTGGCCCTCAGCATCGGGGCCGTGACGCTCACCTTCTTCTCCGAGCGCCGCAGGGGCAAGGGCGAGCTCGCCGGTCTGGCCAACCTCCCTGACGAGCTCGAAGCGGAGCCGTGGACCGACAGCAGCGACACGGGCGGGGGTGACTCCGACACGGGCCCCACCCCGTGAGCAAGGTCCACCGATGCAGCACACCACCCTGGCCGTCACGTTCACTGCGCTCGTCATCGGCACGATCGCGGCCCTGGTGGCCTGGCGCGTCGCTCGTCCGGGGACGACGAAGAGGGTCCTCCTGGCCCTGTTCGCGTCGGGCGTGGTCGCACTCGTCGCGGCGTGGGCGTCGCTGTTCGTGTTGGTGCCGCGCGGGCTCGACGAGTGGGGCGTCGTGCACCTCGCCTACCTGTTGCTCACGGTCTCGATCCCGATGGTCGGCGTGGCGCTCGTCATCACCGGTTGGCGCGACGCGAGGTCGTGGCTCGCGATCGCTGTTGGCGCGCTCCTCGTCGTCCCGGCACCGCTCGGGCTGTACGCCACCCACGTCGAGCCGTCGTGGCTGCGCACCGACCACCTCGACCTGGCGCTCGATCCCTCGCGCACCGGCGACGACCCGATCCTCGTCGCGGTCCTCTCCGACATCCAGACGAACCGGATCGGCGCCCACGAGCGCGAGGCCGTCGACCGGGTCATGGCCGCCGAACCCGACATCATCCTGATCCCCGGCGACCTGTTCCAGGGCGACCGCGACGAGATCGAACGCGAAGCCGACGCCATGCGAGAGCTGCTCGGGCGGCTCCACGCGCCGGGCGGCGTCTACTTCGTGCAGGGCGACTCCGACCACTACCTGGAGATGACGACCCTGCTGCCCGGCACCGACATCACTCCCCTGCTCGACGAGGTCGTCGACGTCGAGGTCCACGATCGCACCGTCCGCGTCGGGGGCATCAGGAACTCCAGGTACACAGGGCACTCCGGCAGGCCCATGTACTCCAGCCGCTCGCGCGACACCATCGACAGCCTCGAGTCGGCGCCCGAAGACGGCACGATCCGTATCCTCGTCGCCCATCGACCTGACGCCGTCAACGAGCTCGACACCGACTCGCGCATCGACCTCGTCGTCAGCGGCCACACCCACGGTGGCCAGGTCGTGCTGCCGCTGATCGGACCACCGGTCACCCTCACCGACGTCCCCCGCGACCTCGCCCGAGGCGGGCTCCACGAGGTCGACGGCAACGCCATCGTCGTGTCACCAGGCGTCGGGATGGTGCGAGGACAGGCACCACAGGTCCGCTTCCTCAGCCGGCCGGCGGTCGTGCTCGTCGAGATGCGGTGACGCCGGTGGCGTCCCGCCCCACCGGGTCGCGGTGAGGCACGACCACCTCGTCGGCCACCGAGGCGATGTCCGGGTACAGCACGCGGATCAGCGCCACGGCGACGACGGTGGCGACGAGCTGGACGGCGACGAAGAGCGCGACCCCGCTGGGCGCGATCCCCGCGAACGTATCGGAGAGCGTCCGGGCGACGGTGACCGCTGGGTTGGCGAAGCTGGTGGACGACGTGAACCAGTACGCCGCGCCGATGTACGCGCCGACGGCGATGGCGACCATCGAGGACCGACCTGAGCGCAGCATGCCGAAGATCACCAGCAGGAGTCCGAAGGTCGCGACCGCCTCGGCGAGCAGCAGGTTGCCACCCGTGCGCTCGGTGGTGGAGAGCTCGACGAGCGGGAGGTCGAACATGGCGTTGGCGATGATCACCCCCGACACAGCGCCACTGACCTGCACGATCACATACCCGAACGCCGTCGGAGTGGCGATGCCCCCCAGGAGACGATCGGTGATCGTGACCGCCGGGTTGAAGTGGGCACCGGAGGCCGAGCCGAGGGAGAGGATGAGGGCCACGAGGAGGGCTCCCGTCGCGATCGAGTTGATCAGCAGTTGGAGTCCAACGTCGTCGGTGAGGCGTTCGGCCATGATGCCCGAGCCGACGATGCCAGCCAGCAGGAACGCGGTGCCGACGAACTCCGCGAGCAGCGCGCGCTGGCTCACGCGTGTACGAGCTCGGCGACGAGGCGCTCGACGCGGGTGCGGATGTCGTCCCGGATCTCTCGCACGACGTCCAACGGCTGACCCGCGGGATCCGTGAGCTCCCAGTCCTCGTAGCGCTTGCCGGGGAAGACGGGGCATGCATCTCCACAACCCATCGTGACGATGACGTCCGCGGCCCGGGCGATCTCGTCGGTCCACGGCTTCGGGTGCTCACCCGAGATGTCGATGCCCACCTCGGACATCGCCGCGACCGCGGCGGCGTTCACCTCGACGCCCGGGTCCGAGCCTCCGGAGAAGATGTCGACCGTGTCGCCGGCGAGGTGTCGCAGCCAACCCGCGGCGATCTGGGATCGTCCGGCGTTGTGGACGCAGAGGAACAGCACCGATGGTCGACGTCCCTCGTCGGGCCTGTCGGTCCTCACGTCAGCGCTCCGATGCGGTCGTCGAGCTCTGACAGCGCAGCGTCGAACGCGGCGTCGGTACCGACCTCGACCGGGTCGGCGACCGACCAGTGCCACTGCGCGAGCCCGACGGGAAGCTCCTCGTGGGCACGGTCGCAGACGGTGACCAGGTGGGCGCCGCGGGCCGTCCTCTCATCGAGGAGCCGCGGCACGGCACCGCCGAGATCGAGTCCCGCGCGACGCGCCGCATCGATGGCCCCCGGGTGCACCCGTTCGGCTGGGTGGGTGCCAGCCGACGATGCCCGCCGACCGGTTCGCGCGCGCCACATGACGGCGGCGAGCTGCGAGCGCGCGGAGTTGTGGGTGCAGACGAACACGACGTCCCGCGGCCGCTCGCCCGAGCTCACCGGGTGCGCGAGCAGTCCATCAAGGCGATCGGGGCACAGCCGGACGTACCGGCGGCGACGGTCACCAGAGGACACCAGGCGCTCGACGAGCCCCTCGTGTTCGAGGATGTCGAGGTGGTGCGCGAGCAGGTTGCTGGCGATGCCGAGCCGCTCGGAGAGCTCTGACGGTGACAGGTCCGAGGGGCCGAGGGCGTCGACGACGGCGAGACGGCCCGGATCGCTCAACGCCGCGTGCAGGCGCGCTCGTTCGGCGGTGTCTGGGCGCTCTGTGTCGGCAGGCCGCGTGTCCACGTCCCGCAGGGTATTCACTCAGTTAGGATTGAGTCAACCGCTGTTGAGCGAACGGATCGACGATGGCGCAGATCTCCGAGAGCCGCTCGGGGCGGGCCCGGAACCACGCCCACTTGCCGCGCTGCTCGCGCTCAAGGATCCCGGCTCGCACCAGCAAGCCCAGGTGGTGCGACACGGTGGGCTGGGCACGACCCAGCAACTCTGGAAGGTCGCAGGCGCAGATCTCGCGATCGGGCGAGCTCACCAGCATCGAGACCAGGCGGAGGCGCACCGGGTCGGCCAGCGCCTTCAGCACGGCCGCCAGGTCGGCCGCCTGCTCTTCGTCGAGTGGAGCATCGCTGAACGGAGCGCAGCACAGCGCTCCGGAGTCCTCGCCAGGGGTCGCCATGGCGATCACACTCCCACATCCGTTGACGGTCGCTTGCGCATGTGCATATCATATCGACATTCCTCGATTCGACAAGCGTCGATACGAATGTTCAACAGGGAGAACCCCATGCGCCTGCAGCTCGCCCTCAACGTCGCCGACCTCGACGAGGCCATCGACTTCTACTCGCGGATGTTCGACGCCGAACCGGCCAAGGTCCGCGACGGGTACGCCAACTTCGCGATCGAAGACCCGCCGCTCAAGCTCGTGCTGTTCGCCGGCGACGGCACCCCGGGGTCGATCAACCACCTCGGCGTCGAGACCGAGACAGCCGACGAGGTCGTCGCCGCCGAGCAGCGCCTCCTCGCCTCTGGCCTCGAGACCACCGGCGTCGACGACACCGTGTGCTGCTACGCCGAGAAGACCGAGACCTGGCTGGCGGGCCCTGACGCCACCCGCTGGGAGTGGTACGTCAAGAAGGCCGACAGCGACCAGTTCGGCAACGTCGTGATGGCAGCACCGGGCACGAACACGTGTGCGTGCGAGGTGTGAAC
>CAZBTQ010000076.1:7600-10918 GCA_964494405.1 uncultured Iamiaceae bacterium
GCGGTCGGCGGCGGCGCGGGCGAAGCCCATCTCGTGGGTGACGACGACCATCGTCATCCCGTCGTGCGCCAGCTCGAGCATGACGTCGAGCACCTCCTTGATCATCTCGGGATCGAGGGCCGAGGTCGGCTCGTCGAATAGCATCACCTTGGGGTCCATCGCCAGCGCACGCGCGATGGCGACGCGCTGCTGCTGGCCGCCTGACAACTGACGCGGGTAGGCGTCGGCCTTGTCGGGGATGCCCACCCGAGCCAGTTGCTGGCGGGCCACCTCGGCGGCCTCGGCCTTCGAGCGCTTGCGGACCTTGCGCTGGGCGAGCGTGATGTTCTCGAGCACGGTGAGGTGCGGGAACAGGTTGAACTGCTGGAACACCATGCCGAGCTCTCGGCGGACCTCGTCGATGTCGACGTGACGGTCCTGCACGTCGACGCCGTCGACGATGACACTGCCCTCGGTCGGTTCCTCCAGGAGGTTGATGCAGCGCAGCAGGGTGCTCTTGCCGCACCCGCTCGGGCCGACCACGACGATGACCTCGCCGCTCGCCACGGTCAGATCGACGCCGTCGACCGCGACCACCGCGCCGAACCGCTTGTGCAGCCCCGCGATCTCGATCATCGGGCCCGTCCGCGCAACCGCCTCCCAGCTCATCCGCGCTCGCCGGCCCGATCCCGGCTGACGCGCTTCTCGAGTGCGTGCAGCAGCAGAGAGAGCGCCACGGTGAGCGACAGGTAGATGAACACCAGCACCAGGTAGCTCTCGCGGAACTTGAAGCTGCCGGCCGCGTACTGGCGGCCGAGCTGGGTGACCTCGAGGATGCCGAGCACGCTCAGCAGCGACGAGTCCTTCAACATCGAGATCAGGTCGTTGCCGAGCGGCGGCAGCATCGCCCGTCCGGCTTGGGGGAGGATGACCGACCGCATCGTCTGACCGCGGGTCATGCCGAGCGAACGCCCCGCCTCCATCTGGCCGACACCGATCGACTGGATGCCGCCGCGCACGATCTCGGCGATGTACGCGGCGTAGACGGCGGCGAGCGCGATCGTGCCTCGCCAGAACATCGGCAGGTCGGACGGAGGGATGCCGAGCCAACCCGCGACCTGCGGTGCCACCACGAGCGCGATCGTGAAGATCAAGATCAGCATCGGGATCCCGCGGACGATCTCGACGTACGTGCGGCTGAGGTTGCGGAGGATGATCGAGCGCGACATCCGCCCGAGGCCGAGGACCAGCCCCACGGCGAGCGCGATGGCAAAGCCGGCGAACGTCGCCTTCAGCGTGAGCCAGATGCCCGGGATGATGCGATCCCACGCCTGCTCGTAGCGCGGGTTGAACAGGACCAGGAACGCCATCCAGCCCAGGACGAGGGCGATGAGGATCGCCCAGAACGGGAACGTCTCGGCCCAGGCGGGCGCCCGCCGGCGACGGTCCGGCGGGCCGATCGGCACGTCGGGACCGTCGCTCAGCGGCGCGGAGTGCTCGGCATCGAGCGCCTCACCATCCACGGCGACGACGACCTCAGCCGTCGGTCTCCTCGGGCTCGGCGATGTCGTCGTAGGTGATGGTGAACGCACCGGAGAAGTACTCCTCGCCGAGCGCCGCCATCGTGCCGTCAGCCTTCATGGCAGAGATCGCCTGGTTGATCGGGCAGACCAGGTCCGAGCCCTTCTCGAAGATGAAGCCGAGCTCGTCCGACGACAGCGACTCGCCGATGAGCTCGACGTCGTCGGCGTTCTCGCCGACGTAGCCCTGGCCCGCGGTCTCGTCCATGATCACCGCGTCGACGTCTTCGGCGATGAGCGCCTGGACGGCGAAGCCGAACTGCTCGAACGCCACCACTCGGGACTCGCCGACGAGGTCGACGGCGGTGTCGTAGTTGGTGGTGCCGGTCTGCGAGCCGATCGTCAGCGACGTGTCGTCGGCCAGCTCGTCCGCGTCGGTGAAGCGGTCCTCGCCGACGCGCACCAGCAGGCGCTGCTCGATGTTGATGTACCCGACGGAGAAGTCGACGATCTCGGCTCGCTCCTCGTTGATGGTGATGCCGTCGGCCGCCATGTCGAACTGTCCGTCGGCGACGGCCTGGATCATCGGCTCCCACGAGAACGTCTCGAACACGGGCTCGAAGTTGAGGAGCCCGGCCATGTGGTTGATGGCGTCGTAGTCCCAGCCGGCGGGCTCGCCGGTCTCGCCATCGATGTAGTTGAACGGCAGATAGGCGTTCTCGACCGCGATCGTGACCTGCCGGCCCTCGAGGTCGACCAGGTCGCCGTCGGGGTCGCACTCACCGGCCGCGGACTCGCCATCGCCTCCGGCATCGTCCGAGTCGGAGTCGTCCCCGCACGCCGCAGCGATCAGGGTGAGGGCGAACAGCGCGGCCAGCAGCCGCAGAAGTCGAAGGCGCATGTGTTGGATCTCCCGCTGGTGTCTGCGGCCGAACGGCCGCCCGTAGAAGGGCCGAGGGTAGAGCGTGGACGCCGTCGTGTCGCCCCCTGACGTTTCGTCAACATGAACTCGGCTCGCTCAGAGGCCGAGCAGGGGGTCCAGTCCGAGGGTGACGCCGGGGTGATCGGCGATGCGCTTCACGGCGAGCAGCACGCCCGGCATGAACGACGTGCGGTCGTAGGAGTCGTGGCGGATCGACAGGCTCTGGCCCGTGGTCCCGAGGAGGACCTCCTGGTGCGCGACGAGACCCCGGAGTCGCACCGAATGGACCCGGATGCCGCCCGATCCCTCGGCCCCGCGGGCGCCGGCGGCGACCTCCTCGGTGGTGGGGTCGGCGCCCCACTCCGCCGATGCCTCGGCCATGCGCGCCACGGTCGACATGGCGGTGCCCGACGGAGCGTCGATCTTCTTGTCGTGGTGCAGCTCGATGACCTCGGCGGTCTCGAAGAACGGCGCCGCGATCTCGGCGAAGCGCATCATCAGCACCGCGCCGATGGCGAAGTTCGGCACGACCACGCAGTTGCTCGACGTGAACCGGCCCGAGAGCGCAGCGACGTGCGCGTCGGAGAAGCCCGACGTGCCGGCCACCCCGTGGATGCCGTTGTCGGCGAGGAACGCCAGGTTCTCCAGCGCGGCGTCGATGCGGGTGAAGTCGACTGCCACCTGGGCCCCGGCGCGGACGAGCTCCTCGGGCGAGCTCTCGATGGTGAGGTCGAGCCCGTCGATGCGCGTGACCGCTCGCAGGTCGAGGCCGGCGTGGTGCGGGTCGACCGCGGCGACGAGCGCGAGGTCGGGGTCGTCGGCGACCGCCTGGCACACCGTGGCGCCCATGCGACCCCCGGCGCCGAAGACCCCCACTCTGATCGGCTCGGACATGGC
>CAZBTQ010000076.1:11018-12681 GCA_964494405.1 uncultured Iamiaceae bacterium
GCGGGCGACGGCGTGCACGTCGTCGAGCGTGACCGCCTCGATCCGGGTGAGGTGCTCGTCGACCGAGGTGACGAAGCCACGCACCGTCTCGCTCGAACCCAACCGTCCCATGCGACTGCCGGAGTCCTCGAGGCCGAGGACCATCGAGCCTGCGAGGTAGCCCTTGGCGACCTGTAGCTCCCGAGCGGTGATGCCGTCGGCGACGAGCCCGCCGATGACGTCTTCGATGACCTTCAGCGCCTCGGTCGAGCGGCCGATCGCGGTGCCCACGTACACGACGAGCGCGCCGGCATCGGCGAACAGCGACGTACCGGAGCCGACGCTGTAGGCCAGGCCGCGCTCCTCTCGCACCTCCTGGAAGAGACGGCTGGCCATCCCTCCGCCGAGCACCTGGTTGAGCACGGCCAACGCGTAGCGGTCGGGATCGTCGAACGGCACGGCCCGGTAGCCGAGCGCGATGTGAGCCTGCTCGGTGTCACGCCGGCGGACGACCAGAGGGCGTGGCGGTTCGATCGGAGCCTGCCGGGGCGGACGCACGCCACCGGCGTGTCCGGCGAAGCACGCCTCGACGCCGGCGACGACGCGGTCGTGGTCGAGGTCGCCTGCCGCGGCGACCACCAGGTTCACCGGGTGGTAGTGCTCGGCGTGGAAGGCCGCGATCTCGTCGCGAGTCATCGACTCGATCGTCTCGCGGGTGCCGACCGTCTCCCACCCGAGCGGGTGGTCGGGGAACAGCGATTCGAACAGCAACGTGTGGACGAGCTCGTCGGGATCGTCCTCGTCCATGAGCAGCTCTTCGAGGATGACCTGCCGCTCGGCGTCGACCTCGAGGGGGCGGAACGCCGGTGCGGTGACGACATCGGTCAGCAGTTCGAGGCCGAGGTCGAGCTCCCCCGCCGGCAGCCGCGAGTAGTACGCGGTGTGCTCCTTGGCGGTGAAGGCGTTCATCTCGCCTCCGACCGCGTCGACCGCCTCGGCGATCTCGCGGGCGCTGCGCGCCTCGGTGCCCTTGAACAGCAGGTGCTCCAGGAAGTGCGATGCGCCCGACACCTCGGCGGGCTCGTCGCGGCTGCCCACCGCGACCCAGAAGCCGGTGGTGACCGAGCGCGCCTCGGGCATCCGCTCGGTGACGACGCGGATGCCCGAGGCCAACACGGTGCGGCGGATCTCCTCGTCGGACGACGAGGAGGTGCCGCTCGCAGATGGGGTGCTCAGCTGCGGCCTCCGCGGCGACGGCCGCGGCCACCTCGGCCGTTGCCGGCGTCGGCGCTGGGGGCACCGGCGGAGGCGGGACCGAGGTCGCCGATCTCCGACGCGAGCTCGGACTCGAACTCGTCCTCGAACGACACGTAGGCACGGTCGCCGTCACCCGACGCCGACTCGCCGGCGTCGTCGGAGGCCGGCGAGGCGGAACGCGTCGAGCTCGGTGCGCTGGACGCACCCTCGGAACCGTTCTTGGCCTCGGGGGCGTCGCCGGCGAGCGACAGGGACACCTTGCCCTGCGGGTCGACGTCGTCGACCTTCACCTCGACGACGTCGCCCAGGTCGAAGACGTCCTCGACCTTGTCGATGCGCTTGCCCTTGCCCATCTTGGAGATGTGCAGCAGGCCGTCGCGACCCGGGAGGATGTTGACGAACGCACCGAACTTGGTGATGTTGACGA
>CAZBTQ010000077.1:0-12500 GCA_964494405.1 uncultured Iamiaceae bacterium
GTGCGGGAGGGGGGACTTGAACCCCCACGTCCTTTCGGACACAGGAACCTGAATCCTGCGCGTCTGCCAATTCCGCCACTCCCGCGAGCAGCAAGTTCGTGAGCGTAGCGCGCCGCGATGGGGGTCATGCACGCCCGGGACCGTCGAGGCTCGACCGGTAGGGTGACGTGATGGGCCTGCAGGGTTTCGAACGGCGCCTCGAGCGGATGGTGGAGGGCGTGTTCTCCCGCGCCTTCAAGTCCGGCCTGCGCCCGGTGGAGCTCGGCCGGCGTCTCGTGAGGGTCATGGACGACAACCGTTCGGTGGGCGTGAGGGGCCGTTCGGTGGTGCCGAACTCGTTCACCGTCCTGCTGTCGCCAGACGACCACGCGCAGTTCGCCGACGTGGAGGACACCCTGGTGCGCGAGCTGTGCGATGCCGCCCGCGAGCACGCACGCGACGAGCAGTACACCTTCATGGGCCCGGTCACCGTCGAGATCACCGTCGACCCGAAGCTCCGCACGGGCAACTTCGGGATCGAGGCCCGCATGAAGGAGGGTCCCGGCGGTGGTGGAGCGGGCTCGCTGCTGCTGCCGACCGACGAGCGGGTCATCCTCGGTGAGTTCGTCGTCACCGTCGGTCGCATGCCCGACTCCACGATCGTCCTCGCCGACCCCAACGTCAGCCGCCAGCACGCCGAGATCCGACCTCAGGGCGACGGCTACGTGGTGGTCGACCTCGGCTCCACCAACGGCACCCGCGTCAACGGCGTGAAGGTGTCGCAGCAGGAGCTGCGCGACGGCGACGAGCTCGTCTTCGGCAACACGCGCATGGTCTTCGAGGCATCCTGACCCGCGAGTGGCCCGGGGCTCGACCAGCCGACAGCGGCGCGCCCGATGCGGTGGAGGTCGGCCAGTAGGCTCGCCCCTCAGTGTCAGAGCCACTGCTGAACATCCTCACGCTGTGCCTGCTCGCCCTCCTGTACCTCTTCTTCCTGCGGGTCCTTCAGGCGGTGTGGGCCGAGGTCAACGGTCCCCGGCAGCGCCCCACGAGGGCTCGCCGAGGCGCCGCCGCCCCCGCTCCGGTGGCGGCCGCTGCCGCGCCCACCCGCCGGCGCGGGCGTTCGGGTCAGCCGACGGTCCTTCGGGTCATCGAGCCCGAAGCCGATCGCGGACGGTCGTTCCCGCTCGCCGACGAGCTCACCGTCGGCCGGGCCGCCGGGTGCCACGTCACGCTCGACGACACCTACGTCAGCCAGCTCCACGCCAGGGTCTTCCGACGTGACGGGCGGTTCCTGGTCGAGGACCTGGGGTCGACCAACGGCACGTACCTGAACCGGGCGAAGGTGTCGGGGCCGATGCCGATGGCCGCGGGCGATCGCCTCCAGGTGGGGTCGGTCGTCATGGAGCTCGCATGACGGGCTTCGCCGTCGGCGCCGTCTCCGACGTGGGGCGACGCCGGGAGGTCAACGAGGACTGCGCGCTCGTCTCGGAGCGTGTCGTCGCGGTGGCCGACGGCATGGGAGGACACGTCGGCGGAGCGGTCGCGTCGGCGATCGCGGTGGACTCGCTGCGCGTCGCCATGGCCGACCCCTCGGTGGCGTCGCTGGCCGAGGCGGTCGAGGTGGCCAACCGCGCCGTGTGGGACGGTGGCGAGGAACAGGAACTGCGCGGCATGGGCACCACCTTGGTGGCGTTGGCGTTGGTCGAGTCCGACCTCGACGGCGATCCGCACCTGGCGCTCGTCAACGTCGGCGACTCGCGGGCCTACGTGCTCACCGACGATGGGCTCGAGCGCCTCACCGAGGACCACAGCCTCGTCGAGGGGCTCGTGCGGGAGGGCAAGCTCACGCCCGAGGAGGCGCTGGTCCACCCACATCGCAACGTGGTGACCAGGGTGCTCGGACTCGGCGACTCCGTCGAGGTCGACGCATGGCAGCTCGAGCCTCGACGAGGCGATCGCTACCTCCTCTGCAGCGACGGGCTCTTCAACGAGGTGCCCGAGGCCCGCATCGCCGCGGTGCTGCGTGGTCTGGCCGACCCCCAGGAGGCCGCCCACGAGCTGGTGAGCGCGGCCAACCTGGGCGGAGGGCGCGACAACATCACGGTGCTGGTGGTCGATGTCGTGGACGGTCGCAGCAGCGTGCCCGAGCGGCTCGGCGCAAGGGTGGTGCGCGGTCCCAGCGCGGCGACGGTCGACCTGGCGGGGTTCACCGCGGTGGCGCCGCCGTCGGCCGAGCTCGGTCGCCACGGCGGCCCGGCGAGCGACGACCCCTCGAGCGGTGTCGTGTCGGACCCGCTCGACGATCCCGCCGACGAGGACGACAGCCGCTCGATGCTGCCGCGCATCGTCACCACCACCCGCGATCGCAGCAGCGGGCGCTTCACGTGGCGGACCGCCGTGTTCGTGCTGCTCGTCGCCGCGGTGTTCGTCACCGCTGCGCTGGCGGTCGTCTGGTACGGCAACAACGGCTACTTCATCTCCACCAACGACAGCGGCGAGGTCGCGGTCTTCGAGGGCCGGCCTGGCGGCTTCTTGTGGTTCGAGCCCGAGGAGGTCGAGTCGACGGGTGTGTCGCTCGACGAGCTGACGCCGGTGCTGCGCGACGCCATCGAGGCCGAGCCCGAGTTCGGCACCTTCGACG
The DNA here is from genome assembly GCA_964494405.1 of uncultured Iamiaceae bacterium. Taxonomy (GTDB): domain Bacteria; phylum Actinomycetota; class Acidimicrobiia; order Acidimicrobiales; family SKKL01; genus Actinomarinicola. The sequence goes on from CAZBTQ010000077.1 coordinate 2,624, forward strand.
AGGCGCGCCGCTACCTCGCCAACGTCGCCGACCAGCTCAACCGCGCGGGCACCTCCAGCACGACGAGCAGCGTGCCGTCGTCCACGTCCACGACATCGACCACCGCTCCCGCTGGAGGGGCGACGCCGTGAGCCAGGTGCGTTCGCTGCGGCGCAGGATGGAGCTCGGGCTCATCGTGCTGGCGGTGATCATCACGGCCTCGGCCTACGGGCTCGCCGGGCTGGGGACCACCGCGTCGCTGCCCGCCGACATCGTCGGGTTCCTCGTGCTGGTCCTCGCGCTGCTGATCGCCGCGCACCTCGCAGTCCGCAAGTTCGCGCCGAACGCCGACGGGCTCCTCTTGCCGATGGCGGGACTGCTGAACGGCATCGGCTACGTCTTCGTCGTACGGCTCGACCCCGACCTCGCCGCGCCGCAGACCACCTGGATGGCGCTCGGCATCGTCGCGTTCATGGCGACGCTGCTCGTGGTCCAGCGGCCACGGGACCTCGAGCGCTACCGCTACACGTTCCTGTTCATCGGCATCGGCCTGCTGCTCGTGCCGTTCGTGCCGGGCATCGGCTTCGAGAACCTCGGTGCACGGATCTGGGCCCGCGTCGGCCCCATCACCTTCCAGCCGGGCGAGTTCGCCAAGATCGCCCTCATCATCTTCTTCGCCGGCTACCTCGTGGAGAACCGAGAGCTGCTGGCGGTGAGCACCCGTCGCCTTGGCCCGCTGATGCTCCCCGACCCGAAGCACCTCGGTCCGTTGCTGCTCGCGTGGGGCGGCGCCATCGGGATCATGGTCTTTCAGAAGGAGCTCGGCTCGAGCCTGCTGCTGTTCACCGTGTTCCTCGTGATGGTGTGGGTCGCCACCGAACGGTGGTCCTACCTGGTCATCGGCCTCGGCCTGTTCGGGTTGGGCGCGGCGTTCGCCTACTCGACGTTCGGACACGTGGCCGCTCGCATCGACGTCTGGCTCGACCCGTGGAACCCCGAGTACGTGCGCGATGCCAGCTACCAGGTCGTCCAGGCGTCGTACGCGCTCGCCGAGGGCGGGCTCACCGGGACGGGCCTCGGGCTCGGCTCGCCCGAGTCGATACCGGTCGTCGAGACCGACATGATCTTCGCCGCCATCGGCGAAGAGCTCGGCCTGGTGGGCGCCACAGCGGTCCTGATCGCGTTCCTGCTGTTGGTCGGCAGCGGCCTGCGGGTCGCGATCACCGCCGAGCAGCCCTTCGAGAAGCTGTTGGCCACCGGCATCGCCACCACCTTCGCCCTCCAGGCGTTCATCATCATCGGCGGCGTGATCCGCGTCCTCCCCCTCACCGGCATCGCGCTGCCGTTCGTGGCGTACGGCGGTTCGTCGCTGCTGGCCAACTACGTGGCGTTGGGGCTGCTGGTCCGCGTCTCCGACGACGTCACCACGCGCCAGCTCCGGCGCCTCGACGACGAGGCGCGGGTGACCGCGTGAACCGCCAGATCCGTCGTCTCAGCATCGGTCTGATGGCCTGCTACGTCCTGCTGTTCGCGCAGCTCAACAACCTCCAGATCTTCGGCGCCGAACGGCTGAAGGCGAACCCCGACAACAACCGCGAGATCGTCAACAGCTACTCGCGGCCGAGGGGCACCATCTCCACCTCCGACGGCGTCGTCGTCGCCCGTTCCGTGGAGGTCGACACCGATCTGGGGCGCCAGCGCGAGTACCCCGAAGGTGAGCTCTACGCCCAGGTCTCGGGCTTCTTCTCGTTCCACTTCGGGGCGTCGGGCGTCGAGGAGTCGTACAACGAGGAGCTCACCGGCGAGACCATCGACCTCGAGCTGCGCGACTTGTCCGACCTGTTCGTCGAGAGGGACCGGTCGGGGAGCATCGTGCTGTCGGTCCGGTCCGACGTGCAGGCCGCAGCCCGCGACGCGCTCGGCGACCGGGAGGGCTCGGTCGTCGCCGTCGACGTGCAGACAGGGGAGGTCCTGGCGCTGTGGTCGTGGCCGTCGTTCGACCCCAACCTGGTGAGCGACCCCGACCTGGCGGACGCCGCCGCGGCGCGCGACCTGTACCTCGCCGACGACCGCGACCCGATGCTGGGCCGCGCCTACCAGGAGCGCTACTTCCCAGGTTCGACGTTCAAGGTCGTGACGAGCATCGCCGGTCTCGAGAGCGGGCTCGTCACCGCCGACGCCCCGTCGTACCCGGTGGTGTCGTCGTGGACCCCCCCGAAGACCACCCGCCCCATCACCAACAACGGCGCGACGTGCGGTGGGACCCTGTTCGAGATCCTGCGGGTCTCCTGCAACACCGCGTTCGCCGAGATGGGCTCGATCACGCTGGGTCCCCAGCTGATGGTCTCCGGCGCCGAAGGGGTCGGCTTCAACGACGCACCGCCGATCGACCTGCCGAGCCCGGCGCGCTCGATCTTCCCCACCGACTACGGCGCGCCGCTCGAGACGCCGGGCCAGGCCACGCCCGATGCGTCGGTCCCCGGGACCATCTTCGAGGACACACCGTCGCTGGCCCTCGCGTCGATCGGCGGCTTCGACACTGCGGCGACCGCCTTGCAGATGGCCCTCGTCACCGCAGGCGTGGCGAACAACGGCCAGATCCCCACCCCCCACGTCGTGCGCGAGGTGCGCGACGCCGACGGCGGGCTCGTCGACGAGATCGCGCCCGACACCTGGCTCCAGGGCATGAGCCCGGCGACCGCGGCCACCATGCGCGAGGCGATGCTCGGCGTGGTCTCGGGTGGGACCGCGCAGGGCCTGGCGATCCCGGGCTACGAGGTGGGCGGCAAGACCGGTACCGCCCGAGTGACCGAGATCCCGTCGCAGTCGCACGCGTGGATCGTCGGCTTCGCCGGACCTCCCGGAGAGGCGCCGCGCGTCGCGGTGGCCGTGGTGGTGCTCGCCCAGCCCGATGCCACCGAGACCGGCGGTGGACGGGTCGCCGCCCCGATCGGCCGAGCCGTGCTCGAAGCCGCGCTCCAGCCGCCACCAGCGCCAGCGGTCCAGGTGGTGCCAGACGACGGGACCGCCGGCACCGGCCAGCCCGAGGCTCAGGCAGCGGGGGCGTCTGCCCAACGGCACTGGCGCTGACCCATACTTGTCCACCGACCGGGCCCCCACCCCACGAAGGAACGCTCCTCCCAATGTCCGATCAGGAACCGACGATCTACAACGGTCGCTACGAGCTCCACCGCCAGATCGCGCGTGGGGGCATGGCCGACGTCTTCCTGGCGAGGGACCAGCTGCTCGACCGGCCGGTGGCCGTCAAGGTGCTGTTCCCCCAGTTCGCGAGCGATCCGTCGTTCGTCGAGCGGTTCCGGCGTGAGGCCCAGTCCGCCGCCAACCTGAGCCACCCCAACATCGTCGGCGTCTACGACTGGGGCGAGGAGCGTGGCACCTACTTCATCGTCATGGAGTACGTCGACGGCCGCAGCCTCGCCGAGATCCTGCGTGCCGAGGGCATGTTGCACCCCGACCGCGCCGCCGACATCACCACCGACGTGGCCGCCGCGCTGAGCTTCGCCCACCGCAACGGTGTGGTACACCGCGACATCAAGCCGGGCAACATCATGATCGCCCCGAGCGGGCAGGTGAAGGTCACCGACTTCGGCATCGCTCGTGCGTTCGGTGGCGGTGGCACCGACGCCAACCTCACCCAGACGGGGTCGGTGATGGGCACCGCCACCTACTTCTCGCCCGAGCAGGCCCAGGGCCAGTCGGTCGATCCACGCTCGGACCTCTACTCGCTCGGTGTCGTGCTCTACGAGATGCTGGCGAGCCGGCCGCCGTTCACCGGCGACTCCGCCGTCACGATCGCCTACAAGCAGGTGCAGGAGCCGCCGACGCCCCCGAGCACGATCAACGCCCGCATCCCTGCCTCGATCGAAGCGATCGTGATGAAGCTGCTGGCGAAGAGCCCCGCCGATCGCTACCCCTCCGCCGAGGATCTGCGCGCCGACCTGCGGCGCTTCCGCGAGGGCCAGCCTGTGCTCGCAGCAGGTGTCGCCGGTGCAGCGGCTGCTGGCGTGGTGGCTGCCGGTGTCGCCTCGACCACCGCGCACCCCGCAGCCACCACCGCGGTGCCCGTCACCGCGGCGGTTCCGCCGGGCGGTGGCGACTACTACGACGATGACGACGCCTACGTAGAACCACCGAGTCGCACCGGCTGGTTCATCCTCGGGCTCGTCGTGCTGATCGCCGCGCTCATCGCGCTGTTGATGATCTTCGCCGATGCGCTCGGGATCGGCGGCGGCAACCAGGACCCCGATCGCATCGAAGTGCCAAAGGTCATCGACCTCACCGAAGCGGACGCCACCACCGCGCTCGAAGACGCCGGCTTCCAGGTCGTGGTCGACCGCCAGTCGAACGTCGACATCCCCGAGGGCATCGTCTTCGACCAGGATCCGCTCGGCGGCGAGCTCGCCCCCGAGGACAGCGAGGTCACCATCGTCGTCAGCGACGGCACGGCGGCCTTCCCGATGCCCGAAGTCGTGGGCTTCCGCGAGCCCGGCGTCGTCGAGTCGCTCCAGGGCCAGGGCCTCGTGCTCCCCCCTGACGGCATCCAGCGCCGCTTCGACGACAACGCGCCCGAGGGCGAGGTGCTCGAACAGACGCCGCCACCGGGCACCATGGTGCGCGCCGGCGACGAGTTCCGCCTCGTGGTGTCCCAGGGCCCCGAGATCATCGACGTCCCCGACGTCACCGGCCTGGACCCGGGTGCGGCGACCCAGACCCTCACCGCGGCCAGCTTCCAGGTGCGCGAGGAGCGCGAGAACAGCCCGACGGTGCCCCTGAACAAGGTGATCCGCACCAACCCGGCGAAGAACACCCGAGCGCCACGCGGCTCGGTGGTCGTGATCGTCGTGTCCGACGGCCCGCCGCCGGTCGTGATGGTCGAGGTCCCGAACGTCGTCAACCAGACCCAGGCGACGGCCGAGAGCCAGCTCACCAGCCGCCAGCTCAACCCGGTGGTGACCTTCGCCAACAGCCCGACGGTGCCGTCGGGCTCGGTGATCAGCCAGAGCGTCGCGCCGGGCACACAGGCGCCGCAGGGCTCTTCGGTCGGCATCGTCGTGTCGCAGGGCGTGGGGACGACGACCACCAGCGCGCCGGGCGGATAGCTCAGGCGCGCACGCGCGCCCGTGACAGCCAGGTGCGCAAGAGGTCGTGTCCGGCGACCGTCAGGATCGACTCCGGGTGGAACTGCACGCCCTCGACGTCGAGCTCGCGGTGGCGCATGCCCATGATCGTGCCGTCGTCGCAGGTGGCGGTGACCTCGAGGACGTCGGGCACCGACTCGGGTGCGACCACGAGCGAGTGGTAGCGGGTGGCTTCGAGCGGCTGGGGCAGTCCCTCGAAGACGCCGACGCCCTCGTGGCGCACGAGCGAGGTCTTGCCGTGCATCACGTGGGGGGCCCGCACGACCTCGCCGCCGTAGTAGGCGCCGATGCACTGGAGCCCGAGGCACACGCCGAGGATGGGCACCCGGCCGCCGAGGTGGCCGAGCACGTCGTTGCTGAGCCCAGCATCCTCCGGCCGGCCCGGCCCGGGGCTGAGCAGCACGGCGTCGGGGTCGATGTCGTCGACCTCGGCGAGGCCGATGGCGTCGTGGCGGTGCACGATCGGCTCGGCGCCGAGCTCGCCCAGGTACTGGACGAGGTTGTAGACGAAGCTGTCGTAGTTGTCGATGACGAGGACGCGGGCGCTCACGCAGGCGCAGGCTAGTGGGGGCTGGTCATCTATCCTGCGGGAGATGTCGACCGCCAACGAGCCGTCCCCGAAGAAGACCCCGCCGAAGAAGAAGCCCACCGGCGGGCGGGTCACGCCGAAGGGGACCCGCCCCGGGAGCGGAGGCGGGGCCGGGAGCGACGGGCACCCGGGGCCAAGCGCTCGCTACACCCCGCCGGTGCCGATGAGCGCCAAGATCACCGCGCCGTGGGTCGTGCCGGTGATGTTCGGCCTGCTGGGCCTCGGGCTGTTGACGATCCTGCTCAACTACATGGACCTCCTGCCGGGCGGCACCTCGAACTGGTACCTGCTCGGCGGCCTGGGGCTCATCCTCGGCGGGATCCTCACCGCCACCCAGCTGCGGTAGGGGAGTCGACGCGAGCCGTCCGGCCGCTGGATGAACGGCACATGACGCCCACCGCTCGAAGGTGTCGGCCCGATGTGCGACGAGTTACACGGGTGTGACGCTGCACAGCGTTGTCCACAGCCTGTGGACGACCGTGCGTCATTCGATCGGCGCGACGAGGTCCATGTCTTCGAGGCAGTGGCGCGGGGGAGGCGGGTCCTCGTCGGGGGCGACGGTCATGCGCACCTCGGTGCCGCAGATGCTGCACCGGTAGGAGATCTTGACCTTGCGCAGCTCGCCCGCCGGCGGGGGCTCCGGGCGTGGCGCGGCGAGGCCACGGAGCAGGGTGAACCCGACCTTGATGATGACGTACGCCACCACGAGGGCGACGATCACCTTCACCGGATCGAGATCGAGCTCCATGTCCCCATCAGCCTACGAGGGACCGAAGCCCGCGGCTGCGGCAACGATACGAGGGACCGCAGCCTGCGGCTGCGGCAACGACGCGGTCTACCCCAGGCGTTCGATGATGGTGGCGTTGGCGAGGCCGCCGCCTTCGCACATGGTCTGGAGGCCGTAGCGGCCGCCGGTGCGCTCGAGCTCGTTGAGCAAGGTCGCCATGAGCTTGGCGCCCGAACAACCGAGCGGGTGCCCCAGCGCGATCGCGCCGCCGTTGGGGTTCACCGTCGACATGTCGGGGTGGTGCTCCTTCTCCCAGGCGAGCACGACCGAGGCGAACGCCTCGTTGATCTCGGTGACGTCGATGTCGGCCATCGACAGGCCCGAGCGCTCGAACACCTTGGTGGTGGCCGGGATGGGGCCGGTGAGCATGGTGATGGGGTCGACGCCGGCGAGGGCGAAGCTGTGGAAGCGGGCTCGCGGCGTGAGGCCGAGCGCCGTGGCCTTCTCCTCGCTCATGATCAGCACGGCGGATGCGCCGTCGGTGATCTGCGACGAGTTGCCCGCGGTGACCTTGCCGTCTGGCTTGAACGCTGGCTTCAGCTTGCCGAGCGACTCGGCGGTGGTGTCGGGCCGGATGCCCTCGTCGGCGGTGACCATCTCGCCGGTCTCGACGATGTTGCCGGTGTCGCGGTCGAGCCGCTTCTCGGCGACGGGGATGATCTCGTTGTCGAAGCGGCCCTCGGCCGTCGCGGCCGCGGCACGCTGCTGGGATTGGGCACCGAACGCGTCGAGGTCCTCGCGCGACAGGTTCCACTTGTCGGCGATCATCTCGGCCGAGATGCCCTGGGGGACCAGCCCTCCGGCGTCGGCGTAGCGCTCGCCGACCAGCGGGCCGAACGGGATGCCGACGCCCTGCACCATCGACGCGCCCATGGGCACGAGGCTCATCACCTCGACGCCGGCGGCCACCACCACGTCGTAGGCCCCGGCCATCACGCCCTGCGCGGCGAAGTGGGCGGACTGCTGGGACGAGCCGCACTGGCGGTCGACGGTGGTGGACGGCACCGACTCGGGCCAGCCGGCCGCGAGCACCGCGTTGCGCCCGACGTTCAGCGACTGCGCGCCCACCTGCATGACGCAGCCCATGATGACGTCGTCGACCATCGCGGGGTCGAGGCCGTTGCGCTCGACGAGTGCCTTCAGCACCTCGGCGGACAGGTCGGCGGGGTGCCAACCGCTGAGCTTCCCGTTGCGCTTGCCGCCTGCGGTGCGGACGGCGTCGACGATGACTGCGTTCGGCATGTGGATCCCCTCGTGGTCGGTCCCCTGGTGGACCGCATCGTGTCAGCGCAGGAACCGCCCGACAACCTGCCGGTACGATGACGTGACCGTGGTCACTCGCCGCGGGCCGGATCGATGAGGAGAGCCGCCATGGTCGACACCATCCCGCCCACCGCCTCGGCCGCCGAGGCCGCCGCCATCCTGGACGCCCGAGTGGAGGGGTGGACCGTCGCGTCCCAGTTCCTCGAGACGGCTCGGGCCCACTCGGGAGAGGTGGCCCTGCGCTGGCGCGGTTCGGGGTCGGTCGCCGACGCGGCGGAGCCGTGGAACGAAGCGACGTTCGGCGCGTACCTCGACCAGGTGGCCCGCGTGGCAGCCGCGTATCGCAAGCTGGGCGTCGAGCCTGGCGACCGGATCGTGCTGATGATCCGCAACCGCCCCGAGTTCCACGTGCTCGACATGGCCGCCTACTTCGTCGGCGCCACGCCGGTGTCGATCTACAACTCGTCGTCCGACGAGCAGGTCGCCTACCTGGCCGGCCACTGCCACGCCGTGCTCGCCGTGGTCGAAGACGCCGGCTTCCTCGCCCGCATCGACGGAGCGCGGCCACAGCTCCCCGACCTGCGAGACGTCGTGGTGATCGAGCGGCCGGATGGGCGCGACGACCTCACCACCTACGCCGACATGGTCGCCCACGAGCCGGTCGACCTGGACGAGGCGGCCGCTGTCGCATCGCCCGACGACATCGCCACGATCATCTACACCTCGGGTACGACCGGGCCGCCCAAGGGCGTCGTGCTGTCGCACCGCAACGTGTGCTGGACCGTCGAGTGCCTGCGCGAGACCACCAAGCTCACCGACCTGGTCGGCAAGCGCCTCGTGTCGTACCTGCCCATGGCGCACATCGCCGAGCGCGCCACCTCGCACTACCAGCAGGCGATGTTCGCCTTCGAGGTGTCGTGCTGTCCCGACCCGAGCCTGTTCGCGGCGTACACGACGGCGGTGCGCCCGCAGTTGCTGTTCGGCGTGCCCCGGGTGTGGGAGAAGCTCTACGCCGGGGTCACCGCCGCGCTCGCCGCCGATCCGGAGAAGGGCGCCAAGTTCGACGAGGCGGTCGAGGCGGCCAAGCCCATCGTCGACAAGATCGACTGGGGCACCGCCACCGACGACGAGGTCGCCACGTGGAACTTCCTCGACGAGGTCGCGTTCAGCACCGTGCGCGAGCTGGTGGGGCTCGACCAGGTCGAGCTGGCGATCACCGGTGCGGCGCCCATCCCTGCCGACCTGTTGTCGTGGTTCCGTGCCATCGGCGTGCCGCTGGCCGAGATCTACGGCATGTCCGAGAGCTCGGGCCCGATGACGTTCACCCCCGACCACGTGAAGGCCGGCACGGTCGGCCCGGCGATCGTGGGGGTCGAGGTGCGCCTCGGCGATGACGGCGAGATCTTGTGCCGCGGCGGCAACGTCTTCGTCGGCTACCTCGACAACCCCGAGGCGACGGCCGAGACCTTGGCCGACGGGTGGCTCCACTCAGGCGACATCGGCGAGATCGACGACGACGGCTACGTGCGCATCGTCGACCGCAAGAAGGAGCTGATCATCACCGCGGGCGGCAAGAACCTCAGCCCCGCGAACCTGGAGGCGGCGCTGAAGATGGTGCCGCTGATCGGCCAGGCGTGCGTCATCGGCGACGATCGGCCGTTCGTGTCCGCGCTGGTCGTGCTCGATCCCGATGTGGCGCCGGGTTGGGCCGCACGCAACGGCATCACCGACACGTCGTTGGCTGCACTGGCCGAGCACCCCGAGGTCGTGGCCGAGGTCGAGCGCGGCGTCGCCGAGGTGATGGCCGAGTTCAACAACGCCGAGAGGGTGAAGAAGGTGAAGGTGTTGGGCGAGGAGTGGCTGGCCGACTCCGACCTGTTGACCCCCACGTCGAAGCTGAAGCGCCGGGGTGTCCACGGTCGGTTCGCCGCCGAGATCGAATCCTTGTACGTGACTACCTCCTGACGCGCTGTCAACGCTACGATCGACCAGGACAGAAACGACTGAGCGCGGTGGTCACCTCGCTCTTCGCGACCGGGCAAAGGATCTCCGCGTGAGGGTCACCATCGAGACCGTCGTCGACGACGACACGACCGAGCG
>CAZBTQ010000078.1:0-12417 GCA_964494405.1 uncultured Iamiaceae bacterium
CCCCAGTCGCGTCGGCCGACGACGTGGTGCACGTGCAGGTCCGCCCGATCGGCCAACCGCTCGACCATGTCGATCGTCGCCTGGTTGACCGAGCGGGCCCCGAGCGAGCCGCTCTGCACCAGGACGAGTCGCCGTCCGGCGTCGATGCCGAGCCGGTCGCGCAGCGCAACGCGGCGAGCGGGGTCGTTGGCGACCGACGCCGCTGCGACGATCGCGGGTCGCACAGGGTTGCCGGTGACGACCGCACGGGGAAGGTCGGTGCCGGCGGTCGGGACGGCGCATGCCCTAGCGACGCGGCCGGCGAGCCGGTTGGCCAGCGACGCCCTGGCGTTCTGCTCGGTGACCACCACGGGGATGCGCCAGAGCACCGCACCGACGACCCCCGGCACGGCGGCGTAGCCGCCGAGCGACAGCACGACCTTGGGCCGTAGCCGCCGCACGACGCCGATGCCCTGGACGACGCCGCGCACGATGCCCCACGCGGCTGCGAGGTTCGACAGGTTGACGCGCCGATCGTTCAGGCCGCGACCGGGAAGGGTCGTGAGCTCGATGCGCGCGGCGGGGACCAGCGTGGTCTCGGCGCCGCGAGCGGAGCCGATCACGTGCAGCGAGGACCGCGGGTGCCCGCGGGCTTCGAGCGCGTCGCACACGGCGAGCCCCGGCAGGACGTGGCCTGCGGTGCCGCCTCCCGCGACCACGCACCACACCGGGGTCGACTCGTCAGCCATCGGCACCAGTGTCGCCGCGTCAGCGGGCGTGGCGGGCGACGTTGAGGAGGATGCCGGTGGCCGCCATCATCGACAGCATTGCGGACCCTCCGAACGACACGAACGGCAGCGGGACGCCGGTGATGGGCAGGATGCCGATCACCGCGCCGATGTTGACGAACGCCTGGGCAGCGAGCCAGGTCGTGATGCCGGCCGCGACGAGCATCCCGAAGCGATCCGGTGCCCGCAGCGCGGTGGCGACGCCGAGCCAGCACAGGGCTCCGAGGAGGAGCACGACGGCGCCGGCGCCGAGCAGTCCGGCCTCCTCGGCGATGATGGCGAACACGAAGTCGGTGTGGGCGAACGGCAGGAAACCCCACTTCGAGCGGCTCGCACCGAGCCCGAGTCCCGCGATCCCGCCCTGGGCGATCCCGACGAGCGCCTGGATGGTCTGGTAGCCGTCACCTCGCGGGTCGGCCCAGGGATCCAGGTAGCTGACCACGCGTGCACGCCGGTACGGAGCGGCGACCGCCAGCACGCCGGCCCCGGCCGCGGCGACCACACCCATCGCACCGAGCGGCAGCAGCGGCACGCCCGCGACGAAGAGCATCGCGACGACGATGGCGCCGGTGACCATCGTGGTGCCGAGGTTCGGCTGGAGCAGGAGGAGCGCGAACACGAGCCCGCTGACGATCAGGACCGGCTTCAACGTGACGTGCAGGTCGTCCATGCGGTGTGCACGCCGCGACAGCAGGTCGGCGATGAACAGCACCAGGCCCAGCTTGGCGAACTCGGACGGCTGGATCTGGATCGGCCCGGCGCCGAGCCAGCGGGTGGCGCCGTAGACGCTGACACCGATGCCGGGGATGAGCACCAGCACGAGCGCGACGATCGAACCGATCATGAGCGGTGCCGCCAGGCGACGCCACCACCGGTAGTCGATGCGCATCGTGATGAACAGGACCGCGAAGGCGGCGACCAGCCAGATCACCTGGCGCTTCACGAAGTACCAGGACGACCCGAACTGGTACAGGCCGACGACCGACGACGCCGACATCACCATGACCAGCCCCACGAGGCAGAGCACGACGACGATGCCGAGCAGCCCGAGGAACAGGGGCGTGCGGCGGCCGCTCGGCGCGGCCAGCCGGCTCACCCGTCGTCGGGTCGGCGCCGACGCGGCGATGCGCGGTGCGGGGTGCTCGATGACGGTCACCTTCTGACCTCCTCGGTGTCCAGGCCACGCACGAGCTCGGCGAAGTCGTCGCCGCGCGCCGCGTAGTCCGCGTACCAGTCCTGTGAGGCGCCTCCCGGCGACAGCAGCACCACGTCGCCAGGGTGCGCCAGCCGTCGGGCAGCGCTGACCGCGGCGCGCATCGACTCGGCGACCTCGACCGCCACGCCGATGTCCTCGAACAGGGCGACGATGGAGGCCGCCGCCTCGCCGATGGCGACGACCGCGCGCATGCGCTCGGGCTGCGCGGCCATCGGGGCGGGGTCGAGGCCCTTGCCCTTGCCGCCCGCGATGAGCACGACGGAGTCGAAGCCGGCGATCGCAGCGGCCGCGGCTTCGGGCACCGTGGCCTTTGAGTCGTCCACCCACTGCACGCCGTCGACCTCGGCGATCAGCTCGACCCGGTGCGGGAGCCCGGTGAAGCCGCGGAGCACCCTGGCGATCGGGTCGAGGCCGACGCCTGCGGCGCGGGCGGTGGCGGCGGCGGCCAGGGCGTTGGCGATGTCGTGGGGGCGAGCGCGCGCGAGCTCGCCGACCGCCACGAACGCTTCGCCGTCGGCGGTGAGCAGGCTGTCGTCCCACACCTTCCAGTCACCGTGGTCGGCGGAGAACGTGACTCGCCTGGCTGGCCCGGAGTGCGACATCACGACTGGGTCGTCGGCGTTCAGGATGGCGACGTCGTCTGGGGACTGGTCACGGAGCAGCTTCGCCTTGGCCGCCTCGTATGCGGCGAGCGACGCGTGGACGTCGAGGTGGTCCGGCGCGAAGTTCAACCAGGTGGCGACGTGGGGGGCGAACCGGTGGCTGTGCGCGATGCGGAACGACGAGGCCTCCACGACGAACAGGTCGACGGAGGGGTCGTCGATGGCCTCGACGAACGGCACGTCGGTGTTCCCGACAGCGAGCGCATGACGACCATCGGCCTCGATCATCGCGGTGACGAGGGTGGTGACGGTGGTCTTGCCGTTCGTCCCGGTGATGGCCACGACCGGGCGGTCGTCCCACTCGGCCGCGAGGTCGAGCTCGGACCGAACCGCGGCGCCTGCGGCCCGTGCGGCCACCATCGCCGGGTGCGCGTCGGGGATGCCGGGGCTCGGCAGCACCCGTACCGCCGACGAGACGAGAGCCGCGACCTCCTCGTCGGAGGGTCGTTCGCGCAGGTCGATGCCGAGCTCCACGGCCACTTGGCGGATCGCGTCGGTGGGCCGGTCGTCGGTGGCGACGACGGGTTGGCCTCGTTGCACCAGGGCCCGCGCGACCGCTCGCCCCGTGATGCCCAGGCCGACCACCAGGTTCTCGATCCGCTCAGCGCTCATGGCGCGCCCGCCGCCTGGGTCACGCCCGAGTTGGTGATGAAGTCGGCGTAGTAGCAGCCGAGTGCGATCGCCGTGGAGAGGCCGGCGAGGATCCAGAACCGGACGATGATCGTCGTCTCGGGCCACCCGCCGAGCTCGAAGTGGTGGTGGATCGGCGCCATGCGGAAGATCCGCTGGCCGGTGAGCTTGAAGCTGCCGACCTGGAGGATCACCGACACCGTCTCGAGGACGTAGAGGCCGCCGATGATCGGCAGGAGCAGCTGGGTGTTGTTGCCGAGCGCCAGCGTCGCGAACGCGGCGCCGATCGCCAGGGCACCGGTGTCGCCCATGATGATCTGGGCCGGGGCGGCGTTCCACCACAGGAAGCCGGTGCACGCGCCGAGCATCGCCGCGGCGACGAGCGCCAGGTCGAGGGCGTGGGGGTAGCCGTAGAAGTCGGGGTTTCGGAACGCCCAGAAGCCGATCACCGTGAAGGCCGAGAAGCCGAGGATCGCCGACCCGCCGGCCAGGCCGTCGAGCCCGTCCGTCATGTTCACCGCGTTGGTGCTCCCGACGATCAACAGGAGCGCCCAGACCGCCCAACCGCCCGCGCCGAGGTCGATGCCGAGGTCGCGGGTGAACGACAGGTTGGTCGAGATGTTGGTGAAGGCCAGCATCGCAGCGGTGAACCCCGCCGCGACGAGCAGGAGCCCGGCGGCCTTGGCCCGCTTGCTGAGCCCGAGGTTGCGCTCGCTCGTGACCTTGATCCAGTCGTCGACGAAGCCGACCATGCCCGCGGCGGCGATGGTGGCCACCACGATGAGGCCCGTGCGGGTGTACACGCCGCGGAACAGGTTGGTGCTGAGGTAGGCGACGAGCAGGCCCAGCACGATGGCGATGCCGCCCATCGTGGGCGTGCCCGCCTTGACCTTGTGACCCTCGGGCACGTCCTCGTGGATCGGCTGGCCGATGCGGTGCTCGGTCAGCCAGTGGATGAGGTAGCGCGTCGTGGCCATCGAGACGGCCAAGCCGACGCCTGCTGCGATCAGGAGCTGGATCACGCGCCACCACCTTGGAGGCGGCGCCACTCGTCGCGGACGACCTGGCGGTCGTCGAACGGCAGCATCTCGCCGGCGATCTCCTGGTGGGCCTCGTGGCCCTTGCCCGCCACGATGACGATGTCGCCTGGTTCGGCGCCGTCGAGGGCCATCCCGATGGCAGCGCGGCGGTCGGGCTCGACGACGACGTGGTCGGTGCGGGCCATGCCGGCAAGCGCCTCGTCGATGATCGAGATCGGGTCCTCGCTCCGCGGGTTGTCGCTGGTGGCCACGACACGATCGGCGAGCCGCGCGGTGACCTCACCCATCGACGGGCGCTTCGTCCGGTCCCGGTCGCCACCGCAACCGAACACCACGTGCACCCGTCCGCCTGCGGCCACCTCACGGGCCGCGGTGATCGCGTGGTCGAGGCCATCGGGCGTGTGGGCGAAGTCGACGACGACCGTGAACGGCGCGCCGACGTCGACCACCTCGAACCTGCCGGTGATGGTGCGCACCGAGGACAGGCCGCGCGCGATCACGCCGGCGTCGATGCCGAGCTCGGCCGCCGCGGTCGCCGCCGCGACGGCGTTCGACACGTTGAACCGCCCGCCCACCGGCAGGCGCACCGGTGCGCCTCGCCATGTGAACGACGCCTCGCTCAACCCGAGCGCGAGGTGGTCGACGTCGTCGACCGAGAACCCCACGGTCGGGATCTGGGCGGCGTCGTGCAGCAGGCGACCGTGCGGGTCGTCGAGGTTCACCACGGCTCGCTCGGCCAGCGCCGGCTCGAACAGCACGGCCTTGGCCTTGAAGTACGCCTCCATGGTCCCGTGGTAGTCGAGGTGGTCGCGGGACAGGTTCGTGAACACGGCCACGGCGAAGCGGGTCGCATCCACCCGGTGCTGCACGAGCGCGTGCGACGACACCTCGACCGCCACGGTCGTGCGTCCCTCGTCGCGGAGCGCCGCGAGCTGGCGCTGGAGATCCGGCGCCTCGGGGGTGGTGCGCACCCCGCTCAACGTGCCGATGACCCCCGCCGGGCGGTCGGCGGCGTCGAGGATCGCGGCCAGCATGTGCGTGACGGTCGTCTTGCCGTTGGTGCCGGTGACGCCGACGACCTGGACCGAGCGCGACGCGTCGCCGTGCACCTCGGCCGCGGCCGGTGCCATCGCGGCGCGGGCGTCCTCCACGAGGAGCTGCGGCACGGTCACAGCGAGGGGCCGATCGGCCAGGATGGCGGGGGAACCAGCGGCGACCGCCGCGGCGGCGTGCTCGTGGCCGTCGGCGGTGGAGCCACGCAGGCAGCAGAACAGAGCGCCCGGGCGCGCTGAGCGCGAGTCGAAGACGACGTCGTCGACGACAGCGTCGTCTGCTCGGGTCCCTGCCGGTGATGTGACGACGCGGACGTCGGTCCCGCGATGGCGCAGCGCGTCCGCGAGGTCGACGACCGTTCGAGGCTCACCCATCGGCCCCGCCGGCGGGCGCCGCCGCGTCGCCGGACCTCGTGCCGGCGGTGGTGCCGGCCCGCACCCGACCGTCGACCGACGACACGGACACCATCCCCTCGTCGTTCGCTCCGGTGGGCGGCACGTCCAGCAGGCGCAGCGCCTGCTCGGTGATCGTGGCGAACGCGGGGGCCGCCGCCGAGCCGCCAGAGTGGACGTTGCGCGGCCGGTCGATGACGACGATCACCGAGACGCGAGGGTCGTCCACCGGCGCGAAGCCGACGAAGGTCGCCATGTAGTCGTAGCCGCCCCCGGGCTTCTCGAAGCCGCCGTCGGGCTGGGCCTTGCGCGCCGTGCCGGTCTTGCCGGCGACGTCGTACCCGGGGATGCGCGCCAACCTCCCAGTGCCGTCCTCGACAACGCCGGTCAGCATCGTGGCGAGCTCCTCGCTCGTCTGCTCGGAGAGCACTCGATGCGGCTCGGGGACCTCGGGGGCGTGGCGTACGCCGTCGCTGCCGATCCGGGCGTCGATGAGACGGGGGGAGACGTACACCCCATCGTTGGCGACGACGTTGTAGGCCGCCAGGACCTGCATGGCGTTCACCGACAGGCTGGCACCGATGACCGTGCTCGCCAGGTCGGTGGCGTACCACTCGTCGGGGGGCGGGATCGCCGGTGCGGCCTCGCCGGGGAAGCCGAGACCGGTGGGTCGCCCGTACCCGAAGCTGTCGAGGTAGGACCACACCCGCTCGGCGCCGAGGTCCTGGCCGATCTGGATGGCGCCGACGTTGGACGAGTCGACGAGCACCCGGGTGACGTCCCAGGTCTCGGTGCCGTGCAGCTCGCTGTCCTGGTACGACTTGTCGGCCACCTGGAGGGCGTAGGGCACGACGATCGGGGTGGTGGGCTCGGTGAGGCCCTCCTCGAGCGAGGCGCCGATCGTCACCGTCTTGATCACCGAACCAGGAGCGAAGGTGTCCACCAAGGCGTTGTTGTACCCCGACAGGACCACCTCTCCGGTGTCGGGGTCTCTGGTCACCCCCGCCATCGCGAGCACCTCGCCCGTGCCGGGGACCATGACAACCGCGATGCCACCCGAGCCGGCGGTCTCGGCGACGCGCTGCTCGAGCACGTCCTCCACCATGTACTGGAGCGAACGGTCGATGGTGAGCTGCACGTCATCGCCCGGTTGGGCGGGCTCGAGCTGGTAGTCGCCGACCGGGATGGCCACGCCGTTGAGGCTGCGCTCGTACAGCACCTCGCCGGGGGTCCCCGTGAGGATGTCGTCGAACTGGCGCTCGAGCCCCGACACGCCGACGCCGTCGATGTCGGCACGGCCGATCACCCCGGCCGCCGTCTCACCCGACGGATAGGACCTGGTGGGTTCGCTCTGGAGGAAGATGCCGGTGATGCGGGCCGCGCGCACGTCGGCTGCGACGGCGTCGTCGACCTGGCGGGCGACGTACTCGAACGCGGAGCCGCTGCCGAGCCGGCCTTCGAGCACGCTCTGGTCGACGCCGACGATCGGCGCGAGCGTCGCGGCTGCCGCGACAGGGTCCTCGATCATGCGGGGATCGGCGACCACGGTCTGGGACGGCACCGACATCACGAGCTCGGCACCGTTGCGATCGAGCAGGGAGCCCCGACCACCGGGGAGCACCTCCGTGCGGATCCGCTGCGACGCGCCGTACTCGACGTAGCGATCGGCGCCGACGACCTGGAGGTCGACGAGCCTCCCGATGACACCGGCGAACATCAACGAGAGCACCACCAGGAGGCCGACGAGGCGTCGGCGTGGCGGTCCGTCGACCCGGGTCGTCGCCGCGGCGCCGCGGAACGTCCGGGCGCGGCTCATGGTTGGGTCGAGGTCAGGTACACGACGTCGTCCGGCGGCACCATGCCGAGCTCGTCCGCGGCGTCGACGATCGCCGACGGCGACTCGAGCTGGGCGACCTCGACCCGGCGGGCGTCGATCTGGTCCTGGCGGGTCGCCACGTCCTGGTCGATGCGGTCGAGCTCGAACTGGGCCTGCACGACGAGGCTGTGCATCGCGGCGAGCGCGAAGAGGCCCACGAAGAAGGCGCCGAGGAGGACCGTGCCGAGCAGACCGACGCGGAGGCGTCGGCGCGGCACCTCGACCAGGCGGAGGTCGGGGCGCGGCGCGGGAGATCGGCGCGCCGGCTCCGGCCGGACGGCGACCGCCGCGCTCGTGGTGGTGAGGTCGGTGAGCAGGCTCATGCGGCGTCCTGGAGGTCGAGCTTCTCAGCGGCGCGCAGCCGCGCGCTCGCGGCGCGCGGGTTCGCCTCGCGCTCTGCGTCGGACGGGGTCCATCCCCCGCGGCGCAGGAGCCGCACCGAGGGCGTCGCTCCGCAGACGCACGGCAGACCGGTGGGACAGGTGCACCCGCCGGTCTCGGCCTCGCGGAAGCGGTGCTTGACGATCCGGTCCTCGCCCGAGTGGTAGGTGAGGGCGAGGCACCGACCTCCCGGGGCGAGGACCGAGATCGCCTGATCGATCGCATCGGGGAGGACGGACAGCTCCTCGTTCACCTCGATGCGGATGGCCTGGAACGAACGCGTCGCGGGGTGGCCGCCGCGCCGGCGGGCGGGGGCGGGGATGGCGTCGCGCACCACCGAGGCGAGCTCGGCAGTGGTGGTGATGGGACGGGCGGCGACGATCGCCGTGGCGATGCGTCGGGCGTGGCGGTCCTCGCCGAAGCGGGTGAGCACCCGGCGCAGCTCGTCGACGCCGTAGGTGTTGACGACGATGTCGGCGGTGAGCTCGCGGCGACGATCCATGCGCATGTCGAGGGGGCCGTCGTTGCGGTAGCTGAAGCCGCGCTCCCCCACGTCGAGCTGCGGCGAGCTGACACCGAGGTCGAACAGCACGCCGACGGCGGCGTCGTGGCCGTGCTCGGCGGCGGTCTCGGCCAGCACGTCGGCGAGGGTGTCGAACCGCGCCCGTCGCACGGTGCACCGATCCCCGAACCGGGCCAGGACGGCGCGTGCCGCCTCGATCGCCGCATCGTCCTGGTCGAGTCCGAGCAGCACCAGGTCGGGCCGGGAGTCGAGGACGGCGCTGGCGTGGCCGGCACCACCGAGGGTGGCGTCGATGACGAGCCCCCCGGGAACGGCCGCGAAGAGGTCGACGACCTCGTCGACCATGACGGGGCGGTGCTCGAACGCGGGCTCGGGGTTGTCGTGTCGCTCGGCCATCGGTGGTCCTGCTGTCCGGGTGTGGGTGGTGCGGTGGGGAGTCGTCTCCCGCTCATCTGCAACCCCCCGGCCTCCGAACGCCCGTCGGGATGTCTCCCCGATCGGACTGAATGGGAAGCGGGCGGAGTAGGGGCCTTCCATCTCGTCGGCCGGGAGGTTGCAGGTGAGCGGTGGGGTGGACTCCTGGTGGTGGGATCAGATGCCGAGGTCGGCGACAGCGGCGGCGAGGTCTTGGTCTGCGGTGGAGGCGAGTGCGGCCCAGCGGTCGACGCTCCAGATCTCGATGCGATCGAGCCGGCCGTTCACGACGAGGTCGCGCTCGAGGCCGGCGAAGTCACGCAGGCGCTGCGGGAGCGAGATCCGCCCCTGTGAGTCGGGACGCACCTCGGCAGCGTCGGCGGCGAAGACGCGCAGCGCCTCCTGGCCGACCTGTCCGTCGCGCACTCGATCTCGCAAGAGCGATGCCACTGAGTCGAACTCCTCTGGGGTCCACAGTCCGAGGCAGCCGTCGAGCTTGGACACGAAGCCGCGATCCGCGAGGTAGCTGCGAAACGTCGAGGGAAGGACGACCCGTCCCTTGTCGTCGAGCGAGTGCTCGAACGTTCCGACGAACACGGCGCTCCTTCACGGTCTCGGTGCCGGCGGGTACCGGCGTGCGATGGCGATGGAACGCAACGGACCCCTCCCTTCCGTTCCACTTCGTGCCACAGTAACCCCCTCCGTTCCACCGGTCAACCCTCTTTCCCACGGAACGTGGCGCGTGGTGGCAGTTCTGGCCGCGGCACGCGCGAATCGGGGCGCGCGAGCACCCAGCCGCATTCCACTTCGCCCCCTGGGACCCTTCGGGCCGCTACGGCAGGGTCGGAAGGTTCGCCACCAGCTGCGAGCGGAGCGCGGCGGGGTCGACGGCCGCGATCGCCGTCGTGGCGGTCAGCTCGGCGGCGGCGCGTCGACCGTCCGCGCCGAGGTCCAGCAGTTCGACGATCCGCTCGATCGGGCCCTGGTGGTAGGCGACCGTCTGGAACCGCGCACCCGCTCGGGTGCGCCGCTGCGCGACCCCGACGACCTTGCGTCCCTCAGCGTCGACGACCTCGCCCGGACCGAGCCCGGCGAAGCAGACGGCCCGGCTCCACTCGCTGTGGCGCAGCGCGCCGCGGTGCACCGTCGTCGCGACACCGAGGTCTCCGAGCGCCGCGGCCCAACAGGTGCCCACCCAGTGCATGGCGGCTCCGACGTCGTCGGCCCACAGCGGGCTCGTGCGCGGGATCACCAGGTCGAGCCAGGTGCACGCGCCGTCGCCGACGAGCACGGCACCCCCACCGCTGCGGCGTCGCACGACGTCGACACCGCCACCCGCGACCGCTGGCTGGGTGCTGCCGAGCACGAGCGCCGGCGCGGATGCCTCCAGGAACCAGGCGGTATGACCCCGAGCCACCGCCAGCAGATCACGCCCGTGGATCTCCTGCGCCGACGCCCGCCACTCGTGCACCGCCCACGACCTCGTCATCGGCGCAGCTCGGCGCGGGCGACGGTGACCGCGTCGAGCGACGAACCGTCGGGGTGGCGGCTGATGCCGAGCTCGGACCGCACCGCGATCGTGCCGTCGCCGTCCAACAGGAACGGTTCGGTGATGTCCCGGGCGACGTAGGCGTCAGACGGTCCGAGGTCGCACGGCACGTCGGCCAGCCGGTCAGATGCCGCCATGCACAGCGCGACGGAGCGCCCGACGCCGAGCTCGTACATGCCCCCGACGAAGCCGCCGATCTCCCGAGCAGTCATCTCGGCCAAGACCGGCAGCGTGGCGCGCAGACCGCCGAAACGCGCCTGCTTGACGTTGAGCAGGTCGATGGCGCCGAGCTCGTGGGCCGCGATCAACGACCCGGGCGAGGCGATCGACTCGTCGAGGGCGATCGGGGTCGTGGCGCGACGTCGCAGGGAGGCCAGGCCCACCAGGTCGTCGGCGGGCAGCGGCTGCTCCAGGTAGGTCAGCCCCGCATCGTCGAGCGCGGAGAGCTCGGCCGTGTCGCGGTGGAGGTCGAACGACCCGTTCGCATCGATGGCCAGGTCGAGGTCCGGCCACCGGTCGCGGACGCGCCCCACCGCCGCGGCCGCGCGGCCGGGGACGACCTTGAGCTTGATCGAGCGATGTCCGGCGTGGAGGCGGGCGGCCACGGCACCTTCGAGCTGGTCGAGATCGGGCTCGATGCCGACGACGGCTCGGCTCGCCACCCGATCCCGCGCCGACAGCACCTCGGCCAGCGAGCGGTCGGCCAGCCGGAGCCGCAGATCGAGGACCGCATCGTCGAGCGCCGCGCCAGCCATCGGGTGGCCCACCAACGAAGGGCGCTCCCCCGCCAACACCGCTGGCACCAGGAGCTCGTGCAGGACCGTCCAGGCGCCGGTGGTCCACTCCCCGGAGTAGGTGGGGCGGGCGAGCGTCACGCACTCGCCCCACCCGGTGGCCCCGTCAGCGTCGGCGACCTCGACCAGGACCGACTCCCTGACCTGTTCAGTGCCGTGCGCTGCCACCCTCGCCTCGACCAGCGGCACAGCCACGCGGTGCAGCACCACCTGCACGATGGACGGCTCGCGACCTGGCAGATCGAACGCGTCGGTCACGCCGGTTGCTTGCGGGCGGGGACCAGGTACGGCTCCCAGTGCTCGGGTACCTCGGGCACCGCGACGACCACCCAGCTCAGCTCGCGCGGGGCGACCGGTCGTCGTGGCAGGGCCAGCGACGTCTCTGACAGGAGCCGGTCGCCCTTGCCGGCGTTGCACCGACGACAGGCGGCGACGACGTTCTCCCACGCGTGCGGCCCGCCTCGGCTCCGTGGGATGACGTGGTCGATCGACTCGGCGTCGCCGCCGCAGTACTGGCACCGGAAGTCGTCACGGTGGAAGACCGCGCGCCGGGTCAGCGCGGTGGTGCGCTGGTAGGGGACGCGGACGTAGTAGCGAAGCCGCACGACCGAGGGGACGGCCAGCGCGAGCTTCTCGGAGTGCAGCTCCTCGTCGGAGTCATGCACCGAGTCGGCCTTGCCCGACAGGACGAGCACGACCGCGCGTCGGGCCGGCACGACGCACAGCGGTTCGTAGCTCGCGTTGAGCACCAGGGCTCGACCCATGGGCGCAAACCCTACTGCCGAGGTCTCACGCGACAGCGGGGCCTTTGAGCGAAGGGTTTGCCCTACCGCCGGCGGATCGAAGCGTCCCAGGCGCGCAGCCACTCGAGGTACGCGACCGTGTCGGCCGGCGCTGGAACCGCCCGTGCGTCTCCGTACGCGGTGACCATCCGAAAGCCCATGTAGGCCCGCGACGGCACGCCGAAGCGCCGGACCATCCGCATCGCCGTCCACCACAGCGATGGTCGCGCGACCACGGCGAGAACCGAACGGGACCACGATCCGGCGGGCGTGTCGGCTGCTCGTTCGGCGGGCTCGGGCACGTGCGGACCCTACCGCCGCCGCTGGTCAGCGGATGC
>CAZBTQ010000079.1:0-11960 GCA_964494405.1 uncultured Iamiaceae bacterium
CACTGGCGGCGATGGTGCTGGCGGTTCCGCTGGGGATCCTCTCCGCCCGCCACGGGGGTCGACTGTCGCAGTTGGTCACCACCGCCGCCTATACGAGCCATTCCCTACCGGGGATCGTCGTGGCGCTGTCGCTCGTGTTCTTCGGCGTCAGGTTCGCCCGTCCGATCTACCAGCAGACACCGATGTTGATCTATGCCTATGTCGTGCTCTTCCTGTCCCTTGCCATCGCCGCGGTCCACAACGCGATCGCCCAGGCGCCGCCCGCCATCGACGACGTGGCTCGATCGCTCGGACGTTCGCAGTCGGCGGTGTGGAGGACGGTGCTGGTCCCCGTCGCCGCGCCCGGCATCGCGACCGGCGCCGCGCTGGTCTTCCTGGCGGCGATGAAGGAGCTCCCGGCGTCGCTGCTCTTGCGGCCGATCGGCTCCGACACGCTCGCGACGAGGCTGTGGAGCCACACCGCCGGCGCCCAGTACAGCGCGGCGGCACCGTACGCGGCGGTGCTCGTGCTGCTCGCCGCGATCCCCACCGCCGTGCTCACCGCGACGACGCGCCTGTCCGATCGATGAGCCAGGTCGAGGTCGGGGCCCTCGGCGTGGTGTACCCCGGTCGGCCGCCAGTGAGGGCGCTCGACGGTGTCGACCTCAGCGTCGACCGTTCGACGACGCTGGCCGTGCTCGGGTCGTCGGGGTGCGGAAAGACGACGTTGCTCCGCACCCTCGCCGGGTTCGAGCGGGCCGCGTCGGGCACCATCTCTCTCGACGGTCGCCTGGTCGACGGGCCCGGCACCTTCGTGGCGCCCAACCGCCGCCGGGTCGGCATCGTCCCCCAGGAAGGGGCGCTGTTCCCCCACCTCGACGTCGTGGGCAACATCGCCTACGGGCTCAAGGGGCGCGGCCGTGCTGCGGCGCGGGCGCGGGTGGCGGAGCTGCTCGACCTCGTCGGGCTCGACGGCTACGAACGGCGTCGGCCGCGCGAGCTGTCGGGCGGCCAGCAGCAGCGCGTGGCGCTGGCACGGGCCCTCGCCCCGGAACCGGCCATCGTCCTGCTCGACGAGCCGTTCACGGCGCTCGACACCGCGCTCCGCTCGGCGTTGCGTGACGAGGTGGTCGGGGTGCTGCGGGCGACGGGGTCCACCTCGATCGTGGTGACCCACGATCCCTCCGAAGCGCTCCAGCTCGCCGACCGTGTCGCCGTGATGCGAGCTGGCCGGATCGTGCAGGTCGCTGCGCCCGGCGAGCTCTACGCGCGACCGGTCGACACCGCGACGGCCGAGCTGCTGGGCGAGGCCAACGTCCTGTCGGCGCACGGTGTGGGCGCGGCGGTGGAGTGCGTGCTCGGCACCGTCGCCTCGGTCGTCCCTGTCCAGGGTGAGGTCGACGTGCTGATCCGCCCGGAGCAGATCGTCGTCGGTCGTGGGCCGACGCAAGCCGGAGGTGTGTCAGCGACCGGAGGTGTGGCCGGGGTCGTCTCGGGGGTTCGGTTCAACGGTCCCGATGCGCTGATCGAGGTGGTCGTACGCGGTCAGGTGCTGCGCGCCAGGGAGCTGCACTCCGCGCCACCGCAGGTGGGCGACCAGGTCGAGGTGTCCGTGGTGGGAGGAGCGTGGCCGCTGGGCTCCTGAGCGGTCGCGTCGCACGGTCGCCTGGCCCGTGACCCATGCTGGAGTGATGCCGCACGAGGTGGACCAGGAGCGATTCGACGAGCTGGTGTCGGAGGCGATCGACCTGATCCCCGATGAGCTCGCGGACCACATGGAGAACGTGGCGATCCTCACCGCCGATGAGCCGACTCCAGACCAGGCGCGGCGGCTGCGGCGCGGGACGTTGCTCCTCGGCCTGTACGAGGGCATCAGCCTCGACCGGCGCTCGCCGTCCTCCTACGGCGGCGTCATGCCAGATCGCATCACCATCTTCCGCAACGCGCAGTGCCGCCTCGCCCGTGACGAAGACGACCTGCGACGACGCGTCGCGCACACCGTCGCCCACGAGGTCGCGCACCACTTCGGCATCTCCGACGCACGCCTCCGAGAGCTCGGCGCCTACTGAACCGTCGGGGCGGCCCCGCGACGCGCGAGAGCGCGCGTGCGCTCAGTCGTGGTCGGGGGAGAGGACCTGGATGTCGCCGGGTTCGAGCGACGGCAGGGCGTGGACGGCGGCGAGCATGTGCTCGCTCCAGGTCGCCGAGAGCCGGGCGAGGTACGGCGAGTCGCCGTCGATGCGGGCATGGCGCAGCTCGAACGAGTCGCGGTCGTAGATGCCGATGTCGTAGGGCGGGCCGACCGAGAGGTTCGCGACCGCGGTGCTCACCATCGACGACAGCGCGATCTTCGCCGCGGTGTTGAGCGCGGCGTTCGAGCGGACCGCGAGGTCGAGGTAGGACTTGCCGTACTTCGCCTCGCCGATCTGCAGGAACGGCACGTCGTCGGACGCTCGGATGTAGTTGCCGGCTGGGTACACCAGCAGGATGTCGGGCGGATCGGTGCCGACCTGGCCGCCGAGGATGAACGTCGCGGTCGCGCCGGTCCCGAGGGTGGCCTCGTGCCGAGCGGCGGTCGCCGCACTGAGCTCGCCCAGGTAGATGGCGGCCTCGAACAGGTGGTCGACGGTGGCGAGCGACGGGCCCGGCCCGGAGAGGTCCCGCGTGATCCGGTCGAGCACCTCCTGGGTGGTCGCCAGGTTGCCGGCCGACTGGAGGACGAACAGGCGCTGGTCGTCGGGTCGGAAGACGTGGAGCTTGCGGTAGGTGCTGACGTTGTCGACACCCGCGTTCGTGCGGGTGTCCGACATGAAGAGGAGCCCCTCGTCGAGTCGCATCGCCAGGCAGTAGGTCATCGTGTCCTCCAACGGGTCGGGCGCACGCTACCCCCACCCCACCAGGCGGGGATCGCCGTACGATCCCGCCATGTCATCCCCGGGCGTGCCCAACGATCCCGACACGCGCGAGGCCTGGATCGGCGACGTGATCGCCAGGATCCACGAGCGGTGCGCGCCCATGGACGCGGGCAGCCCGGCGTCGTACATCCCCGAGCTCGCCAACGTGGAGCCGGACGCCTTCGGCATCTCGGCGGTCACCACCGACGGGCGATCCGTCGGGGTCGGCGACACAGCCCAGCCGTTCACGATCCAGTCGATCTCGAAGCTGCTCACCTACGGGCTCGCGCTCGAGACCCACGGTCGCGACGCGGTGATGCGCCGCGTCGGCGTCGCCCCCACCGGCGACAGCTTCAACGCGATCGTGCTCGACGATGAGGACAACCGGGCGCCGAACCCGATGGTCAACGCGGGAGCGATCGCGGTGACCGACATGGTGCCTGGCGCCGACGTCGACGAGCGCGTCGACGTCCTGCGACGCCTCTACGAGCGCTACCTCGGGCGACGTCCCGAGATCGACGACGACGTGTGGCGGTCCGAGCAGTCGACGGGGGACCGCAACCGGGCGATCGCCTACCTCATGCTCAGCCGCGGCATCGTCGACGACCGCGTCGAGGAGACGCTCGACCTGTACTTCGCCCAGTGCTCGGTGCTGGTGACCTGCGACGACCTGGCCGTGATCGGCGCGACGCTCGCCAACCACGGCGTGCACCCGGTGACCGGCGAGCAGGTGGTGGCGGCCGAGGTCGTCCGCGACATGCTGTCGGTCGCGCTCACGTGCGGCATGTACGACTACGCCGGCGAGTGGGTCTTCAACGTGGGCATCCCGGCCAAGAGCGGCGTCGGTGGGGGCATCCTCGGGGTGATCCCCGGGGTCGGCGGGTTGGCGACGTTCTCACCACGCCTCGACGCCCACGGCCACAGCGTCCGCGGCGTGAAGGTGTTCGAGGAGCTGTCGACGAGCTTCTCGCTCCACCTCTTCGACCCCGAACGCCCGTGGCGCCGCCCCGGCTGACGCCGGTCGGTCCGGTCAGCCGCCGCAGAGATCAGCGAGCTCGTCGGCCGCACGCGAGCTCGACCGGTTCGACCCGTACCAGGGTCGTACATCGACGGGCCGCGCGCAGAGCTGTGCCGACAGTTCCGCCGCGTCGTCCTTCGGCAGCCGTCCGACGCCGTCGACCAGTGCCGGAACTGCGTCGTCGCTGAGCAGCACGAGGTAGTCGACGTCGAGGTCGGCGCCGTCGATCGCCCGTTGCACGTTGTGGTCGACGACGACCTGTTCGGGGTTCACGACGTTGACGCCGACGAGGGCCGCCAGCGCGAGCACGCCGATGGCGGTCGGCAGCCAGCGATGGTGCCATCGTCGCGACACGTAGGCGCCGGTGATGGCGACGACGGCCGCCAGCCACCAACCGAAGATCGTGCAGTAGAGCCGAAGCATCGTGAGCCCATAGGCGTCGGCGTACAGATCGAGGCGACGCTCGGCGACCACGACGACCACGACGGTCAGCAGCACCGTCGCGACCTGCAACGCACGGACCACGGTCGGCGTCGCGCGATCGCGGCCGACCGCCCAGTGCAGTCCCAACAGCACGACGAGCGTGAGCCCTGCTGCCCAGAGCAACTGGAAGAAGCCAGTTCGCGCGTACTCGGCGCGGGTGAGTCCGGTCGTGTCGACCAGGTAGCCCGCCGACGCTCCCGCGGCGACGACCTGCGCGGCGACGAAGAGCGCGTAGACCGCGACCAGCCCGCCGAGCACGACGGCCGCTTCGGTCGTTCCGAGTCGGACCGGAGGGGTGACCGGCCGTGGTGCCCACTCGTCGGTCGCGAACCACAGCACTGCACCGCCGATCCACACACCGAGCGCGACGAGCACGAGATGCCCGAACCACGGACCCGGGTTGGCGCTGCCGGTGATGAACGACGCGAAGACCCCGTCGGCGGATGCGAGGAGGGCGCACAGCAGCGCGACGACGGGCAGCGCGAGCAGCGCGCCGCGAGCCAGCGCGCCCACGGGCGCGGTCGAGGCGCGCCCCACTGCCGGCATCGATGACTCGGTGCTGCGGCGAAGCAACGAAGGCGAGGCAGCGAACGCCGAGCCGGCACGGAGCAGCCTGCCGATGAGGCCACCGACCGGAAGGTCCCTCCAGGACGGGACGGCCGGCAACGCTGCTGCGACGAACAACAGGCCGACGACGGCCGCGACGTTGAGCGGGACGAGCCACTGGCTGGTGCGCAGGCTCAGGAGCAGCGCTGCCAGCCCCCCGGTGGCGATGGCGATCCGCGCGGGAGTCGAACCCCGGACGGCGGGCGTGGCGTACAGGGCGGCTGCGACGGCGAGCGCGAACGCCGTTCCTGCGATCGTGTCGAGGTCGGAGCGGAGCATGAGGTCGGTGGCGATCCCGATGGCCACGACGGCGATCGGGAGCCAGCGTGCGAACCCGAGCTCGGTTCGGGGAGCGTCGGCGACCGGCTGTTCCGGGTCGACCTCGAGCTCGTCGGTGGGTGTCATCGCGGCGATACCTCCTCGCTCGGAAGGGTGACGGCGACCCGGCATCCGGGGCAGTACGAGAGATCGATCCCGACGGATCCGCCGTGCAGGTCGACGATCCAGCGCACGATCGCCAGGCCCAGTCCTGAACCGCCGTCGACTCCCGCCCGGGCTCGGTCGGCGCGGTAGAAGCGCTCGAAGACCCGCTCGGCCTCGTCAGCCGAGATGCCAGGCCCGGCGTCGGTGACCGACAGCACGAGGTGGCCGCCGTCGTCGGACGCGTCGACGACGACCTCGGCACCGGGGGGAGAGTGGCGGACGGCGTTCTCCACGAGGTTGGCGACCACCTGGTGGATGCGCTCCGGATCTGCGGATGCGGTGAGGTCAGCGGAGCACTCGACCCGAACCGGCGTCGCCGGAGTGGCGAGGCGCGACTCGGCTGCGGCCTGGTCCAGGACCTCCCTCAGCGCGAACCGCTGGCGGTGCAGCGGCGACGCCCCCGACTCGAGCCGTGACAGGTCGAGGAGCTGGGTGACCAGGCGGCTCAGGCGCTCGGTCTGAGCCAGCATGACCTTCAAGGTCGCCGGGTCTGGCTCCTCGACGCCATCGACGATGTTCTCGAGGGTCGCCTGGAGCGCGGTGATCGGGGTTCGCAGCTCGTGGCTGACGTTGGCGACCAGGTCGCGGCGTTGGCGGTCGACCTCGTCGAGCTGCGCCCGCATCTGGTTGAACGAGCGGGCGAGCTGGCCGACCTCGTCCTGGGACGTGGCGGTCACCGGCGGTGCGGGACGACCTTCGGCCATCGCCTGGGTGGCCTGGGCCATCTCGCGCACCGGCGCGGTGAGCCCCCGAGCCACGGGATAGGTGACGGCGAGCGCGATGGCGGCGGCAATCGGAGGGCGGGCCCAGATCGGGATGCCGGTGCGCAGGCCGATGGTGCTGACGATCGCGCTGATGGCGACCGCGACGACGATCACGATCGAGAACTTCAACTTGATGGAGCGAACCCGGTCGAGCGGCCTCACTCGTGGTCCAATCCGAACGCGTAGCCGACGGCGTGGACGGTGCGGACGATGTCGTCACCGAGCTTGCGGCGCAACGAGCGGACGTGGGAGTCGACGGTGCGGGCGCCCGATCCATCTCGGTAGCCCCACACCTCGTTCAGGAGCTGGTCGCGGCTGAGGACGGCGCCGCGGGCGCGTGCGAGGCAGACGACGAGGTCGAACTCGGTGGGCGTGAGGTGCACGTCGGCCCCGCCGCGCCGTACGCGCCGCGTGGGCTCGTCGATCTCGATGTCCCGGACGCTCAGCGACGCGCCCGACGAGGGGTCGCCGTTGACCCGTCGCAGGATGGCGTGGATGCGCGCGACCAGCTCACGAGGGCTGAACGGCTTGGTCATGTAGTCGTCGGCACCGAGCCGCAGGCCGAGGACGAGGTCCTCCTCCTCGTCGCGGGCGGTGAGGACGAGGACTGGGATCGGCCGTTGCTTCTGGATGCGCCGGCACACCTCGAAGCCGTCGAAGCCGGGGAGCATCAGGTCGAGCACCACGAGGTCGGGCGAGATCCGTTCGCAGACCTCGACGCCCGTGGGACCGTCACCCGCGCACCAGACCTCGAAGCCGTCGCTGCGCAGCCGTGCGGCCACCGCGTCGGCGATCGCGTCCTCGTCTTCGATCACGACGATCCGTCCACCCATGGGCAAGACCCTATGAAGTCGCCGGTGAGGGAGTCCCGCGCGGCGTGTGAAGATCCCGTGCAGACGGCCGGATCGAGGCGACGATGGGCTCAGGCGGTGTCGGCGCGGGCGAGCGTGGCCACGAAGTAGGTCGAGTCCTCCGTCGCCGGCGCCCCGGTCAGGTCGCGGCACGAGAGCGGGATCAGGTCGGCCTGCGCGGCGAGGTCGGCGAACGCCTGCGGGGTGTACCAGTGGAGGACCCACGGCCGTTCCAGCTCGGTGGTGCCCTCGTCGGTCTCGCGCCGGTACAGCAGCCGGGTCATCTGCGTGCGCTCGGTCTCGTCGCGCTGCACGTCGACCACCTGGCAGCTGATCGTGCCGCCGCCGTCGAGCGCCTGCGTCGTCGGGGCGGGCACGCCGTCGGTTGAGGGTGGGTCCGGGACGAACAGCGGGACCAGCGCCCGTCCCTCCGGTGCGAGGTGATCGTGGATGCATCGGAGCGCGGCCCCGGCGTCGTCGTCGGTGAGCAGCAGGTTGAACGACGGGCCGGCCAGGTAGATCGACCGGTACGTGCGACCAAGGGCGAAGTCCCTCATGTCGGCGAGGTGGAGGACGGCGTCGATGCCCATCTCGCCGGCCCGCGCCCGGGCCCGGTCGATCATGTCGGCCGACGAGTCGAGGCCCTCGACCTCGAGGCCGAGGCTCATGAGGGCGAGCATCGGGTCCCCGTCGCCGCACCCCAGCTCGAGTGCCGGCTCGCCCGTCCGGCGGATGAACCGCTCGTAGTACGGCGCGTCCGGGACCGCGCTGCGCAGCGGGGAGTAGAGCTCGGCCACGAGCCCCGTGTAGAACTGCGACGCATCCTCTGCCATCGGCGCGGACCGTAGCTGGTGCGTTCGGAGGCGCCGTGGGATTCGACGACCGGATCCGCATCCGCGCAGGACGTGATGCAAGATCCTGGAGTTTCGGTGCTCGCGGTCGATGGATGCCGATGACGAGGTTGTGGGGGGCAATGGATCGCAGGCGGAGGATGCTGATCGTGGGCGGGGGAGCGGTGCTCCTCGCCGCTTCCGCGATCCTGGCGGTCATCGCGCTCGGTGGTGACAACGGTGGCGGTGACGAGCAGGTGGAGGTCGTCGCCGACTCTTCCTCCACCACGACGTCGACCAGCACGACCAGCACGACGAGCACGTCGGTGACGACCACGCCCGTCGAGACCACCGAGCTCCCCGTCGAGGAGGTCCCGGCCGAGGTGCCGCCCCCGCCGCCACCCACGCTCGCACCCCCACCCCCACCGCCGCCTCCACCGCCCCCGCCTCCGTCGGGCCCCATCGACATCGACGCGCTGGCGGGCTTCGCGCGGAGTCACCGGACGGGTTCGGCGCCGCAGTGGATGCACGGCTCCGGCACCAGCTGCTCCGCCTACAACCCGCGCACCGACGCCGGCGATGCCGCTCGAGCCGACATCGGTGAGTTCCACTTCCTCCGCTTCTGCGATGGGCGGTACGAGCTGCGCCTGGACATCGTCGACGGTGCGCCGATCGGCTACCTGTGGATGGAGATCGATTCGGGCCCCGGCGGATGTCAGGGCGTGGACAGGGTGGCGCTCATCCATCGGCCGGGGGGAGCGCTCACGACCGATCTGGTCGCCACCCCAGGGTGCTCTCCTGATTCGTGGAGCTACATCGCGCCGATGATGGCCGACGGACCGAGTGAGTTCTCGATGTGGCTGTGGCTGACCGAGGCAGACATCGGAGCCGCAACGTTCAACTGGCGAGCGTTCCTTGTGGGAGCGGGAGATCCGTGGCGGTCCGCCGACGCGGTCCCGAACAGCGGCCGAGAGCGCTTCGCCGGCTGATCAGGTTCTCATCGGCGGGGTCGCGGTCCGGTGGCGGGAGCGGGGAGCCGGTCAGAATCCCAGGGTGCGTGTAAACGATCGGGTGCCCGGATGGAACGCGCTGCGGGAGGCGCTCGACGGCTCACCCGATGGCATCGATCAGAACGAAGCTGTGGAGGTGCGCCGTGTCGAGCGTTGACGAACGGATCCAAGGCGCGCTGGAGCGAGTTGGAGGTGAGGTCGCCGACCCCCTCTGGAATTCGCTGGTTGCGCGACGCCGTCGGCGACGCCTCCAACGAGGCGTGCTCAGCGCCGCGGCCGTCCTTGTCGTGGGGGTCCTCTTCACCGTCGGAGTCAACAGCCTCATGGGTCCTGGCGACGACACCACGCACGTGGTGACCGCCGACGATCCCCTGACCGCGCCGACCGCGCCGACCGTCGGGCCGACGGTCTCGGTGGTCGCCGAGGATCTCGACGGTGTCAGCGTGGAGACGACAACGTTGTCCGAGTCCTCCAAGGGCTGGCTCCAGCACACCGTCACATTGCGTAACGATGGCGCCGAGACGGTGCACTTGGGCGACTTCAAGGCGGCGACGTCGCTCGCAGACGAGCAGGTCCTCGCCGCGACCGAAGGATGCACCTGGGGAACGCTCGGAGGACAAGGACCGCCGGTCAGTCCCTGCCTCGCTATTGGCCATCGCGCCTCCCTTGAGCCTCACGCCGTGCACCAGTTCGTGATCACGCTGTGGCGAGACCTCCCGGGGATGAACGCGCCGACCGACGGACCATTCGAGTGGCGCCTCGATCTTCCCACCTCGAGCCTCCCGCTCATGCAGTCCTCGGGAGATACGCCGGGAACACTCGTGTTCACCTATGACGCGCTCACCCAGCCGTTGGCAGGAGCCGAGCCCGACCCGGCCGGCCCGAGCGTGGCGAGTGGAGGCTGAACAAGCTACGGCCAGCTGTCGGCCGGGAGAGGTACCGTGGAACCGATGGATCTCACGACGGTCATCGAGACTCGCGCCGGTGTGCGCAGCGGCAAGCCGTGCTTCATCGGCACCCGGATCGCGGTCTATGACGTCCTCGAGTACCTGGCGTCGGGCATGACCACTGAGGAGATCGTCGCTGACTTCCCGGAGCTCTCACCTGAGCACGTCAGGGCCGCCATCGAGTTCGCGGCCCTCCGGGAACGCCGACTCGCCACGGCGTGAAGCTCCTGTTCGACCAGAACCTGTCGCGACACCTCGTCGGACAAGTGCGCGACGTGTTCCCCGACAGCGAGCACGTCGCCGCCCTGGACCTCGCCTCGGCGACCGACCGGGAGATCTGGGAGTACGCCGGCGAGCACGGTCACCTGATCGTGTCGAAGGACTCGGACTTCCGACAGTTGGCGTTCCTCCACGGCCCACCACCGAAGGCGATCTGGCTGAGGGTGGGGAACGCGTCGACATCGACGGTGCTCCAGGTGCTTCTCGACCACGTCGAACCGATCGAGGCGTTCTCGCAGAGCGAAGACGAGGCCCTCCTCGTGTTGCCGGTGCTGCAGTCGCTCTGACCTCGAAGACGGTCTGGTGCACATCGAGCGCCAACGCCAGCTCGACCAGCACGGCAACCAGCTCGTCGGACCTCCCAAGAGCGACGCGGGACGCCGGGTCGTCGCGATCCCGAACGTCCTCGTTGAGCCGCTCAGTCGTCATGTCGATCGCTACGCCGAAGCGGGCGACGACGGGTACGACTTCACCGGCGAGAAGGGTCGACCGCTCTCACCCGTCACGCTCCAGACAGCTTGGGACCGCCCCCGCCGCCAACTCGAACTCGAACTCGAGCACTTGCACTTCCACGACCTCCGCCACCTCGCTGGGACCCTTGCAGCGAGCACCGGCGCCGGGACCAAGGAGCTGATGTATCGCCTCGGCCACGCTGCTCCGCAAGCTGCCCTCCGCTACCAGCACGCGACCGCCGAGCGGGATGTCTCGATGGCGGCAGCGATTGACCAACCCCTCGGCGACGTGTCGGGAGAGCCTCACCCGCCTTCGCAGAAGACCTGGAGCGAGGATCCCTCGTAGTCGATGTAGTGGAGTCCCGTGAAGCCCTGAGTGCCGAAGTCCACCTGAAGCTCCTCGCCATTGCCGTCGAGGTAGTACCACGCGGCCTGCCACAGTTGAGTTCCTTCCGGTGTGGTCACTCGTAGAGCGACCACACGACCCTCGGGGCCATCTCCCTGGAAGGTGGCTTCGATCGTCATGTTGGCGAACTGGTGCGTGACGGGCGCACCGATGAGATCATCGTCTCGCTCCACACGGAGGATCGGGGACTCGGATCCTTCGACGGTGGACGCCTCCGGCCGGTACTGCGTCGTGCAGTGGACGGCGCTCGGAAGTGTTGAGGCTGAGGCGGTGGTACTTGTGGACTGCGCCACGCTCGCGGAGGTCGCGGGCTCACCTTGCAGAGGCGGCCCGGCATCGTCGTCATCCTGGCCGGAGCAAGCCCCCAGCAGGATGCAAGCTCCCGAAAGCGCCACGAACACTGCCGTCAGACGGTGGGGTCTCATGCCTGTTTGGACGCCGGGCGCGCTCGCCTGGTTCCTCGATCAGTGTTGGGGGTGAGATCCGTAGGGTGACGTTAGGGTCACGCCGCCTCTCAGAGCCCCGGACGCGACTCGACCCAGGTGCCCGGAAACCGGGTGTGACCTGGGCCGTTCTGCGAGAGCGGATGACGGGAATCGAACCCGCATTCTCAGCTTGGGAAGTCGATCTGGCAGGTTTCGCTGACCTGCGTCGATGGGCGATCGCCCAGGTCAGAGGCGCATTTCTAGTGGTCCGTCGCTGAAATAGCGATGGAGTCTAGGGTGCATCATGCTTTCGATGGCTGCGCCGCCCCTGCCGATGTCTGCTGATGAGCGCGAGGCGTTGGAGGTGATGATCCGGTCGTCGTCGTTGCCGCACCGCCAGGTGGTCCAGGCCAAGGGGTTGTTGCTCGCAGCGGACGGGGTCGCGAACGAGGAGATCGCTCGGCGTTGTTCAACGACGTGTATGAGTCCCCTGGCGTGGTGGGGTTTGGGTCCACCGTGAGGTGAGCCACCGG
>CAZBTQ010000080.1:0-11871 GCA_964494405.1 uncultured Iamiaceae bacterium
CGACCGAAGCTCTCTGGGTTGTCGGTCGGCATCGTGGGAACCCACTTGGCAGACGGCGGCGTCGGTCGAGCGTAGACAAGCTCCATGACCCGACGTGCGCTCATCACCGGCATCACCGGCCAGGACGGCTCGTACCTCGCCGAGCTGCTCCTCGACAAGGGCTACGAGGTCGTCGGCATGGTCCGGCGCTCGAGCACCGTGAACTTCGAGCGGATCGCCCACATCCAGGACCGGGTGACCACGGTCCCGGGCGACCTGCTCGACGAGGTCTCGCTCATCAACATCCTGCGCGAGCACCGTCCGGCCGAGGTGTACAACCTCGCCGCTCAGAGCTTCGTGCAGACCTCGTTCGGACAGCCGGTCCTCACCGGCGAGATCACGGCCCTCGGCGTCACCCGCCTGCTCGATGCCATCCGGATCATCGACCCGGACATCCGCTTCTACCAGGCGAGCACGAGCGAGCTGTTCGGCAAGGTGCAGGAGGTCCCCCAGCGCGAGACCACCCCCTTCTACCCGCGCAGCCCCTACGGCGTCGCCAAGCTCTACGGCCATTGGATCACCACGAACTACCGCGAGAGCTACGGCCTGCACGCGAGCTCGGGCATCTTGTTCAACCACGGCTCTCCCCGCCGAGGCCACGAGTTCGTCGAGCGCAAGATCAGCCACGGCGTCGCCCAGATCAAGCTCGGGCTCGCCGACGAGCTGCGCCTCGGCAACCTGGAGGCACAGCGCGACCTCGGCTTCGCCGGCGACTACGTCGACGCCATGTGGCGGATGCTCCAGCGGGAGGAGCCGGACGACTACGTGATCTCCACCGGCGAGACCCATTCGATCCGCGAGATCTGCGAGCTGGCGTTCGGGCACGCCGGGCTCGACTGGGAGCGGTACGTCACCGTCGACCAACGGTTCTTCCGTCCCGCCGAGGTCGATCTGCTGATCGGCGACCCCTCCAAGGCAGAGGCGGGCCTCGGTTGGAAGCCGTCGACCACGTTCGAGCAGCTCATCACGATGATGGTGGACGCCGACCTCGCGCTCCTGTCGGGCGACCTGCGCGACCTCTCGTGAAGGTCGGAGTGCTCTGCGGAGGCGTGGGTGCCGCGCGCTTCCTGTCCGGCCTGCTCCAGGTCGTCGATGCCGCCGACGTCACCGCTGTGGTGAACACGGCCGACGACGTGGTGCTGCACGGGCTGCACATCAGCCCTGACCTCGACACCGTCACCTACACCCTGGCTGGTGCAACCGACGCCGAGCGGGGTTGGGGGCTGGCCGGCGAGACGTGGCAGGCGATGGAGGGCATCCGGCGATACGGCGGGATCGACTGGTTCAACCTCGGCGACCGCGACCTCGCCACCCACATGTACCGGACCCAACGCCTCGCCGAGGGCGCGACGCTCGCGACGATCACCCGCGAGATCACCCGGGCGTGGGGCCTCGAGCTGGTCGTCCTCCCGGTCACCGAGGACCGCCTGCGCACCATGGTCACCGTCGTCGACGAGGGCGAGATCGGCTTCCAGGAGTACTTCGTGGGTCGACAGCACTCGGTCGAGGTCACGGGCATACGGTTCGACGGCGCGGACACCGCGACACCCGGCCCCGGTGTCCTCGACGCGCTCGACCAGGCCGACGTCATCGTCATCGCCCCGTCGAACCCACTCGTGTCCATCGGACCGCTGCTCGCCGTGCCCGGTGTCCGCGACGCGGTCGTCTCGGCACGCGCACGGACGGTGGCCGTGTCGCCCATCGTCGGAGGTGCCGCGCTCAAGGGTCCGGCCGACCGGATGCTGCGAGAGCTCGGCCACGAGTCGAGCGTCGTGGGGGTGGCCCGGCTCTACGCCCCGCTCGCCGCGACGCTGCTCGTCGACGAGGCCGACGCCGACTCGGTGGACGCCGTGGAAGCCGAAGGGATCCGTTGCGTCGTCACCGCGACGATCATGTCCCAGCCCGGCGTGGGCGCTGCCCTGGCTCGCACTGCACTGAGCGAATCGCATGAGCGAGGCAGGGGCCCGAGCGGCCCGCCGCCGTAGGCGGCAGGAGCGGGAAGGAACGAGGACGTGCGAACCTGTTCGCGCACGTCCAACACGAAGGAGCACGATGAGCCGACTCGAGGTCTTCGGCATCGAGGGGATCCCCGAGGTCCGCCCGGGCGACGACCTGGCGGGCATGATCGCCACGGCTGCCGCGGCCGAGCCGGACACCGCGCTCGCCGACGGCGACGTGGTCGTCGTCACCCAGAAGGTCGTCTCGAAGGCCGAGGGGATGCTCGTCGAGGTCGACCCCGACGACCCCCTCTCGCACAAGCCGCTCGTCGAACGCGAGTCGGTGCGCGTCCTGCGCCGACGAGGCGATCTCGTGATCAGTGAGACCAAGCACGGGTTCATCTGCGCGAACGCCGGGATCGACCTGTCGAACATCGACGTCGGCTACGCCGCACTGCTCCCGGAGGACTCCGATCGCAGCGCCCGTCGGATCCGCGACGGGATCCGAGCGCGCGCGGACGTCGAGGTGGCGGTGGTGGTCTCCGACACGTTCGGGCGCGTGTGGCGCCGGGGTCTGACCGACGTCGCCATCGGCGTGGCGGGAATCCAGGGCATCGTCGACCTCCGGGGCACCGAGGACTCGCGCGGCCGCGTGCTGCAGGTCACCGAGGTGTGCGTGGTCGACGAGATCGCCGGAGCCGCCGACATGGTGATGGGCAAGGCGACGGGCGTCGCCGCGGCAGTGGTCCGCGGCATCGATCCGCAGTGGCTGGGCGACGGCAACGTCCACGACCAGATCGTCCGACACCCCGACGAGGACCTCTTCCGCTGACCGGTCCCCGCCCGGTCGCAGCAAACCTTGAGCAGTTTCCGGCCCATGCGCCGCTCCGTGCTCAACGAACGGGGGAAGGGGCCCGCGCTGTCGCGAGCAGCGGGTCAGGGGCGGGCGGCGTCGACAGCGTGGGCGAGGCCCTCGCCGAGGCTCGTCCACGGCGTCCATCCGAGCTGGATGCGAGCGCGGCCGGGGTCGAGGGCCAGGCGCACCAGGCCCCGCCCCTGCGACGATCGCCCGCCCTTGCGCGCGTTCGACGCGGGGCCACCGGCGGCGGCGACGGCCTCGACGACCAGGCGGTGGAGGTCGGCGATCGGGGTTTCGATGCCGGTGCCGACGTTGACCACCAGCCCGCTCCCGCGCTCGGCTGCGCGCACCAAGGCGTCGACGGCGTCGTCGACGAACACCAGGTCGCGGGTCTGGCCACCGTCGTCGTGCATCGTCGTCGCCTCGCCCGTCCACGCCCGCGCCACCAGTTCAGCGACGACGCCGTGGCGCTGTCGGGGTCCGTACACCGACCCGAGAACCAGGAACGTGAACTCGACGCCGTGGGCTTCTCGGTACGCGTTCAGGTAGGCCAGCAACGCCATCTGCACCGCCGATGCCCCGTCGTGCGCGGCGATCTCGGACTCCCGCACCGGCAGCGACGCGGCCGGCGGCGCTCCGTACAGCGCAGCGCTCCCCGTGACCACGACCTTGTCGGCGCCCGCCCGTCGTGCCGCGTCGAGGATGCGCACGCCGCCGAGCAACCGCCGCTCGGCCGAGGTGACGTCGTCGGCGTCGTCGCCACGGACGAGCAAGTAGACGACGTCGGGCGATCGCTGGACGACGAGGCTCGCGACGTCGGGGTCGCGTACGTCGACCTGGTGGATCTTGAGGCGACCGGTGCGCTGGGCCCGCGCCTCGCCGAGGTTGGCGAGCGATCCGCCCGACAGATCGTCGACGACGTCGACGTCGTGGCCCTCGACAAGCAGCCGATCGACCAGGTGCGAGCCGATGAACCCGGCCCCACCTGCGACCAGGGTCCTCACTCGGATTCGGGCGGTACCCGTGCGTCGCTCAACGCGGCACCGGCGTGCACCTGCGCCCCCTCCCCCACCACCGTGTGGGCGTCGAGCGTCGCACCGGCCCCCACGAACGCGCGCGGACCCAGGATCGAGCGCCGAACGGTCGCGCCCTCGCCGACCCACGCTCCCTCCATCAGCAGGGAGCCCTCGACGACGGCACCGGCGCCGACGACCGCGCCGCTGCCGATCCACGACCGCCGCACCGTCGCGGTGTCGTGCACCAGCGCATCGGGAGCGACCGACGGCTCGGAGGCGGCACGACCATCGCAGTGCGCGAGCGTCGCATCGAGGTAGGCCTCGGGTGTCCCCGCGTCGACCCAGCGCCCGTCGCGCTCGATCGCGTAGAGCGTGCCGTCGGCGACCATCGCCGGGAAGACCTCCCGCTCGATCGAGACCTTGCGGCCCGGTTCGATGCGGTCGAGCACTGACGCTTCGAGCACGTAGGTGCCGGCATTGATCCAGCGGCTCGGTGCCTCGGCCGCCGGCGGCTTCTCGATGAACGCGACGACCTTGCCGTGCTCGTCGATCGGGACGACCCCGAAGCGGGAGGGATCGTCGACCGGAGTGAGCGCGATCGTGCCCTCGGCGCCGGTGC
The DNA here is from genome assembly GCA_964494405.1 of uncultured Iamiaceae bacterium. GTDB lineage: Bacteria > Actinomycetota > Acidimicrobiia > Acidimicrobiales > SKKL01 > Actinomarinicola. Next base: position 4,471 of record CAZBTQ010000080.1, read on the forward strand.
TGTGGTGGATGGCGATCTGCTCGGACACGTCGAGATCGGTGAGGACGTCGCCGTTGACAGCCACGAACGTGTCGCTGACGCCCGCCAACCGCGCGGCGAAGCCGATGGCGCCACCGGTGTCGAGGGGCTCGGGTTCGACGGCGTAGACGAGCTCGACCCCGGCGACGCGTCCCTCGGGGAACGCCTCGGTGAACACGTCCGGTCGGTACCCGAGGGCGAGGATGGCACGGTCGACGCCATGGCGACCCAGGTGGGCCACGACCCGTTCGAGCATCGTGGCGCCGGCGACCGGCAGCATCTGCTTCGGAGTAGTGAGCGTGAGCGGGCGCAGGCGGGTGCCGAACCCACCGACGAGGATCACCGCGTCCACGCATCACCTCGTGAGGTGGGGACGGCGGGAAGGCGGATCGAGTCGGTCATCGGGCGGCCACCCTACCCCTCGCCGACGGGCGCTCGACCCGTCACCCGGCCGCCTCCCGATGGGCGTCGAGCGTCCCCGCCAGGTTGGCAGCGGGGCTGAACGCAGTAGCTCGCTGGCGGCCTGCCACGCCGATGCTCCCGCGCCGGGCCGGGTCGTCGAGCAGGGCGGCCAGCTCGGATGCCCACGCATCGACGTCGCCTGCCGGCACGACGACACCCCCCTCGCCGACGACCTCGGGCAGCGCCCCCGCGTCGCTGACGACGACGGCTCGGCCACGGGCCATCGCTTCCAGGGCCGGGATGCCGAAGCCCTCGTAGCGGGACGGCACCGCGACGACCGAGGCCATGTCGACCAAGCCGACGACATCGGCTCGGGGCACCGCCGCGGTTCGACGGACGCGATCAGCCACGCCGGACGCCGCGATGGCGGCGCGCACGTCCGCTTCGGCGCCCGCTTCCCCGCCGGTGAGCACCAGGGTCGCATCGCGCCCTCGCGCTGCGCGCGCGAACGCCCGCACCAGGGTCACGTGGTCCTTGTGGGGATAGGTGATGGTCGGGTAGAGCACGACGTCGCCTCGGAGGTCGTAGCGCTCGCGCAACGTCGATGCGTCGGTGCCGTCGTCGAGCTCGGGCAGACCGTGGGGGACGCTGCGCACCCGGCCTGGGTCGACGTCGAAGCGGTCGATGACGGTCTGGCGCACCCACTCGCTCGGCGTCAACACGACCCGACTCCGCCGCACCGACCGCGGCACCGCGACGCGGAGCCAGGCACGTTTGGCCGGATGGAAGTTCTCCGGCAGGTCGAAGGGCTGGAGGTCGTGGATCGACACGACACTCGACGGGCCGCCGACCAGGGTGGACGTTCCCCCGAGGTGGTGCAGCGCAGCCAGTCCGAGCCGTCGGGCCTGGGCGGGCAGCCAGGTCTGCTCGATGCCGACCCGTGCTCCTTTGAGCGCGCCCGACAGGCCCATGGCGTGGGTCTCGAACGCCGCGACGATGTCGGGGTAGGTCTCGGCGAAGGGGTCGAGCACGAACAGCACGTGGTCGAGATCGGCGGGGCGGTCGGCCATCAACGCCCGCAGCGTGGTCACCGTCGACACCTCCGATCCACCGACCACGCCGGGCACGAGCCACAACAGGTTGATGCCGACGCGCCGGGTCACGACGCGAGCTCGCGGTAGGCGGCCTCCACCAGCTCGGCCGTGTGCGACCAGCTGTAGATCTCGGCCCGGTGGCGTCCGGCGTCGGACAGGCAGGAGGCGAGCTGGGAGTCTGAGAGCACCTCGGAGATGGCGGTGGCGATCGCGGTGGGATCCTGCGGCGCGACGGCGATGCCCGCGCCATCTTCGACCAGCTCCTCGGTGGCGGTCCCCGTCGAGGTCACCACCGGAGCCCCCTGCACCATGGCCTCGAGCACGGGCAGCCCGAACCCTTCCAGCAGGCTCGGGTAGCAGAAGACCTCGGCGCCGGCGTACAGCGCCCTGAGATCCGCAGGAGGGACGAAGCCGACGGGACGACAACGGTCGCCCAGGCTCTCCATCGCCGGCATGAGGTCCTCGCCCCACCCTTCAGGACCGACGACGACCAGCACGACGTCGTCGTGCTCGGGCGAGCGGATGACCTGGCGGAAGGCCTCGAGCAGGCCCGACAGGTTCTTGCGAGGTTCGAGGGTGCCGACGAACAGGACGTAGCGCTGGCTGAGGCGGTGGATGCGGCGCATCCGCTCGACGTCGGCGGGCGTGGCGCGCTGGTCCCGCACGCCGAGCGGCACGAGGCGGAGCTTGCCGGGTTCGAACCCCTGGACCCGGCAGTCGTCGAGCGTGGCGCGGCTCGAGCAGAGCACCAGGTCGGCACGCTCCGCGGTGAGCTCGATGGCCTTGCGCATGAACGCGACACCCCGTCGAGTGAACTGGTCGGGGTCGTGCAGCACGGCGAGGTCGTGCACGGTGACGACGAGCGGTGCCGAGCGCGGCGGGACGACGACCCCGGTGGCGTGCACCACGTCGACCGGCCCGGTCGCGCGCTCCACGTGGGGCCGGGCGAGGTGGTGCCACGACTCGTAGAGCGCGAGGCGCGGCATCGCCATGCTCTCGACGGGCACCGGAGGGTTCCACGGCGCAGGGGGCCGACGACCGTGTGCCGCCGACACGCCGACGACCTCGACGTTGCCTCGATCGTGGAGGACCCCGGCCAGCTCGATGGCGGCGCGCGCCGTACCGCCCGGCACGCGGTGCCAGCACTGCTCGAGGGTCATGGCCACACGCATGGAACTGCGAGTCTCGCGCGCTGTCGCGACCCGGGTGGGAGAGGCGGCCGGTAGGCTCGCCCGCCATGCGCGTCCTCGTCACCGGTAGCTCCGGCCTGATCGGCTCTGAGGCCGTCCAGTTCTTCGACGGTCTCGGCTTCGAGGTCACCGGCGTCGACAACAACATGCGCGCCGACTTCTTCGGGCCTCGCGGCGACACGACGTGGAACCGCCAGCGGCTCGAGGCCACCACCACCCGCTTCACCCACCGCGACCTGGACGTTCGCGATCGTTCGGCGGTCGATGACCTCTTCCGGACCCTGCGCCCAGAGCTGGTGGTCCACATGGCGGGCCAGCCCAGCCACGACCTCGCTGCGACCCGGCCGCTCGACGACTTCGACGTCAACGCGGGCGGCACCCTCGCCCTGCTCGAGTCGTGCCGGCGCCACACGCCCGACGCCGTGTTCGTGTTCATGAGCACCAACAAGGTGTACGGCGACAACCCCAACCGGCTCCCGCTGGTCGAGCTCGACACCCGGTACGACTACGCGCCGGGCTCCGACGTCGTTGGCCTCACCGCCGAGGGCATCACCGAGGACCTGTCGATCGACGGGTGCGTGCACTCGGTCTTCGGCGCATCGAAGGTCGCTGCCGATCTCATGGTGCAGGAGTACGGGCGGAACTTCGGCCTTCGCACCGGGGCGTTCCGGGCGAGCTGCCTGACCGGGCCGCACCACGCCGGCGTCGAGCTGCACGGCTTCCTCAGCTACCTGGTGGCCCAGGCCGTCGCCGAAGGGCCGTACACGATGATCGGCTACAAGGGGAAGCAGGTCCGCGACCAGATCCACAGCGCCGACGTCGTCGGTGCGCTGTGGGCCTTCGCCCAGGACCCCCGACCCGGCGAGATGTACAACCTCGGCGGCGGGCGGGTCAACGCCGCCAGCAACCTCGAGTGCGTCGAGCTCATCGCTGAGCAGTCGGGCACGCGTCCGGTGCTGAGCTTCGACGACACCCCTCGGGTCGGCGACCACATCTGCTACTACACCGACATGGCGAAGTTCCGAGCCCACTTCCCGGGCTGGGAGATGCGGTACTCGCTGCCCGAGATCGTCGAGGAGATGGTCGCCGCGGCACGTGCGCGCGTCGGCGCCTGACCGCCGTGCGCGTCACCATCGTCAACCAGTTCTTCCCTCCCGACCTCGCGCCCACCGCGCACCTGGCGGCGTCGCTCGCACGCCACCGCGCCGAGCAGGGCGACGAGGTCGTCGTGGTCACCTCGAAGGGCGACTACGTCACGCCCGCCGACGCCGCGACCGAGGCGTCTGCGCTCGACGAGCTGCCACTCGGGCGAGGGCCAGGCCAGATCCGCGTCGTGCGCATGCGCACCTCGGGGCGAGGCAAGTCCAGCATCCTCACCCGCCTCGAGGGCTACGTCGGCTTCAGCGCCGGCGCATGGGTCCGACTCCTCACGCTGCCCCGACAAGACGTGGTCGTGTCGCTCACGACACCGCCGTACATCGCACTCGCCGCCATGGCGCACAAGGCGTTGCGACGCGACACGCGCGTCGTGCTCTGGAGCATGGACGTGTACCCCGACGTCGCCGAGCGGTTCGGACAGCTCGATCCGTCGGGTTGGCTGGCCAAGGTGCTGCGGGCGGTCAACCGGGCGCTGTACCCCCGCCTCGACCACCTGGTCGTGCTCGACGAGGCCATGCGGGAGCTGCTCTGGTCGCGCTACGGCGGCAGCTCACCGCCACCCACGACGCTCATCCCGAACTGGGAACCCGCCGACCTGCCCGAGCGCATCGCCGCCGCGCCACGGTGGGACGGCTTCGACGAGCCGGCGCTCGACGGTCGGTTCGTCGTCGCGTACCTCGGCAACACCGGCACAGGACATCGCTTCGACACCGTGGTCGAAGCTGCCGGCCGCCTCGACGACGGCCGCACCGCGCTCTTGTTCGTCGGCGGTGGCGTGCGCTGGCCAGAGCTCGAGACCGCTGCCGCTGCGCTCGGCCAGACCCACCACAACCCCTTGGTGCTGCGCGGCTACGTCGACAAGGCGCTCACGCCTCGCATCCTCGTCGGCGCCGACGCCGCCCTCATCACCCTCGACGACCGGTCGAAGGGCGTCATGAGCCCGAGCAAGCTCCACTCGTGCCTCGCGGCCGGCCTGCCCATCCTCTACGTCGGCCCCGAGGGGACCAACGTCGACGACGCCATCGTGCGGAGCGGGTGCGGGGTGTCGCTTCGCAACGGCGACACCGATGGCCTCGTCGCCGCGATCGACCGGCTTCGCGATGATCCAGAGCACCGCCGTCACCTGTCCGACGCAGCAAGGTCGGCGTTCCACTCCTGCTACAGCGACGCAGTGACCTTGCCCAGGTTCGACGCCATCATCGACGGGGACGGCTAGCCCGAGACGCCCATCCGGCGGGCGAACGCCTCGGCGGTGGCGGCCAGGCCCTCTCGCAGCTCGATGGTCGGCTCCCACCCGAGCACCTCGCGGGCGAGGGTGATGTCGGGCTTGCGCTGGGTGGGGTCGTCGACCGGGAGCGGCTCGAACACGACGTCGACGTTGCGGCCCGTGACCTCGCGCACGACATCGGCGAGCTCGAGCATCGTGAACTCGTTCGGGTTGCCGATGTTCATCGGCCCGACGTGGTCGGAGTCGAGGAGGCGCAGGATCCCTTCGACCTCGTCCTCGACGTAGCAGAAGCTGCGCGTCTGGGTGCCGTCGCCGTAGATCGTGAGCGGCCGGTTCTGGAGCGCCTGGACCAGGAAGTTCGACACGACCCTGCCGTCTTCGAGGCGCATCTTGGGCCCGTAGGTGTTGAAGATGCGGATGATGCGTACGTCCAGGCCGTGGATCCGGTGGTATGCCATCGTCATCGCCTCGGCGAAGCGCTTCGCCTCGTCGTACACGCCCCTCGGCCCGATCGGGTTGACGTTGCCCCAGTAGGTCTCGGGTTGCGGGTGGACCAGCGGGTCGCCGTAGACCTCGCTGGTGGAGGCGAGGAAGAACCGGGCACCCTTCGCCCGCGCCAGCCCGAGGGTGTTGTGCGAGCCGAGCCCGCCGACCTTCATGATCTGGATCGGGATCTCGGAGAAGTCCTTGGGCGACGCGGGGCTCGCGAGGTGCATGACCGCATCGACCTCGCCCTGGATCTCGAACGGCTTGCTCACGTCGTGGTGGACGAACTCGATGTCGCCGTCGTCGACCCACGACGAGATGTTCTCCCAGGAGCCCGTGACCAGGTTGTCGACGCACACCACCTGGTCGCCACGGTCGAGGAGTCGAGCGATGAGCGTGGAACCGATCAGGCCTGCCCCACCGGTGACGACGACCCGCCCCATCAGCTGCGCCCGATGCCGTCGTAGGTGAAGCCGATGCGCTTGAGCGCGGAGCGATCGAGCAGGTTGCGACCGTCGAGCACGTTCGGGCTGGCCATCAGCTCGTGGACCTTGTCGAAGTCCAGCCACTTGAAGTCGTCCCACTCGGTGAGCAGGGCCAACACGTCGGCGCCTTCGCAGGCGGCGTATGGATCATCGACCAGCTCGACGCCCTCGGGCGCCACCGACACGGCGGGGTCGTACCCGACGACGCGGGCACCACGCTCGTTGAGCCGCTTGATGATCTCGAGCGACGGCGAGTCGCGAAGGTCGTCGGTGCGTGCCTTGAACGTGAGCCCCCACACCGCGACCGTCTTGCCGTCGACCGAGCCGCCGGCGAGGCGGGCGATCTTGTCGGCCACCCGGTCGAACTGCTCCTCGTTCACCTCGAGCACGCCCTTCAGGAAGAAGAAGTCGTACCCGGCGTTCTCGGCGATGTGGGCGAGCGCACGCGTGTCCTTTGGAAAGCACGAGCCGCCCCAACCCGGGCCCGGGCGCAGGAACTCCTGGCCGATGCGCTTGTCGTAGCCGATGCCGAGCATCACGTCGTTGACATCGGCGCCCACCGCCTCGCAGATCGCCGCGACGGCGTTGGTGAACGAGAGCTTGGTGGCGAGGAACGCGTTGGCGGCGTACTTGATGGTCTCGGCCGACGCGGGGTCGGTGACCATGATCGGGGCCGGGATGCCCACGTAGAGGGAGGCGACCCGCACCGCGGCCGCCTGGTCGTCGGCGCCGATGACGACCCGGTCGGGCTTCAAGAAGTCGGTGACCGCGGTGCCCTCGCGGAGGAACTCGGGGTTCGACACGACGAAGACGTCGCTGCGTCCGAGCGCCCGCTCGACGACGCGGGTCGAGCCGACGGGCACGGTCGATTTGTTGACCACGACGGACTCGGGCGCCAGCACCGGGCCGATCTCGGCGGCGGCAGCCTCGATGTAGCTGAGGTCGGCCGAGCCGTCGAGGCCCTGGGGCGTCGGCACGCAGAGGTAGTGGAACTCTGCCTTCTTGGCTGCTTCCGCCGCGCCGACCACGAACGTGAGCCGACCCGATCGGATCCCCTCGGTGACGAGTCGGTCGAGGCCGTCCTCCAGGATCGGGATCTCGCCTCGCTGCAGCCGCTCGACCTTCGCTGCGTCGATGTCGGCACAGATCACCTCGTGTCCGAGCGAGGCGAAGCACGCGCCAGTGGTGAGCCCGACGTAACCCGTGCCGATGACGGCGATCGTGCTGGGCATGGAAGTCCTCTCGGGTGGTGTCAGCGGGGAGGGCGACACGCTGTCGCGCGCCGCAGGATCAGCACTCGCGCGCCGTTCCGTCCTCTACAGGATCGGCCGATGGAGTGG
>CAZBTQ010000081.1:0-11829 GCA_964494405.1 uncultured Iamiaceae bacterium
GCGCCGAAGTAGCCGCCGTAGATCCCCGACGCGAACACGATGGCCAGCGGCGCCAGACCCACGTCTCGGGCCGTCTCGTTGCGCCGTGATGCGACCCACATCGCGAGGTGGGGCTGCACGGCCATCAGCGCGACCGCCACGAGGATGAGGACGGGCACCACCGCGTCGAACACCGACGACGGCAGCGTGAGCAGCAGGATGCCGCCGAGCAGCCCGCCGAGGGCCGATGCGGTGGCGAGCAGGCGCACCCGGCCCCGTTGGCCGACCAGCTCGCGCCGGAAGCCGTAGGCGCCGCTGATCGAGCCGGGGACGAGGCCGATGTTGTTCGACACGTTGGCCGTCACCGACGGGTAGCCGACCGCGAGCAGCGTCGGAAAGGTGATGAGGCTGCCCGAGCCGACCACCGTGTTGACGGTGCCCGCGGCGAGGCCGGCGGCGACGACGGTGATGGCTTCCAGGGGCGACATCGGTTCGCAGACGCTATCCGCGGCCGCCCCCACGGGGCGCATCGTTGCCGGACGAGGGGCGGCGCTGGTTCACTGGCGGCGTGCTCGAGCCGATCCTCACCGCGATGGCGCTGGTCCTCGCCATCGTCCAACCGGTGCCCCAGGTCCTGCGGGTGCTGCGCGGCGGGCGCATCGCCGGCGTCTCGGGCTCCACCACGTGGCTCGGCTTCGCCCTGAACGCCGGTTGGCTCGCCTACGGCGCAGCGCAGGGACTGCTGCCGTTGCTGGTCCTGTCGGCCGTCTACGCCATGGGCTACGGCGCCGTCGGCATCCTGCTCGTGAGCCGAGGGAACCGGTCCGGCATCGGCGTGGCCGCCGTCGTCGCGGCGTTCGGCGCGCTCCTCGTCGTCGCCGCGGGCTGGACGGCGCTCGGCACGGTCCTGGCCCTGGCGGTGGGGGTCCAGTTCCTGCCCCAGGTGGTGGAGGCCTGGCGCGGGACCGATCTCTCCGGGCTGGCGCCTGGCACCTATGTCGTGGCGGCGGTCGACGGCGTCGTGTGGGGTGGGTACGGGCTCGTCATCGGCGACCTGCCGCTCGTGGTCTACGGGGTCATCATGTGCTCGGTCGCCGTGTTGGTGCTGGTGCCGCTGCACCGATGGAACCGGGCGGTCGCAGCGGTGGCGTGAACCCGACCGGACGACGGGGGATAACCCCATCGTTCGCTGTCACACCCCGGCGCGAAGATTCGTCGATACGGCGGCGATGAGTCGACGGCTCTCGCAACGTCAGACCGATGTCCACCCCCACCGGAGGTCTGCCAGTGTTCGCACGACTCGGATCGTGGTGCCACGATCATCGAAAGCTCGTACTGGTCGCATGGGTCGCCGCGCTCATCGTCGGCGGCGCCATGCAGAGCGCCGTCGGCACCGGCTTCCGCGACGAGTTCGACATGCCAGACGTCGAGTCCCAGCAAGGGTTCGAGGTGCTCGAGGACTCGTTCGGCGGCCAGGGAACCGGCATCACCGGCACGGTCGTCTTCCGGGCCGAGCAAGGGGTCGACGACCCCCAGGTGCAGGAGGCGATGACGGCGTTCCTCGACGAGGTGGCGTCGTTCGACGAGGTCATCTCGGTGCAGAGCCCCTTCGCCGAGGGTGGCGAGCGGCTCATCGCGTCGCAGGGCCCGGAGGCGGGCAGGATCGCCTATGCCAACGTCGAGTTCCCCGAGGACATCTCCTTCCCGGCGGTCGAGGAGATCCGCGCCGAGCTGGTCGAGGACCTGCCCGAGGTCGAGGGGCTCGACGTCCACCTCGGCGGGTTCATCTTCGCCGAGTTCCAGGAGCCGTCATCGGAGATCCTCGGCCTCGCGTTCGCCATCGTCATCTTGATCTTGGCCTTCGGATCGGTGCTGGCCATGGGCCTGCCGGTCGGCGTCGCCCTGTTCGGCATCGGGCTCGGCACCACGGTCGTCGCCCTGCTCAGCAACATCTTCTCGGTCCCCGAGTTCGCGACGTTCCTCGGCATCATGATCGGCCTCGGCGTGGGCATCGACTACGCGCTGCTCATCGTCACCCGCTACCGCGAGCAGCTCCACGCCGGGCACACGGTGCGCGAGTCGGTGACGATCGCCCTCGACACAGCCGGCCGTTCGGTGCTCTTCGCCGGCGTCACCGTGGTCATCTCGCTGCTCGGCATGTTGATCATGCAGGTGGCGTTCATCGAGGGCCTCGCGATCGCCGCGGCATCGGTCGTGGCGGTCACCGTCGTCGCGTCGCTCACCCTGCTGCCGGCGCTGCTCGGCTTCGCAGGCCACAGGGTCGAGCTGACCAGGTGGCGTGGCCTCATCGCCGCGGGCCTGGTCGCGATCGCGCTGGTCGGCGTCGGCCTCGGCATCACGCCGCTCACGTTCGCCTTCCCCCTGGCGGTCGTGGTCCTGGTGCTCGGGCTCTTCGTCGGACCGCTGAAGCGGGAGGTGCCCCGGCGGCCACAGAGGCCACTCCGCGAGACGTTCGCCTACCGGTGGAGCCGGTTCGTCCAGCACCGGCCGTGGCGGGTCGCCATCGGGAGCGCGGCGCTGCTCATGCTGCTCGCCGTACCCGTCTTCAGCCTGCGACTCGGCTTCTCCGACGAGAGCAACTTCCCCGAGGACAGCCCCACGCGCCAGGCCTACGAGCTGCTGGTCGACGGGTTCGGCGAGGGCTTCAACGGGCCGTTCCTGCTCGCGATGGAGCTGCCGGCGGGCACCGACCCCGCCGTGCTCGACGAGGTCGCCCAGGCTGCGATGGCCGACCCCGGCGTCGCCTTCGTGTCACCGGCCCAGCCGAACGATCCCGACGACCCGTCCGCGGTCCTCTGGACGTTGGTGCCCACCAGCGGCCCGCAGGCCCAAGCCACCACCGAGTTGGTCCAGCGGCTCCGCACCGAGGTGCTGCCGGCGGTCGAAGACGCCCACGGGGTCGACGTCCTGGTCACCGGTGCCGTCGCGGTCAGCGTCGACTTCGCCGACTACCTCGCCGGCCGCATGCCGTTCTTCTTCGGCGCGGTGCTCACGCTGTCGTTCCTGTTGCTGATGGTCGTGTTCCGGTCGGTGCTCGTCCCGCTCAAGGCCGTCCTGATGAACCTGTTGTCGATCGGCGCTGCGTACGGCGTGATCGTCGCGCTGTTCCAGTGGGGTTGGTTGTCCGACATCACCGGCGTGTACCCGGCGCCGATCGAGCCGTGGGCGCCGATGATGCTGTTCGCCATCGTGTTCGGCCTGTCGATGGACTACGAGGTGTTCCTTCTGTCGCGGGTCCGTGAGGAATGGCACCGCACCGGCGACGCCCACACCTCGGTGGCCGACGGCCTGGCGATGACGGCCAAGGTCATCACCGCGGCGGCGGCGATCATGGTGTTCGTCTTCGGCAGCTTCATCCTCGAGCAGGACCGGGTCGTGAAGCTGATGGGCACCGGGTTGGCGACTGCGATCTTCCTCGACGCCACGATCGTGCGCATGCTGCTCGTGCCCGCCACGATGGAGCTGCTGGGCGACCGCAACTGGTGGCTGCCACGCTGGCTCGACCGCTTCCTGCCGACCATCGACGTCGAGGGCACCGTCGACAACTCGCCCGCCGACGACGCAGGCGACGACGAGCCGGTCGGCGAGCTCGTCGACGCCTGAGCTGGGTCGGGAGGAGGGTTCAGGTCGCGGGGACGAACGCCACGACACGGGCCGGTGCCGCGCTGCAGTGGGCCAACTTCACCGGGAAGAAGCCCACCGTGAACCCCGACGACGGGAGCGCGGCCAGGTTCGTGAGCTGCTGGACGATGAAGACCTCGCGGTCGCGCCCGGCGAAGTGGCCATCCCAGATCTGGCTGCGGTCACCGGTGTCGCGGAACGCTCGCCGCATCACGGCGAAGGGCCGATCCCAGCCGAGCGCGTCGGTGCCGAGCACCTTGGCGCCCATCGCCGACAGGTGCAGGGTGCCCTCCCTGGACATCCCCGGGTACCGGTAGAACGCCAGGTCCGACAGGGACCAGGCCTCCATCCCGGTGCGCAGGAGGATGGCGCAGCCGGGGGTCACCGGCGCGCCGACCTCGGCCAAGGCGCCGTCGAGCGCCTCGACCGAGATCGCCTGGCCCGGCTCCACCTCCCCCCGCAGGTCGAGGACGATCCCGTCGCACAGGAGCTCATCGAGCCCGATGGCCTCGATCGTGCGCGAGGGGGCTCCCTCGCAGGTCGAGCCGTAGTGCAGGGGAGCGTCGACGTGGGTGCCGATGTGGGAGTTGATGGTGAGCCGCTCCTCACCCCAACCCTCACCGTCGGGCAGATCCTCGGCGGTGCAGTCGAACAGGGCGCTCATCACCGCCACGCCCCGCCCGTCGGGCGCGGTGTAGTCGACCTGGGGGACGAGCACGCTCGACGACGGTTTCACCGCGTCGGGCAGGCGGTCCAGATCCTCGGAGTCGAGCGTGCGCGTGAGGTCGACGAGCTGCATCCCCGACAGCGGTCCCGTCGTGGCGCTCACAGCGAGAACACGACCTTGCCGATGGTGCGCCCGTCTTCCATCGCCCGCTCCACCTCGACGACCTCGTCGAGAGGGTGGACGGTGGGCACGATGAGGTCCTCGGTCGCCAGCCAGTCCTTCACGAAGTCCAGGCCTTCGGCGTGTTCGGGAGTACCGGTCCACGCGATGCTCGAGAACGGCATCAGCGTGATGCCGTCGTAGCCGAACTTGCTGGTGTCGAGCTCGCCCCGCCCGGCGGCCCACCCGTAGATCACCCAGCGGCCTCGCTTGCGGATGACCTTGTAGTCGGTGGACAGGGTCGGACCCGACACGCCGTTGAGCGAGACGTCGACGCCGCCGCCCTGCCGTCCGCCGGTGGCGAACCCGGTCGCCTTCGGGCCGAAGATCTCCTCCACGGCGGCCACGTAGTCGGTGGTCGTGCGATCGATCACGTGGTCGGCGCCGTTGTGGCGGGCCACCGCCGCCTTCTCGTCGCCGCCGACGACGGCGACGACGGTGACGTCGTCGAGCCGCCGCTTCATGATCTGCAACGCCAGGAGCCCGACGCCGCCGGCTGCGGCGTGGAGCAGCACGCGCTCGTTGGGCTGGACGCGGCCCCACACGTTGACGGCGTAGTAGGCGGTCAACAGGTTGACCGGGTAGGCGAGTGCGGCATCGAGCGCCACGTGGTCGGGCACGACCGTCACGCGGGCCTCGTGGGCAACGGTGCGCTCGGCCCACGCGCCCCCCGCGGGCAGCGCCACCACCCGGTCACCCACCGCGACCCTGCGAACCCCCGGCCCGACCGCCACGACGGTGCCCGCCGCCTCCTGACCGGCGACGAAGGGCGTGGGGCGGGCGCGGGACGGGAAGCCGTTGCGCTGCATGATGTCGCCCCAGCGCAGGCCACCGAACTCGACGGCGACCAGCACGTCACGCTCGCCCAGCTCGGGCTCGTCGACCTCGCCGATGGCGAGGTTCTCGACGGGCCCGTAGTCGTTGATCAGCACGGCTCTCATCGGGTGACCCTACGATGGCAAGCCGATCGATGGAACGGAAACCTCTGCATGTCTGATATCGACGACAACAAGATCAGACAGCTCGACGGGTCGCTCCTCCTGGTGCTGCGGGAGCTGCTGCGCCAGCGTCGGACCACCGCCGCGGCGAGCCGCCTCGGGATGAGCCAGTCGGCGGTGAGCCACGCACTCGGCCGCCTGCGGATCGTGTTCGACGACCCCCTGTTCGTCCGACGTCCCCACGGGCTCGAACCGACACGGCACGCGCTGGCGCTGCTCCCGCAGGTCGAGGAGATCCTCGACGCCATGGCCGAGGTGCTGGGAGCGGGCACCGACTTCGATCCTGCGCGCACCGACCGGCACTTCCGCATCGCGGCGCCCGACCACGTGTCGACGGTGCTCGCGCCGAGCGTCGTCGCGACGTTCGGATCCGAGGCGCCCGAGGCGACCGTCACCTTCGAGCAGCTCCTCGGCCAGGACGCGGTCCAGGCCCTCCAGCACGGTGAGATCGACCTCGCGGTCGGCCGCTTCGGTCCGCGCCTGCCCGCCGACGTCACCCGCCACGAGCTCGACGACGACCGGTACTGCCTGGTCGCCAGGCGCGGTCATCCCGCCGTGGCCGGTGGGCTCACCACGGAGGTCTTCTCGTCGCTCGACCACGTGCAGATCTCGGTCAGCGGCGACCCTCGCAGCACCGAGATCGAACGGCTCACCGGTGCGCCCGCCCGACGAGTCGTGGCGGTGGTGCCCCGGTTCCTCGTCGCACTACCGGTCGTCGCCCGCACCGACGTGGTGGCCCTCGCCCCGCGCCGGCTGGCGGTCGCGCACGCCGACGCGTTCGGCGTCGAGGTGCACGAGCTCCCGTTCGACTCCGAGATCCGGGTGGCCGTGCTGCGTCGCGTGCGCGATGACGCCGGGCTGCTCTGGCTGCACGGTGTGGTGGTGCACGCCGCGGGCGAGCGCGACGATGCCCGGGCCACGTAGACCCGGGCATCGCCTCTTGGTGGTGCTGTTCGCTAGATGGCGTCGGCGCCGCGCTCGCCGGTGCGGATCCGCACCAACGAGTCGACCTCGGTGACCCAGATCTTGCCGTCGCCGATCTTTCCGGTCGCGGCCGACGCCACGATGGCGTCGACGATCCCGTCGACCTGGGCGTCGTCGACCACGAGGTCGATCCTGACCTTCGGGACGAAGTCCACCTTGTACTCGGTGCCCCGGTAGGTCTCGGTGTGGCCGCTCTGGCGTCCGAAGCCCTGGACCTCGCTGACGGTCATGCCGGTCACGCCGGCTCCCTGCAGCGCGGTCCGGACCTCGTCCAGTTGGAAGGGCTTCACGATGGCGGTGACCAGCTTCATGTCGTCTCCTGTCGTTCGATCGTCATTGCCGTCACAGGTGCGCTGCGGCAGCGGAGTCGTGGTAGGCGGTCTCGGCGTGCTCGGCGCTGTCGAGGCCCGAGGCCTCGATCTCCGGGTCGATCCTGAGGCCGATGGTGGCCTTGATGGCGAGCACGATCAGCGCCGTCACGATGAACGAGTAGATGATCGTGACGCCGTTGGCGAGTGCCTGCTCGAAGAGCAGGCTGGCGTCGCCGCCGTAGAAGATGCCCTTGTCCCACTCCCCGCCGAAGAACTCGGGGCTGGCGAAGAAGCCGATCAGCAGGGAGCCGACGAGGCCGCCGACGAAGTGGACGCCGACGACGTCGAGGGCGTCGTCGTAGCCGAGCTTGGTCTTGAGCCCGACGGCGAGGCAGCAGACGACGCCGGCGAGCGCACCGATGACCAGCGGGGCGGGGCCCGAGACGAAGCCGGCGGCCGGGGTGATCGCCACCAGGCCGGCGACGATGCCCGAGGCGGCACCGAGGTTGGTGAAGTGCCCGTCTCGCAGGCGCTCGACGAGTGCCCATGCGAGGCCCGCGGCGGCGGCGCCGACGAAGGTGTTCATGAACGCCTGGGCGGCCTGGCCGTTGGCGCCGAGGGCAGAGCCGGCATTGAAGCCGAACCAGCCGAACCACAGGATGCCGGTGCCGATCATGACGAGTGGCATCGAGTGCGGCGGGTGGCCTTCCTGCGGCCAGCCCTTGCGCTTGCCGAGGATGAGGACGAAGGCGAGTGCGGCGATGCCGGCGTTCACGTGGATGGCGGTGCCACCGGCGAAGTCGATCGATCCCCGCTCGGCGAGGAACCCGCCGTAGACCCACTTGAACACGGGGCAGAACACCAGGAGCACCCAGACGGGCACGAAGACCGCCCACGCCGCGAACTTGAGGCGGTCGGCCACGGCACCCGAGATGAGTGCCGGGGTGATGCTGGCGAACATGCCGAGGAAGGCGATCACGGCGAGCGAGCCGCCGTCACCGAGCTCGATGCCGCTCAGGAACAGTGCGTCGAGGCCGCCGATGAAGCTGTTGTCGAACGGCTCCTGGGCGAGCGAGTACCCGACCACGAACCACAGCACGGGCACGATGAGGATGCACCAGAAGTTCATCATCAGCATGTTCAGGACGTTCCTGCTCCTGTCCATGCCGCCGTAGAACAGGGCGAGGCCTGGCGTCATGAACAGCACGAGCGCTGCAGACGTCATCACCCATGCGAGGCTTCCGCTATCCATCTCAGATCCCTTCGTTCATCGCCGGACGTGGCGAACGTCGAGGTCGTGCGCGAGGGGTTCGCTCACAACTGGCGGCAGCATGACGGAGGTCGATGTCGCGAGTGTTCCCCCGATGTGTCGAGTTTGTGAACTGGCTCGCGGACCGTGCGCAGCGAGGTCAGAGCTCGATGCTCTGGCCCAGGGTGACCGTGCGGTCCGGCGGGAGGCCGAAGTACGTCGCCGCCGACGTCGCGTTGCGGCTGAGCAGGGTGAACAGCCGATCCCGCCACATCGCCATCCCCGGTCGGTGGGTGACCACGAGCGACTCGGCGCCGAGGAAGTAGGAGGCGATGGCCGTGTCGATCCCGAGCCTGCTCGCCGTCCCCTCGCCCAGGCCCTGCGGGACGTTCGGCTCCTCCATGAACCCGTAGTGCAGGACGACCTGCCACATGCCGCCGTCGACGTGCAGCACCTGGGACCGGCGCGCGGGGAGCACCCTCGGCGTGTCCTCGGTGACGATCGAGAGCACCACCACCTGGTCGTGGAGCACGTCGTTGTGGCGGATGTTGGCGAGCAGCGCGGGCGGGGTCATGTCGGGGATGGAGTAGAGGTACACCGCGGTCCCGGGCGTGGGCCGCGGCGGCTCGGGGCTGTGGCGGAGGCTGTTGGCGAACGTGTCGAGGGGCACCTTGGCCTGTTGGATCCGCTGGCCGACGAGCGAGCGGCCCGTGCTCCACGTCGTCATCAACGTGAACACGACGGCACCGACCACGAGCGGGAACCAGCCCCCTGCGGGCACCTTGGCCAGGTTCGCGGTGAGGAACGCCGCCTCGATGACCAGGAACGCCGCGCACAGCGCGCCGGCCCGAAGCGCGCTCCACCCCCAGATGCGGCGCAGGACGACGAAGAACAGCACGGTGGTGATGACCATCGTGGAGGTCACGGCCACCCCGTAGGCCGCGGCGAGCGCGGCCGACGAGCCGAAGCCGACGATGAGCGCCACGCAGGCCACCATCAGGGCCCAGTTCACGCCCGCGATGTACACCTGGCCCGATGCCGTCGAGGAGGTGTGGCGCACCTTGATGCGCGGCACGTACCCGAGCTGTGACGCCTGCATCGTCAGCGAGAACACGCCGGAGATCAGGGCCTGGGAGGCGATGACGGTGGCGAGCGTGGCCAGCAGCACGAGCGGGAGCGTCGACCACGTCGGAGCCAACCGGAAGAACGGCGACTCGATGGCATCGGGGTCCGACAGCAGCAGCGCCCCCTGACCCAAGTAGTTGATGACGAGGGCCGGGAACACGACGAGGAACCATCCGTACTTGATGGGGCGCCGGCCGAAGTGGCCCATGTCGGCGTAGAGGGCCTCGCCGCCGGTGACCACGAGGAACACCGAGCCGAGCGACAAGAACCCGGTGAGGCCGTTCTCGGCGAGGAACTGGACGGCGTGGACGGGGTTGATCGCTTCGAGCACGTCGGGGTTCGCCGAGATCTGGCGCAGCCCCAGGATCGCGATCACCACGAACCACACGGCCATCACCGGACCGAAGAGGCGAGCCACCGCCGCGGTGCCGCGCCGCTGGATGGCGAAGAGGCCGACGACGATCGCCACCGCGATCGGCACGACGAGGTCGTCGAGGTCGTGGGTCAGCTCGTGGGTGCCCTCCACCGCGGACAGCACCGAGATCGCGGGCGTGATCATGCCGTCGCCGTAGAGGAGCGCGGCGCCGAACAGCCCGCACAGCACGAGGACGCGCCGTCCACCCCAGGTGCCGCGGGGGAGGAGCGCGGTGAGGGCGAGGATGCCGCCCTCGCCGTCGTTGTCGGCACGCATGACGAAGCCGATGTACTTCACCGCGATGAGCAGGATCAGCGACCAGATGATGAGCGAGAGCAGCCCGAGGACCCTGCCCTCGCTGACCGCCATCTCGTGGCCATGTCCCTCGAACGCCTCGCGCAGCGCGTAGAGGGGGCTCGTGCCGATGTCGCCATAGACGATGCCGAGCGCCGAGAACGCCAGGGGCAGCACGTGCCCCCGGCGTTCAGGCGCGGACCTCACGGTGCGTCGAGCGTTCGTCGCGCGTCGCGGAGCTGCGCGCGGAGGTCGGCGTCCTCGTCGCCGAGGTCGTTGATCCAACGGTCGAGCGCGTCGATCGCCAGCTTGTCGGCAGGGTCGCCGGGGCTGACGGCGTGGGTGGGCTCGCCCTCGTGGTCGCCGTCGAGCGTCATGCCACCGCGCTTCGAGAACATGATCGCAGCGATGAGGACGAGCAACGAGACGCCGGCGATCACGTAGCGCACGTCGTTGTCGCGCAGGGCGATGACCGCGGGCAGGACCAGCAACGAGACCAGGTTCATCACCTTGATCAGCGGGTTCAGCGCCGGGCCGGCGGTGTCCTTGAACGGGTCGCCGACCGTGTCGCCGATGACCGCGGCCTTGTGGGCGTCGGAGCCCTTGCCGCCCTCGTGGCCGTCCTCGATGTACTTCTTGGCGTTGTCCCACGCGCCGCCGGAGTTCGACAAGAAGTTGGCCATGAGCTGGCCGGTGAGGATGACCGCGGCCAGGAACGCGCCGAGGGCGTAGTAGTTGATGCCGAAGCCGATGATCACCGGGGTGAGCACCGCGAGCAGCGCCGGGGTGGCGAGCTCGCGCAGCGACGCTGCCGTGCAGATGTCGATGACCGGCCCGTAGTCGGGTCGCTTCTCGCCGCTCATGATCAGTCCGTCGGCGAACTGGCGGCGGACCTCCTGCACGACCACCGCCGCGGTGCGTCCCACGGCGCGGATGGCGAGCGCCGAGAACAAGAACGCCACCGAACCGCCGATCAACAGGCCGATGAAGGTCTCCGGGTCGGCGACGTTGATCGTGGTCGCGGCGTTGGTGAACAGCTCGTTGCCCTCGAGGCCGAGGCCGAGCTCGGCCCCGATGGTCTCGATGAACGAGGCGAACAGGGCGACCGAGGCGATGACCGCGGACCCGATGGCGAAGCCCTTGGTGACGGCCTTGGTGGTGTTGCCCACCGCGTCGAGGCCCACCATGATCCGCTCGGCCTCACCCTCGAACTCGCCCGACATCTCGGCGATGCCTGCGGCGTTGTCGGCCACGGGCCCGAACGTGTCCTCGGACACGACCACACCGGTGGTGGCGAGCATGCCCATGCCGGTGAGGGCCACGAGGTAGAGCGAGAACAAGATGTTGCCGCCGCCGAGGACGATGGCCACGCCGAGCGCACCGGCGATGGCGATGATCGCCCACACCGACGACTCGAGTCCCGAGCTGATGCCCGACAGGACGGTGGTGGCCGGGCCGGTGCGTGCCGACGCCGCGATCTCGCGGACCGGCGCCGACTCGGTCGAGGTGAAGTACTCGGTGAGGTAGCTGACGATCTGGGCGAGGACGAGTCCCACCGCGACGGCGAGGAACACCTTGAGGCCCTCGTGCCCACCGCCTGGGCCCTTGTCGCCCACGTAGGTGAACGCGACGGCGGCGGTGCCGACCAGGGTGAGGATGCCGGCGGTGATGAAGCCGCGGCGGATCGGTG
Source organism: uncultured Iamiaceae bacterium (assembly GCA_964494405.1). Classification (GTDB taxonomy): domain Bacteria; phylum Actinomycetota; class Acidimicrobiia; order Acidimicrobiales; family SKKL01; genus Actinomarinicola. The sequence goes on from CAZBTQ010000081.1 coordinate 11,574, forward strand.
CCAGGCCGCTCTTGTCCTTCTCGGACGCCCTCACCGCGAACACGCCGACGATCGACGCCAGCACACCGATCGCCCGGGCGATCACCGGGAAGACGAGGCCCAGCTCCGGTGGCGCGCCGATCGAGTTGAACGCCGCCACGCCGAGGATGATCGAGGCGACGAGGGTGACCTCGTAGGACTCGAACAGGTCGGCGGCCATGCCGGCGCAGTCGCCGACGTTGTCGCCCACGTTGTCGGCGATGGTGGCCGGGTTGCG
>CAZBTQ010000082.1:0-2126 GCA_964494405.1 uncultured Iamiaceae bacterium
ACCTGGTGGCCGCCGCGCTGTTGGAGTTCGAGACCATCGACGGCGCCGAGGTCACCCGGCTGATCGCCGTCGGTGCGGGCCGGATCCCCGACACGGGGCCGTCGCACTCGGCCGAGTCGCGCAGGATCGCCGACCGGGTCGTGGACGACGACGAGTCAGACGAGGACAAGCTCACGCCGGCAGCAGGGCTCTGGCCCGTCGACTGACGACCTCAGGGCGCGGCGGGGGGCGCGCTGTCGCCCTGGCCGTGGTCACACCCTTCAGGCACCGAACCAGGTGATCGGAGCTCGGCGACGGTGGCCCAGAGGTCGGTTGCCGTCACCGGTCCGAGGAACGACGCCCTGACCACGCCGTCGATGTCGGCGATCACGATCATCGGGACGCCTTCGACGCGATAGCGCTCGTGCAGCTCGCGGCGGGCGCCGACCTCGACCTCCTGCACCGCCACGTCGTCGGACGCGAGGACCGACGCCTTCTCCCAGGTGTCTGCGCACGCCAGGCAGGTGGCTGAGCTGAAGACCGCGACCAACCACTGCGCATCCGGGCGCTCGAAGTCGCCGCGATCGAGCTGCGCTGGTACGGCGTAGGTCGTGGGCGCGGTCGGTGCATCGGGTTGGCGCCGACGGACCACGGCGGCGACGACGACCGCGATGCCGACGGCGACCAGGGCGACGACCAGCTGCTCCACCCCACGAGTGTGGCGCGATCACCGGTGCTCGGCCAAGGCTGAGCGAGACGTCTGGCTGGCGGGCGGGCGGCCGGCCGCCCTCAGCCCAGCAGGTCGAACACCCGCACCGCGCCATCGAAGCGGACCACGCCGGTGCGGATCGACAGGCCGCCGGGATCTGGCCAGATGGTGAGCAGCTCGACGGCGACCGGCGCCGACGACTCGACGACCAGGGCATCGGCGTCGGCGTCGAGGCCAGCCTCGACCAGGTCGATCTCCAGGCGCGATCCCGGATCGATCGACACCTCCTCGACCACCTCGCGCTCGCCGTCGACGAAGGCCACGAGCCTCACGACGGTGGGCTCGTCGGCGTGGAGGGCCGACAGGACCAACTGGTTGGACGACGGTTCCCCGAGGTTCGGCGCGCCGAACACCGTCGTGGTCCCCACCACGTTGCCACCGGGCGAGGCCGTCCAGCCTGGGGTCGCCAGGGTCGTGACGACCTCGGCCACCACCGGCACGCCGTTCACGCTGCGGATGACGAGGGAGAAGCGTCCGGTGTCCTCGCCGAACACGTCGGCGAGCCGCGGTTCGTCGGCGAGCCGGATCGTCTCGGCGCTGCGTGGCCGGACGCTGAGCTGGAAGGGCTCGACTCCACCCACCACGTCATCGTCGAGCGCCACCTCGACGTCGACCTCGGCGGGTTCGTCGGTCGGGTTGTAGACGACGACCTGCTGGCCGGTCGTGGCCGAGAACCTGGCGTGTGGATGCGCCCACATCAGCGCTGGAGCCGGCGTGCCGAGGTCGACCGCGAGGCCCAGGCGCGTGGGCAGGTCGTTCGCACGCTCGGTACCGTCGGCCACCTGGATCCGTTCGGCGACCACCCGACCCGATCGTGCCGTCACCGTCGCCGCGACCTGGTCCCTGCGGGTCACCTCGGCGCTGACGTCGGCGACGATCACGCTGTGGCCTGGCACGACGAGACCGGTGAGTGCCCGAGGTTCACGGATCCCGTCTGCGGTGGAGAAGCGGAGGTCGACGACCGCGGCGCCAGGGAACGGGTTGAACAGGGCGATGACCTCGGCAGCGTCGACGGAGGTGTCACCCCAGGCGAAGTGCCACACGTCCGACGACGACGAGGCGCACGGCCCCGAGTCGATGCCGGTATCGCCCACGTGCTGGTGGCTCACGGCCACGTCGCCGCCGTCGACCTCGACCAGCGCTGCCACCGCGGGCCCCTGGGCGTGGTCGACCAGATCGATGGTCTCACTGGATGCCGGCGGCACCTGGACCTCGATGATGACCGGCTCGGACGTTCCCGGCTGGATCGAGACCGACGCGGTGCGCTCCTCCCCGCCGAGGTTGGTGATCGTGATGGCGTGGTCGGCGCGCACCGGGCCGGTGGGCTCGGCCTCCGGATCGTCGTCCGCGGCCGCGTCGTCGGCCGCTGTGTCGTCGG
>CAZBTQ010000082.1:2226-11788 GCA_964494405.1 uncultured Iamiaceae bacterium
TCGGCCTCCGGATCGTCGTCCGCGGCCGCGTCGTCGGCCGCTGTGTCGTCGGGCGACGTGTCGTCGGGCGACGTCGCGTCCTGCTCTGTGACGGCAGCGGTGACATCGCCCGCCGAGCCAGCAGCGCAGTACCACGTCGAGCTCAAGGCGTCAGCGGGTGCGGCCATCGGCGCCTCGGTGCGAACGTCGGCGACCACGGTGACGTCGTCGGTGTCGCCGGTGTCGGTGCGCACCGACAGCGCCGCGAGCACCAAGGCCGCGATCACCAGGACGAGGACGGGAAGTCGCGATGCCCTCATGTCGCCCTCCGATGGCGGGGGCCGCGCTCGCCGGATCGACGCGACCTGCGTGTGCGGCCGCTCGATCGCGCCGCGCTGCGCCGTCGTGCCCACGAGCGGTCGCGCGCTTCGGCTCTGGTGAGGTAGAGCACCACGATCACGACGATCATCAACACGACCTGGCCGATCAGCGCGAGGCGGTGCGTGAGCGCGGTGGTCCACGCCAACGCGACCTCGCCGCCCCCGGTGTCGGCGACGACCGCCCATCCCAGGGCAGTGCGCAGCTCGGTCGCCTCGCCGTCGACCGACACCGACCAGCCGTCGATCGGTGACGAACCAACCAACACCTCGGAGTCGGACGCGACCGGGCCAGCCGCCGAGGCGAGGTCGGTGCTCGCGACCGGCTCGGCCACCGAGGCGAGGTCGAGCTCGACCGCCTGTCGCATCCAGCCCGTTGCACCATCGGGCTCGGCGTCGGGCATGGTCCCGGCGGGTAGTGCGGCCACCCTTGGCGCCCACGCGTCGTTGCGGTAGAGGGTGATGTTGGGGTTGAGCTCGATGCGCACGAGGTCGAGCTGCTGTTCGAGCGCGTCGATGATCCGATCGGGGACGGGCGAGACGACGTTGCTGTACGGGGCGGGGGCTGTGCTCTCGATGACCGCGATGTAGCGAACCCCCGCCGGCGCGAGGATGCGCCCGAGTCGGGTGGTGTCGAGGTCGATGGCCACGTCGAGCGCCGTGCGCAGCGGCGCATCATCGGCCTCGGGCGGACCAGGCCAACCATCTTGGAAGACCGGCGTGCCCTCGAGCGTGGTGGCGTATCCGACCGGTGTCCCGAGGTCGTCGCGATCGTCGAGGGGCCACGGCCTGAGGGGCAGCACGCCGGGATCGCCCAGCCAGAGCACCCGGAACGAGCTCACCTCGGCCTCGGTGTCGAGGAACGCCAGGGCCTCGGCATGGTCGGCGCGTGGCATGCCCCACCGTCCGCCGACCGCGGCGGACAGCACTGGCAGGAAGGTGAGCGCGAGGCAGGTGAGCGCGACCATGCCGCCGACCTGGCGCCACGAGAAGACCCTCCGTCGCACGTCGAAGTCGAACGCCGCGGCGCCGAGGCCGACGCAGAGCGCCATCATCACGCCGGCAGGTGCGAACAGCACCTGAGCCTCCGGCGCGTCGAACGGCAGCCACCCGCGGCCGTCGGCGAGCACCAGGCCCCAGCACACCAGCGCCACCGACCACCCGCGCGCGGCCCAGCCGAGGCGCCACCCGCGACCGACGAGCAGGACGTAGGAGGCGGCGATGACGAGTGCGGCGTTCAGCACCGACGAGCCGATCGGCCCGGTATCGAAGGACAGGACCTCGAGCACGGTCACCGATGCGGAGGTCGGGGCGCCGCCAGCGCCCACCATGGTCGACCAGTCCGCGCCTCGCGCCACCATGTCGAGGGCCCACGGGGCGTGGAGCGCCACGGCGATCGCTCCCGCGCTCGTCGCGATGACGCTCATGCGCCACAACCCACGGAAGCTGCCCGCGGCGATCGCACCGGGCACCATCGCGACGACGATGGCCAGCGGCAGGACGATCCAGAACGGGTCGACGGTGGCCGCGAGCGCCACCAGGACGCCGAGCGCGAGGCTCTGCCGCCAGAGCGGCGGGACCACGACCCGTGGCCCAGCAGGCGGATCGTGGGCGCCGAACGGGGCGGTGCCCGACGCGCGCAGGAGCCGGGCGACGACCCAGGGGGTGACCCCGTACGCCATCAGTCCACGCCACGACCCCGTGGCGAACGAGTCGTAGCCCACGGGCACCGAGGCGTACGCGACGAGACCGAGGACCGACGCCCGCACCGAGTGCGTCGGCGCGACGAGCCGCCACGCGCCGTACAGCCCGAGCGGCAGCATGCCCAGCAGCACGACGGTGCGGAACAGACCTCCCGCGCCGAGGAACAGCGCGAGGCCGACCGATCCGACGAGATCGGCGCTGGCAGCGAAGCCCTCGGCACCGAACCCAGCTCGGCGCCAGCTCGACCACCACTCCTGGAGCAGCGGGGTGATCTGTTCGGGGAACGGCACCATCTCGCCGATGGCGGGGATCGGCCGCGTGAGGAGGTGGCGCGATCCGATCAGCACCACGAGGCCGACGACCGTCCACCCCAGCAGGGCTGCGCGGCGGCCGGGGCCGGCGACGCCGTCGACGAGGCGACGGCTCAGGGTGGCAGCGGACCCCAGCGGATCCTCGCCGACTGCGAGCTGGCCTCGCAGGAACGCCGAGATCCGCGCACTGCCGCGCACCTGGAGGGCGCGGACCTCGCTGTCGCGCACACGACGGACCGGTGCGAGCTGCGCGCGGCGTTCCCTGAGCGACGACACCTGCCCGAGGTTCCACGTCCACGCCGTCGCGACATCCCGCGCCTGGCCGGGTCGGCCGGTGAGCACCGCGAAGACGATCTCGATCGCGTTCACGATGAGCAGCTGGGGCAGGATCCTCACGAGGCTCCAGGTGCCGTAGCAGCCGAGCATCGTGCGCATCCGGTGCCGGAACTGCTGACGCCGGCGGTCGTCGACCGGACGACGTTCGCCGAGCGCCTCGACGTGGCGCACCCGCGCCGACGGCGCCACCATCACGCGACCGCCCGCCACGTGGGCGCGCCAGCACAGGTCGAGGTCGTCGCCGAACCACGAGCCGGCCTGGTCGAAGCCTCCGACGGCCTCGAGCAGGTCGAGCCGCACCAGGGTGAAGCCGTCGGGCACCGTGAACACGTCGCGGACGGCGTCGTGCTGCTCCTGGTCGAGCTCGCCGGCCTCGACGTAGGGCACCGGGTAGCCGAACTTGTCCGCGCCCTCGCCGACCGACAGGAGCCGGGTGGGGTCGGCCCATCGGAGCGCCTTCGGGCCGACCACCGAGGCGTTCGACCTGAAGGCCTCCTCGACGAGGTGGCGAACCGCGTCGGGCTCGGGTGCCACGTCGTCGTGGGCCAGCAGGACCAGGGGCGCGGCATCGATCTGGGCGAGCGCAGCGTCGACGGACCGGCCGAAGCCGAGGTTCTCGTCGAGGCGCACGACGGTGGCGTCGGGCAACACCGCGCGGACGCGATCCTCGACCGGCACCGGGCTCGCCGCGTCGGCGTACACCACGTCGAGCGCCGGGTAGTCGAGCGCTGCGACCGCCGCGAGGCACTCCTCGAACCACGCGCCGGGAGCGTGGCTGACGACGAGCAGCGTGACCGGCGGCGCGGCCGGTCCGACAGCCACCTCGGGCCGGTCGGGAGCGGGCGCGACCGGCGGTGTGGCCGTATCGTCGTCGGAGGTCACGAACCGGGCAGGCTAGTTCCTCGTCGGCCCAGTTCTCGTCACCCGACCGTAACATTGGACACAGCACCACCCCGGGTCACCCGCGTCGACGCACGAGGCTCATCGTCAATGTCCCACGACAACTCCGAACGCCCCGAGCGCACCATCGACGCCGTGGTCGACGCATGCGCGGTCGTCGTCGGGCTCGGCGTGATGGCCCTGAACCGGTTCCAGGCCGTCCGCCGCCAGGTCGTCTCCGCCTCCCGGGCCTCAGACCGCGACGGCGACGATCGACCCGACGACCGACCAGACGGGGACGGTCCGACCAGTTGACGGGCGACCAGCGGCAGTGCGGCACCGCCCTATGCTGGCTCGCCATGCCCAACACGGAACCGCGCCGGTGAAGGCCGTCGTCACCGGCAGCCACGGCTTCGTCGGACCTCACCTCATCGCTCACCTGACTGCGTGCGGCGACCAGGTCGCACCCATCGATCGCTCGACGGGCGTCGACATCCGCGATCCCGGATCCATCGGCGTGGCGCTCGCTCGAGAGGCGCCTGAGGTCGTCTACCACCTGGCCGGGATGGCCGATGTGGGCGCATCGTGGGACGACCCCGCCGCCACCTTCGAGGTCAACGCCAACGGCACGCTGCACACCTTGGCCGCGGCACGGGCGGCCGGGGTCAGACGGGTGCTCGTCGTCAGCTCCGCCGACGTGTACGGCATCGTCGGTGCAGACGCTCTGCCCATCGACGAGGACCAGCCGCTGCGTCCTGTCAGCCCCTACGGCGTGTCGAAGGCCGCGGCCGAGCTCCTCGCACTCCAGGCTTGGACCGGCCACGGGCTCGAGACCATCCGGGTCCGATCGTTCAACCACATCGGCCCCGGGCAGAGCCCGAAGTTCGTCGCTGCCGCGCTGGCGTCGCGGGTGGCCCGGGCCGAGCACGACGGATCGCGCTCGGTGAGCGTCGGCAACGTGACACCACGCCGCGACTTCACCGACGTTCGCGATGTGGTGCGTGCCTACCGTGCCGCCATGGTCGACGGCGAGGCGGGAGAGGTCTACAACGTGGCATCAGGCCGGGACGTCTCCATCGAGCACCTGGCCCGATCGCTGCTCGATCGGGCCGTCGCACCGCTCGAGCTCGACATCGACCCGGCCCTCCAACGCCCCGTGGACAACCCCGTCTCGGTCGGCGACGCCAGCCGGCTGCACGCCGCGACCGGCTGGTCGCCACACATCCCCCTCGACCAGACCCTGAGCGAGCTGCTCGACGCCATGCGGGCCCAGCTCAACGTCGACACCGACTCCGCCCGGCCGTGACCCACGGCCCTCCCCACAGGAACAGACCATGACTTCGCGTGCGCTCATCACCGGCATCACGGGCCAGGACGGCTCGTACCTCGCCGAGCTCCTCCTCGACAAGGGCTACGAGGTGATCGGCATGGTCCGGCGCTCGAGCACGGTCAACTTCGAGCGGATCGCGCACATCCAGGACCAGGTCACGTTGGTCCCGGGCGACCTGCTCGACGAGGTCTCGCTCATCAACATCCTGCGCGAGCACGAGCCGCACGAGGTCTACAACCTGGCAGCCCAGAGCTTCGTCCAGACCTCGTTCGGCCAGCCGGTCCTCACCGGCGAGACCACGGCGCTCGGGGTCACCCGCATCCTCGACGCCATCCGGATCGTCAACCCCGAGATCCGCTTCTACCAGGCCTCGTCGAGCGAGATGTTCGGCAAGGTGCAGGAGGTTCCCCAGCGCGAGACCACCCCCTTCTACCCGCGCAGCCCCTACGGCGTCGCCAAGCTCTACGGCCACTGGATCACCGTGAACTACCGCGAGAGCTACGACCTCCACGCCAGCTCCGGGATCCTGTTCAACCACGAGAGCCCACGCCGTGGCCTCGAGTTCGTGACCCGCAAGATCACCCATGCAGTCGCCCGCATCAAGCAGGGACGAGCCACCGAGCTGCGGCTCGGCAACCTCGACGCAGAGCGCGACTGGGGGTTCGCGGGCGACTACGTCCAGGCGATGCACCTCATGCTCCAGCAGGACTCGCCCGACGACTACGTCATCGCCACCGGGCACACCCACTCGGTGCGCGAGTTCTGCCAGATCGCGTTCGGCCACGTGGGGCTCGACTACGAGCAGCACGTCACGATCGACGAGAGGTTCTTCCGCCCTGCCGAGGTCGACCTGCTCATCGGCGACCCGGCCCTCGCGGCGTCGAAGCTCGGGTGGCAGCCGACCACCGGGTTCGAGGACCTGGTCACGATGATGGTCGACGCCGACATGGCACTGCTGACGCGCGAGATGGACTGGCTGGCGTGACCGAGCACGGCGGTGCGACCGGTGCCGACCTCGACCTCGTCCTGGCCGAGATCCACGCCGAGGCCGACCGCCTGCGCGCCAGCCACCACGGCACCCTCGACACCGAGCTCGACGCCGCCTTCCAGCGCCACGTCCCGCCCGATCTCGACGGCGCCGACAGCGCGCAGGCGTTTGCGCAGCTCGATGCGCTCACGGCCGTGTCGATCCCCGTGCCCGACACCGCCCCGCGCCCGGGTCGGGCCGAGTGGAAGCGAGCCCTCCTGCGCGGCGTCTCGATGGTTGTCCGCGCCGAACCCGTCACCCGGCTCATCCGGATGGCGACCTCCGAGATCACTGCCTTCAACGCGGCGATCGTGCGCACCCTCCGGGGGATCGACGGCCGGGTCACCGCGCTCGAGGCGCGGGTCGGTGTGCCGACCACAGCGCTGCGCACCGCCGCGGACCTGGCAGTTCCACCGCCGGCCAGCGCCGAGCTGGTGGCGACGGTCGTCGCGGCGGTCGACGTCCCAGACGGCCGCGTCCTGCACGCGGGTTGCGCCAGGGGGGAGCTCGTGCGCGCCCTCGCAGACGCCGGGGTCGGCGCCTACGGGGTCGATCGGCGCCGCTCCCTGCACGTCGAGGCGCTCCGGGACGGCCTCGACCTGCGCGGCGACGATCCCGCCGCCCACCTGGCGGCGCTGCCCGACGCGTCGGTGGGCGCGATCGTGCTCGACGGCACGCTCGACACCCGGCCGGTCGACGAACAGCTCTCGATGCTCGACGACGCTCGACGGGCCACCGTCAGCGGCGGACGGCTGATCGTCGTCCTCTCCGAGCGGACAGGGCCGGCCGCGGTCGCCTCCGACCTCTCGGGTGGACGTGCGCTCCTGCCCGCGACCTGGCACCACCTCATGTCGCTGCGCACCTCGTCGGTGCGGTCGCTCGACGTCGCGGGGGTCCACGTCGTCGTGGGCGAGATCGAGCCGTGACCCCACGGATCGACCAGTTCCTCCCGATCCTCATCGGGCGGGACGCGGTCGGCCAGCACGCGCTCGCCGTGCAGTCACTGCTCCACGAGGCTGGCGTCGCGTCCACCATCTACACCGGCTCCTCCGAGCGTGGCTTCGATGTCGACGTCCGCCCCTTCGGCGAGTGGGATCCGAACCCGCGCGACGTGGCGATGTACCACGTGGCCACGGGGAGCCCGATCGCCGACCGGCTCGCGTCATCTGCGCCGCGACTCGTGCTCGACCACCACAACATCACCCCTCCGCACCACTTCGCGATGTGGAGTTCGGAGATGGCCCAGGGCTCGGCCTGGGGCGTCCGCCAGCTCCACGCCCTGGCACGACGGGCCGAGCTCGGCCTGGGCGACTCCGCGTTCAACGCTGCCGAGCTCGACGCTGCGGGGTGTGACCGCACCGATGTGGCGCCGATCCTGTTCGACCCGACGACGCTCGGGGTCGCCTCCGACGAGCCCGCGTTGAGCGACGCGGGGCCGATCTGGCTGTTCGTCGGGCGACTCGCGCCCAACAAGGCCCAGCACGACGTCATCCGTGCGTTCGCCCGGTACCGGGCCACCCACGCCCCCGATGCCACGCTGCGACTGATCGGCATGGCGTCTCCTCCGGCGTACGAGCAGGCGTTGCGACGTCTCATCGCCGATGTCGGCCTCGCTCACTCCGTCGAGCTCACCGGCCGCGTCACCGACGACGAGCTCGGCGCCCACTACCGGGCGGCCGACGTGTTCGTCTGCCTGTCCCGACACGAGGGCTTCTGCGTCCCGATCCTCGAGGCCTTCCACCACGGGCTGCCCGTCGTCGCGCTGCGGTCGAGCGCGGTCACCGAGACGGTCGGCGACGGTGGCGTCCTCGTCGACAGCTCCGATCCCGACCTCGTCGCCGCTGCCGCGCACCTCCTCGTCTCGGATCCGCTGGCCCGACAGGTGGTCGTCGATCGCGGCACGCGACGGCTCCACGACTTCTCACCCGGGGTCACCCGCGATCGCTTCCTCGACGCGCTCACCCCCGTGCTCGAGCTCGCGTGAAGCTGGCGATGGTGGTGCCGCGCTACGGCACCGAGGTGATCGGCGGTGCCGAGACCGGCGCGCGCCAGCTCGCCGAGCACCTCGTCGCCCAGCTCGGTTGGGACGTCGAGGTGCTCACCACGACGGCGCTCGAGGCCACCACGTGGGCGGAGCACTACCCGCCCGGCGCCGAGGAGCTGGACGGGGTCACCGTCTGGCGGTTCCCCATCACCTCAGGTCGCCACCCCGACTTCGCCTTGCGGTCCAACGACTACTTCTCGTCGCCCCGGCCGCCGACGCTCGACGAGCAGCGTCGGTGGGTGGCCGAGCAGGGGCCCGTGTCGAACGAGCTGCTCGAAGCGACCGCCGACTCCGACGCCGACCGGATCGTGTTCTATCCCTACCTCTACGACCCGACGGTCAGCGGCCTTCCCCGCGTCGCCGACCGGGCGGTGCTGCACGCCGCCGCGCACGACGAACCGCCGATCCACATCCCGCTGATCGGCGAGGTCTTCGGTCGTGCACCCTGCCTCGTGCACCACAGCGACGCCGAGCAGCGCCTGGTGTCGCGCTTGTTCCCGGAGACGATCGCACGGCCGCAGATCGTGCTGGGGCTCGGGGTCGAGCGCGGGCTCGCCGCTCGAGGGGCCGCTCACGACCTGCTCGGCGACGCGGCCGACGACCCCTTCCTCCTGTGCCTCGGACGGGTCGACCCCGGCAAGGGCGTCGACGCGCTCGTCGGCTACTTCGCCGAGTACAAGCGACGACGGCCAGGCCCGCTGCGCCTCGTGGTCGCTGGTCCGGTCGGCACCGCACCACCGGAGCACCCCGACGTGATCGTCACCGGTCCGGTGAGCGAAGGGACGAAGTGGGCCCTGCTCGAGGACACCGTCGCACTGGTCTCGCCGTCTGCGCACGAGTCGTTCTCCCTCGTGGTCCTCGAAGCCTGGCTCGCTGGCAGCCCCGCGCTCGTCAACGCGTGGTGCGAGCCCACCTCGGACCACTGCGCGGCATCGCGTGGCGGCGTCGCGTTCGCCGACCTGGCCGACTTCATCGTCGCGCTCGACACCATCGTCGACCGGCCAGACGTCGCGGCGGCGATGGCGGCAGCCGGCGCGCGCTACGTGGATGACCGTTACACGTGGCCGGTGCTCGTGTCGCGCTACGAGGGGTTCCTCGCCGATGTCGCCCCGACGTAGAGCACCGCGCCCGCGAGCTGCGCGCGTTCGCCCGGATCGAACGACGCCCGCTCCATCGCCTCGAGCTCGGCGATGAGCGCGGCCCGCTCGGCCTCGGCGTCGGCCGGATCGAGGCGATCGATCAGCGACAGCTCCACGTCGAGGCGGTACAGGCGCGCTTCGACCTCGGTGTAGCGGGGCGCGACGAGCGGCAGCCGATCGGCCTTTGCGCCGGGGTAGTCGGTGCCCTCGACGAGCTCGTGCGGTTCGAGGCGGAAGAGCCCGGCCAACAGGACCACGGTGCGCTCGCTCGGCTGTGACAGGCCGGTCTCGAGGTGGCTCACCGCGTTGCGGCTCAGCGCGAGGCGCGCGGCCAGCTCCTGCTGGGTGAGCCCGCTGCCGTTGCGCAGCGCGGCGATCCGGCGACCGAAGCTCTCTGGGTTGTCGGTCGGCATCGTGGGAACCCACTTGGCAGACG
>CAZBTQ010000083.1:0-11694 GCA_964494405.1 uncultured Iamiaceae bacterium
CGGATCAGGGGACGCTTGCCGCAATGTCGGCAAGCGTCCTCGACGCGGAGGCAGACCGCGAAGCGGCTCAGGCGCGCGAGCAGGAACTGCTCTTCGCCGACGACTCGCTTGCCGGCGTCGGCGAAGAGCCGATGACCCTCAAGCAGGGTCTGCTGCGCGGCGGAGCATTCACGTTCACGATCCTGTTGTTGCTGAACAGCCTCGACGAACTCGAGAATGCCGCGCTCGGCATCCTCGCTCCCGATATCCGCGACACCTTCGGGATCTCCAATGGTGTCATCACGTTCATCACGGCTGCATCGAGCGCGTTCTTGGTGCTCGGGGCGTTGCCGATGGGCTACCTGGCGGATCGGTGCCGCCGCTCTCGCGTGGTCGGATTCGCCAGCCTCGCCTTTGCTGTCATGGTCTTCTGCAGTGGACTCGCCGTGAATGCGTTCACCCTGTTTCTGGCCCGCTTCGGGGTAGGTATTTCGAAGGCGAACACCGGCCCGGTTCACGGCTCCTTGCTCGCTGACGCCTATCCGATTGCGGTCCGAGGTCGGATGAGCGCGGCAACGATGTCGGTCGGCACCGTGGTACGAGTCACGAGCCCGCTGCTGGTCGGTGTCATCGCGTCTGTCGCCGGCGGCGTGGAAGGGTGGCGGTGGGCGTACTTCATCCTCGGCGTTCCCGTCCTGGTTCTCGCCTTTTTTGCCTTCAAGATCCCTGAGCCCCGCCGCGGACAACAGGAGATGAGTTCCGTCCTCGGCGAAGTACTCGAGGAGCATCAGGAAAAGAACGAGGTGTCCATCGAGGCGGCATTCGCTCGACTGCAACAAATTCGGACGTTCCGGACCGTCATGATCGGCTTCGTCGCACTCGGGTTCAGCCTCTTCACGGGTGGGGTCCTCAGCAACCTGTATGTGGAAGAGCGCTTCGGTCTCGACACCCTCGAGCGAGGTGTACTCGGGACCGTCACTGGGTTGCTCGTCGCCGCCACCATCCCGTTTGCCGCCAGACGATTCGACCGGCTCTTCCGTTCGAGCCCCGCCCAAGCACTCCGACTCGTTGGCTTGCTGATCATGCCGGTCTGCGTCTTCATCCCGATCCAATACGTGATGCCCACGGCGTGGACGTTCGCCATCGCTGGGATCATCCCGGGCATCTTGCTGCTGACCGCGTTCACCATGGTCGGTCCGATCACCATGGCGATCGTCCCGTACCGCCTGCGTGGGATGGGTGGAGCGATCAGCAGCCTCTATGTGTTTTTCGGCGGTGCAACCGTGGGGGCGTTGCTGGCGGCGCTGCTCGTGGACATCACAGGTCCACGAGCCGCAGTGCTCCTGTTGTCGGTTCCGTCCACCCTCATCGGCGGGGCGCTCATCGTGCGAAGTGCATCGTTCATCCGCAACGACATGTCGCTGATCGTGTCGGAGCTTCAGGAAGAACGAGAAGAGCAGGAGCGGCGGGCCGCGAACCCGGACCAAATTCCTGCACTGCAGGTCCGTGACGTCGATTTCTCGTACGGACAGGTGCAGGTGCTCTTCGACGTCAACTTCGAGGTGCGCAAGGGGGAGGTCCTTGCGTTGCTCGGCACGAACGGAGCGGGGAAGTCGACGATCCTGCGCGTGATCGCCGGCCTCGGCACACCGTCCAGAGGTGTGGTGCGACTCAATGGCGACACGATCACGTTCGTCGCCCCGGAGCGGCGCGTGCACATGGGTATTCAGCTGTTGCCGGGCGGTAAGGGTGTGTTCCCGGACATGACGGTGGCCGACAACCTCGAGATGGGTGCATTCGTGTACCGAGACGATGCAGCCGACGTGGCGCGAAGGATCGCCCACGTCTACGAACTGTTCGACGATCTCGCCTCTCGCAAGGATCAGGTCGCTGGATCGTTGTCGGGCGGCCAGGAACAGATGCTCGCCCTGGCGATGACCTTGCTCCACGAGCCGGAGGTTCTGCTCATCGACGAATTGTCCCTCGGACTCGCACCGGTGGTCGTGCAGGACCTGATGCGAGTGGTCGAGACGCTCAAGAGCACCGGCATGACAATCGTCATCGTGGAGCAGTCGCTGAACATCGCACTCGAGATCTCCGATCGAGCGGTCTTTCTCGAGAAGGGGCAGATCCGCTTCGAAGGGCCATCGGCCGAACTCGCCGGACGCGACGACCTCGTTCGAGCGGTGTTCCTGGGCCACGAGGGCGGTTGAGGCGATGGTGGCCACATGGATCACACGCCAGCTCGTCTTCGACGGGGTGATCACCGGGTTGCTGTACGCCCTGTTGGCCATGGGCATCGTGTTGATCTATCGCGCTACCCGGGTGATCAACTTCGCGGTCGGATCCATGGGTCTGGTCGGTGGAGCGTTGTTCGCGTTGCTTGTCGTCGAGTGGAACGTTCCGTTCTGGATCAGCGCCATCGTCGCTCTCGCGGTTGGAATCGTGTACGGAGCGGTCCTCGAACTCCTCGTCATTCGGCGGCTGTTCACTGCGCCGCGCGTCATCGTGCTCGTCGCCACCGTCGGAATTGCCCAGCTCTCGCAATTGATCGTGCTGGCATACCCCGAGTTCAGCCGATCCGGCGAACTCTTTCCGCGGCCGATCGGCACCACATTCGAAGGATTCCTCGGCTTGCGAATCCAAGGGCCGCAGCTGACCATTTTGATCGTGGTTCCGATCGTGTCGATCGCGGTGGGCCTGTTCCTGACGAGAACAACACTGGGAAAGACCGTCAAAGCGTCGAGCAGCAACCGAGAGCTGGCACGTCTCATCGGTATCAGCCCAAAGATGGTGTCCACCTTCGTGTGGGCGCTCGGCGGAGCGCTCGCCACCGTGGCGATGTGCCTGATGGCGATGCAGACCAATGCGCGGGTCGGCGCGCTCGCGTTGCTGGGGCCAAGCACGCTCGTACGCGCCCTCGTTGCGGCCGTGGTGGCGAAGTTGACCTCGTTCCAGCGGGCTTTCGTGGCTGCGGTGGTGATCGGCGTGGTCGAGGCGGTGTTGCGCTTCAACTATCTCGATCAGCCCGGGCTGATGGACTTCCTGTTGTTGATCGTTGTGCTCGTGGCCGTGTTCTTTCAGTCACGGTCACGTGAACCGGGCGAGACCCAAACGTTCTCGTTCGCGCCGCGCGTCAAACCGGTCCCCGAGCGACTCAGGAACATCTGGTGGGTTCGCCAACTCGATCGGGCTCCGTTGTGGCTGATCGTGTTGGGCGCGGTGCTCGTTCCGCTCATCATCACCCAACCATCGCGTCACCTGCTCTATGGCACGATCCTCGCCTACGCAATCATCGCGACATCGCTCAACGTGCTCACCGGCTGGGCGGGTCAGCTTTCGCTTGGTCAGATGGCATTCGCAGGAATCGGAGCGTTCCTCGCTGCTGCTTTCAGCAGAGGGATCGAGTGGGACATCAGGGTTGGCGACACGCGGCTCTACAAGGCGGGTTTCGAAGGGATGCCGTTCGGTCTGTCGGTCGTGTTGGCGGCACTGGTCACGGCTGGGGTCGCCACCATCATCGGTGTTGGTGCGCTCCGGGTGCGCGGGTTGTTGCTCGCCGTCGTCACGTTCGCGTTCGCCCACGCGGCCACGCAGTATTTGTTTCGGCAGCCGATTCTCACTGGCCGCCTGACGAGCCGCATTCCATTTCCTCGTACCGGCGTGCTGGGCATTGATCTGTCTTCGCAACGCTCGATCTACTATCTCTGCCTCGCGGTGCTGTCGCTCGTGCTCGTGCTGGTCGGTTGGTTGCGCCGAACGGCGGTGGGGTGGTCGACGATCGCGGTTCGGGACAATCCGGACACCGCCGCGGCCTACACCGTGCGCCCTCCGATCGTGAAGCTTCGGATCTTCGCGTTGGCTGGGGGCATGGCGGGCCTTGGGGGCGCGTTGTTGGCCTCGGTCACGGAGGGCTTTCCCGTTCCGGTGGCGCGCTACTTCGAACTTGACGATTCGCTCATCCTGCTGTCGATCGTGGTCATCGGCGGCCTCGGCTCAACGGCCGGTCCGGTACTCGGCGCGCTCTGGGTCGTCGGGCTGCCCGCCTTCTTCCCGAACAACCCAATGGCGCCCCTGCTCACCTCGAGTGTGGGGATGCTCATTCTCTTGATGTACTTCCCTGGAGGGCTCGTTCAAGTCGGCTACGCGGCACGCGATTCGCTCCTCGGTTGGCTCGATCGAAGAATGGGCCCAACGCCAACCAAGACGCGTCACGTGGTTCCCATGTCCTTGGCCATCGATCGCGAGGCGCGCACCACCGGTGCGGGCCCAGCACTGCGAACCGATGGGCTCACCGTCCGCTACGGGAGCCGGCTCGCCGTGGACGGCGTGTCCCTCGAAGTGGGTCGCGGGGAGATCGTCGGGCTGATTGGAACTAACGGTGCGGGCAAGTCGAGCCTGATGAATGCCATCGGTGGTTTCGTGAGCTCCGAGGGGAGCGTGCAGCTGCTTGGCACGGACGTGTCCAGCAAGACGCCGGCGGGGCGTGCTCGGCTCGGCCTCGGCCGGACGTTCCAGGCGGCGTCGTTGTTTCCAGAATTGACCGTTCGTGAAACCGTCGAGGTGGCGATGGAAGGGCGCGGACGGTCGGGAATGGTGGCGACCGCTCTTGCGTGGCCACCGACATTGCGACGTCAGAAACGGCACCGGGTCGCGGCGAGCGAACTCGTCGACTTCCTCGGCCTGGGCCGCTACGCCGACCACTACATCGCCGATCTGTCGACCGGTACCCGGCGCATCGTCGAACTTGCCGCATTGCTCGCCCTCGAAGCGCAGGTGCTGTGTTTGGACGAGCCAACCGCCGGTGTCGCCCAGAAGGAGACGGAGGCATTCGGTCCGTTGATCGTCGAGATCCGGAAGGAACTGGCCGCGTCGATGCTCATCATCGAGCACGACATGCCGCTCATCATGGGCATCAGCGACCGGGTCTACTGCCTGGAGGCCGGCGCGGTCATCGCTGCTGGCGACCCGATCACGGTTCGCAATGATCCGCGGGTGATCGCGAGTTACCTCGGCACCGATGAGCGGGCGATCGCTCGAAGCGGTGCTGTCGCAGTGCTGGAAGCCGAAGCGTGAGCTACACGCATTCACAGACTGGAGCGTCATGAAGTTTCCCGAGCACTTCCTGTGGGGCGCGTCGACCGCTGGCCACCAGGTGGAGGGCGGCAACGTCAATGCCGACATCTGGCCACTCGAGTGGGCACCGGACTCGATGTTCAAGGAGCCGTCGGGCGACGCCTGCGACCACTATCACCGGTACGCCGAGGACATCGCCTTGATGGCCGACCTCGGCTTCAACGCGTATCGCTTCTCGTTGGAATGGGCACGCATCGAACCCGAGGAGGGCTACTTCAGCCGGGCCGCACTCGATCACTACCGACGCGTGCTCGGGTCGTGCCTCGACAACGACATCACCCCGGTGGTCACCTACTGCCACTTCGTGACCCCGCGCTGGTTCGCCGCCGACGGCGGCTGGACGAGCGATGCCGCGGTCGATCGGTTCGCACGATTCGCCGAACGAGCGACCGAGCGCCTTGGCGATCTCATACCGTGGGCGGCGACGCTGAACGAGCCGAACGTGATCGTCCAGCTCGAACTGACCGGCGTGATCCCGATGGGGATCAGCGAAGGCAAGCCCCTGACCAGGTCGGTCGAATCGGCCGGAACCTCGGACGGGCCGTCGACCGGGTTCGGCGTGGGCGGCTTCGATCCGGCGAGGTATCGACATGGGTTGATCGGCACGAACGTCGAGCAGATGGGGGCGATCCACCGTGCGGCGGTCGAAGCAATCAAGTCCGGGCCCGGCGACGCGAAGGTCGGGTGGACGCTGGCGCTGGTCGATCTGCAGGCGGGCGAGGGTGGCGACGATCGTCTGACGCTGGCCCGTCAGGGTGCCCAGTACGACTGGCTCGACGTCTCGGCCGACGACGATTGGGTCGGGGTGCAGACGTATTCGCGGATCGTGCTCGGTCCCGAGCGGGCGATCCCGCTCGCCGATGGTGTGCCGACGCACCAGACCGGCTGGGAGGTGTACCCGGAGGCGCTGGGGCACACCGTTCGGCTCGCCTCCGAACGGGCCGGGGTGCCGGTGATTGTCACCGAGAACGGCATGGCAACCGACGACGACGAGGCGCGCATCGCGTACACGCAGGGTGCTCTGGACGGGCTCGCCGGTTGTGTGGCCGACGGCATCGACGTGCGGGGGTATTTGCACTGGACGCTGCTCGACAACTTCGAGTGGATGGCCGGGTTCGAGAAGACCTTCGGATTGATCGCGTTCGACCACGGGACCTTCGAACGCACGCCGAAGCCATCGGCGCACTGGCTGGGCGACATCGCCCGGGCGAACTCCGTCGACTGATGGATCCCATCGTCTGCAACCCTGTCGACCTCCCGTACGCCTACTCGTACCAGCAGGTGCAGGGTTACCCGTCGATGGTCTGGCGCGAGGGTGCCGACCCGTCGCTGATCCGATATCGCGACCGGTACTACCTCTTCGTGTCGATGAGCGGTGGCTTCTGGCACTCCGAGGACCTTGCGTCGTGGGCGTTCGTCGCGACCCCGGATCTGCCGATCCTCGACTATGCGCCAGATGTGCGTGAGATCGACGGGGCGCTGGTGTTCTCGGCGTCGAAGTACGACCAGCCGTGCTCGTTCTGGCGCACGACCGACCCCCTGTCGGGGATCTTCGAGGAGTTGCCCGGCACCTTCCCGTTCTGGGATCCGAACCTGTTCCAGGACGATGACGGCCGGGTGTACCTCTACTGGGGGTGTTCGAACGAGACGCCGATCCACGGCGTGGAACTCGACCGTACGACGTTCCAGCCGTTGGGCGACACCGTCGACCTGATCCACGGTGATCACATGGGGCATGGGTGGGAGTGGAAGGGACCAGGTGATGGCGTCGTCGCCCCGGAGGCGGTGACGAACGAGTCAGGGAAGGATCCGCGTCCGTTCGTCGAGGGCGCCTGGATGACCAAGTTCGCCGGCACGTACTACCTCCAGTACGCCGCGCCGGGGACCGAGCTCAACACCTACGGCGACGGGTACTACACGGCCAGCTCGCCACTGGGTCCGTTCACGTACTCGCCCGACAGCCCGTTCTCGTCGGTGCCCGGCGGTTTCGCGCCAGGGGCGGGACATGGAAGCACGGTGGAGGACCGGTTCGGGAACTGGTGGCACCTCGGAACCATCCGGATCTCGGTCGGCCACGTCTTCGAACGACGGATCGGCATCTACCCTGCCGGGTTCGACGCGGACGGCGTCCTGTTCTGTAACCAGGAATTCGCCGATCACCCGGTCGTCATCCCCCAGCGCCGGGTCGACCCATGGACCGAGGTGCCGACCGGCTGGCGCCTCCTGTCGTTCCAGCGACCGGTCGTCGCGACGTCGTCGCTCGACGGGTTCTCAGCGGCGACGGTCGTCGACGAAGACATCCGCAGTATGTGGGTGGCTGCGACCGCGGCGCCCGGCGAAGGCGTCACGGTCGACATCGGTGAGGGATGCACGATCCGGGCCGTTCAGGTCAACCTCGCTGACCACGACGTGACCTCCCTCGCACCGTTACAGGACGAACTCGCCCCCGATGAGTTTGCGCGGCGGAACCTGTCGACGATCGATCGTCCAATTCCGTTCGTGGTGGACGTGTCGAACGACGGTGTCGTCTGGCAACGGGCCGGCGATGAAGGCAGGGTCGATTCACCACACCGGCTGGTGGTGCTCGAGGTCGGGACTGCAGCTCGCTACGTACGGGTGACGGGCGGCCCGGGGGCGTGGGGGAGTGAGTTCGCCCTGTGTGGGGTGCGGGTGTTCGGCGAGCGGGTCGGCAGTCCGCCCGTCGCCCCGGACGCCGATGCGGTCCGGCTCGACGATCGATCCGCTCGCGTGACGTGGACGACAACCGCCGGCACCGACGGGGTGAATGTCAGGTACGGACGTTCACCCGACAAGCTCTATCACTCGTGGCTCGTGTACGGCCGCGACGACCTGCTCATCTCGACCCTCTCGGCGGGCGTCAACTACTGGGTGGCGGTCGACGCGTTCAACGGCAGCGGGCTGACCACTGGACTGGCCGTGCCGATCCGGCGTTGAGGGTCTCTCTGTATGGAAATTTGAACGACCGTTCCAATAGAGTGGAGCGGCAGTCATTGCAACAACAGAACGGAGAACACGTGGGAAAGCTCGACGGTCAGGTCGCATTCATCACCGGCGGAGCACGAGGGCAAGGCCGGGCCCATGCAGTCCGGTTGGCCGAGGAGGGCGCCGACATCATCACCATCGACATCTGTCAGCAGATCAAGTCGGTCGGGTATCCGATGTCGACGCGCGAAGACCTCGACGAAACCGTTCGACAGGTCGAAGCACTCGGACGCCGCATCGAGGTATACGAGGCTGACGTGCGCGATGCTGATGTGCTTCAGAAGGCCTTCGATCACGGAGTTGGTGAACTCGGCCCGGTGCGCATCGTCGTCGCCAACGCAGGCATCGGCCCCGGCGGGTTCGCATCTGCGGAGCAACAGTGGGAGGAGGTCGTGGGGGTGAACCTGACCGGCGTGTGGAACACCGGCCGCGTCGCAATACCGTCGATGATCGAGAACGGCCAGGGCGGATCCATCGTTCTCACCAGCTCGACCGGTGGTCTCGTCGGGCCACCCACCGATGTGCCCGGCATGCTCGCCTACACCGCCGCCAAGCACGGCGTCATCGGTCTCACCCGATCGTGGGCAAACTTCCTCGCGCCGCACTTCATCCGCGTCAACAGCGTCGCGCCGACCACCGTGCGCACTCCGATGGCAAATGACGGCAACGTGTCAATGATCGTGAAACACGTCCCCGAGCTCGCGGGTTCCCTCACGAACGCCATACCCGTCGAGGCCGTGGACGCGATCGACGTCGCCCACGCAGTGGCCTGGCTCGCATCGGAGGAAGCCCGCTACATCACCGGCACGGTCATTCCCGTCGACGCCGGAAACGTCAACCGTCGCTGATGAGACGGAGGTCGCACCTCGCTCAACACCGTCGACGTCGTCACGTCCTCTGACGGCGTCACTTCGAGCGGATAGCAAAGCGGATCAGTGATCCCAGACCTTGACCTCGCCCGGGTCCGCAAGTGGATCGATCAACGGAATGCGTCGATGCCTCCGAGCGCACGCGACCAACTTCGGTACGAAGTTGACGTCGCCGATCGCACGATCACGGTGCTCGAGTGTCGGCCTCCATGGCGCAAGGGGTTCGGCTCCGAGTGGACCAGGTTTCCGATCTGCCGATTCCGCTACACGAAGGCGCGCAAGCAGTGGACGCTCTACTGGCGCGACCGCGATCTGAAGTTCCACGAGTTCGATCTCGTCGCGCCCACGGCGCACCTCGACGACCTGATCGAGGAAGTCAAACGCGATCGCACTGGCATCTTCTGGGGCTGAGCGGCTCAAGGAATAGGTCACCGTTGAGCGATACGTCAGTGTCACGCTGAGGTATGGCTGAACGTTGAGGTATTCGTGTTGACGAAGCCGCCGCGTCAACCTTCGTCGGCCGCGACTGCCTTCAGCACTTCTCGCGTGTAGTCGACCATTGTCTCGGTGACGGCGCTTCGATCACCGATGCCGCCGAGGGCGGTCACAGCGAGTTCGATGCCAGGTGAACGCGGCGTGGCGAAGAGCACCTGGAGGTAGTCCATTGCTCGCCCCGTCACCTCGGCGCTGCGCTCGTCGCCCGCAACGCGACGGAGGCGCGTCACCATCTCGTCGACGGTGTTCGCTTCGTACAGACGGAAGACATCGCCCGCGTCCTTCGGCAGGAACCGCCTTGGGTTGTCGACGCGCTCACCGAGTTTGAACGCCTTCGCAACCAGCAGCGCAGCAGGACCGGCAACCTTGACGGTCACTCGTCGCATGTCGGTGGTCTCGAGCGCAGCGATCTCGATCGGGTCGTGGTCGACGAGCGCACCCTCGACTCCCGGTGTCTTCTGTGCTGCTGTTCGTCCGTGGCCACCGGGGAGACGGGCACCTCGTCGGCCAGCCGTCGCAGCAATGTGTTCGGGGACGATGAGATCGACGGGCACGATCGCGTCGTCCTCGCCGGCTCGCTCGACCGTGCGGTGCCAGATGCCAGGTTCGCCGCTGAACACGAACCCGGCGGCGACCATCGAATCAGCGAGAAGCGGTTCACTGGCGAGACGACCTGGATCAAAGGCAAGATCGGCGTCGGTTGTGTACGGCTGATAGCCGGGGAGTCGATCGACGGTGCGCAGGTACACCGCCTGAGCACCGATGAGAACGAACGCGTCGAGGTGCGGACGAAGCCCGGTGAGCGCATCGAGCAGAACGCGCCTGGCCTCGACGTATTCGCGGCGGACTTCATCGGTCACGGCAGCTCGGCATTTCCGGTGAGCGACGATGACTGCCAGCGTGGGGTTTGTTGGCGCATCCACGCGAGAAGCGCGTCGCCTTCGGCGGGCATGCGGCCGAATCCGGTGAGGCAGTCGATCGCGATCTGGGTGACCGACGCGAACACCAGGTCATCGCGTTCCCACGTGCGTTCATGCACGATGGAATCGTAGGGAAGGGCTGTCACAACGTTGCCGCCGGTTCGGGTCGGCCGGAGGCGCAGCGAGTCGGCCAGGCGCTCGGGATCGTCGGCATAGACGACGGCGATCTCCGGTGCGGCGACCGTCACGAGCCTGCTCGACGCGAACGAACCAGTCACGGCCCATCGTTTGAGTTTCGACGAGGACAGGTCGCGGAGGAACTGCTCGGGTCCTCCTGGAGCGATCCATGACGTGGTCTCGTTGCTTTCGAGGAGTGAGTAGGTCCGTGTGATCTGCTCGACCATGGCTTCCCAGTTGACGGCGGCAACGGGTTGTCGCGGTGGTCGCTCGATGACCAACTCGTCGGCGAGTCCGCCGAGCAGTCGAGACACGTAGCCGGCATCCATGCCGAGCGCTGCGGACAGTTCGCTCACGCCGTACGGCGGGAGCACTTCGGCGAGCGTCCGTTCCAGTGCCCAGGCCCGGGGCCCCCGGAGGTTGAGCATGGCCGTGCTCCGAGGCGAAGGATCCCGACTCGCACCTTCTGCCGTGATGGACAGACCCGGATCGCTGACCCTGACGAGCACGTTGCCGGTCGTGTCCGCGTAGCCCAGACCGGCCTCCGCGAGGATCGTCCTGGTGCGTGGGCTGAGCCAGTCGGCGACGATGATCGCGGGCTCTCCAGCTGGCTGGAGCGCGCCGGCGGATCGAGGGTCGAGTCGCTTGCGTACGAGCGCTCGGACGTCGGCCTTCTTGCCGTCTGGTGCGGTGAAGCGGACCACGCCTCCCTCGGACGTACGCGCCTCGACCGATGATTGCCAGCCTGGTGGCAGGCGCGCGGCGATCTCGGCTCCAGCGCCTGCGAGCAGCTTTCGAATTGCCTGAGGAGTGGGAGGACGAGGCATGAGAGTGTCAGGGGCTCTGGGTTCGGAGAGCCCCTCCTGAAGTGTGCGCAGACTTGTTCAGAATGTCAACTTGTTTGCGACAGACAAGTTATCGATCTGCGCAGAATGTCTAACGGTTTCTCTAACGGGCCAGCTCACAACGGTCGAAAACAGGCGACACCAATCGACACCGCGAGTCGGTAAAAGTCCTGGTAGATGGCACGAAACGACACTCATCGACACCAGTCGATATAGCGTTTCCACGGCTCATAACCCGAAGGTCGCAGGTTCAAATCCTGCCCCCGCCAC
>CAZBTQ010000084.1:0-3483 GCA_964494405.1 uncultured Iamiaceae bacterium
GCGACGCGGTAGCGGGATCGGTGCAGGCGACCAGATCCTCCTGGGGCACCACCCACGAGTCGAGGCCGTCGGGGCACAGGTGGGCGTCGCTGGCGAGGGCGACGATCTCACCGTGGTGCGGGGTCTGTCCGCAGTTGGCGACCAGGACGAACCCGGCCGACGTGCGGATGCAGCTCCCGCGGATGTCGCGGGCCTCGATCGTGCCGCCTGGTGTCCTGTCCTCGCCTGGCCCCCCGCCTGAGTAGGCCGTGAAGACGAAGATGCCGACCAGCACCGCGATCAGCAGCAGCCAGGGCACGTAGCCGAACAGGGCGGTCGCGCCCGCGGGCGCGACCGGCACCAGGTCGTCGTCGTCCGCTGTCGGCGCCGGGCGCGGTGGACCGGCCGGACGTGCTCGCGTCGCACCCGTGTCGCCGCGCACACGGCGCCGGTCGTAGTCGGCGCGACCTTTCGGATCCGACAACACCTCGAACGCCTCGTTCAGCTCGGCCATCCGGCGAGCCGCCCTGGCTTGTTCGATCGGCGGGCGATCAGCGACTCGGTCGGGATGGACGGTGAACGCCAGCCGACGATACGCCGCACGGATCGTGGTGTGGTCGGCGTCGGGAGCGACACCAAGGCGCTCGTACAGGTCCGACGTGGCACTGCTCCCGTTCGACAAGCTCAGTCACAACAGGAGTCGCGGAACCCGCACGCCCGACAACGGAAGTGGGCGTGTTCGGGCATCCATCCCTCGACCGAGCCGCACAGGGGGCACTCGGGGTACGTGCCGCGCGGGTCGCGGCAGGCAGCCGCCGGCGGGCTCGTCGGCACGGCGGACTCGGACGGCGCGGTGGCGGTGGTGCTTGCCGCGGGATCGTTCACGTCGTCCACGGTACGGCGGCCGTTGTGCCGTCGCGCGGACCGCGCCAGAGGTGGGTCAGGCGCCGGTGAGCGTGCGCACGAGCTCGTCGAGCCCGGCGACCCGGCTCCCCTTCGCCAACACCGCGTCGCCCTCGCCGAGCGGTCCGAGCGCGGCGACCGCTTCATCGACGGTGGCCACCGTGCGGCCGCCGTGCTGCTCTGCTCCGTACTGCGGCGCGCCCACCGCGATCAGCTCGATGCCCCGCTCCGCCACCTCGGAGGCGACGGCGGCGTGCTCGGCGTCGGACTCCGGTCCGAGCTCGGCCATGACGCCGAGGACCGCGACCCGCCGTCGGGCCGGCAGGGCCGCGAGGGCATCGACCGCGGCGCGCATCGAGGTCGGGTTGGCGTTGTAGCTGTCGTCGAGGACGGTCACGCCCGACGACAGCACGACCACCGACATCCGCAACGGCGAGAGCGCGGCGGCAGCCAGCCCGGACGCGACCAGATCGAGGTCCATCCCCGTGGCCAGACCCACCGCGGCGGCCGCCGCCGCGTTCTCGGCGTTGTGCGCGCCGCGCGCTGACGGCTCGACGTCGACGCTGCCCCACGGGGTGGCGAGCGCGAGGCGCAGGCGCAGATCGTCGGCGACGTCGACCCGCTCCACCCGCACGTCGCCGGCCCCGACTCCGTAGGTGAGCACACTCGCCTCTGTCCGAGCAGCCATGCCCGCGACGCGCTCGTCGGCCGCGTTCAGGACCGCCGTGCCCGACGACGGCAGTGCCTCGACCAGCTCACCCTTGCCGCGGGCGATGTCGTCGATCGAGCCGAACAGCTCGCTGTGCACCATCGCCACGCGGGTCACCACGCCGATCGTGGGGCGGGCGATCTCGCACAGGGCCCGCACGTGCCCGAGCCCGCGCGCCCCCATCTCGACGACCACCGCGGTGACGCCGTCGGGCGCGGCGACCAACGTCAGCGGGACACCGATCTCGTTGTTGAAGCTCCGGGCGCTGCCGTGCACGGGCCCGGCCGCGCCGAGGACGCCGAGCGCAAGGTCCTTGACCGTCGTCTTGCCCACCGAGCCGGTGATGCCGACGACGGGCACGTCGATGCGCGCTCGAGCGGCACGGCCGAGCGCCTGCAGCGCCTCGCCGGTGTCGGCGACGACGACCGCGGTGCTGCGACCGGCGGTGGCCTCGTGCTCGGTCAGGTGCACCGTCGCGCCTGCAGCGACCGCCCGATCGATGAAGTCGTGGCCGTCACGCTCGGCGACGAGGGGGACGAAGAGCTGACCTGGGCGCACTTCCCGCGAGTCCTGGGTCGCACCGTCGATCGACGCGCCCGGATCGCCCACGACTCGGCCACCCGTGGCGTCTGCGATCTGTGCTGCCGTGAACCGCACCTGGCACCTGCTCCTCGTCGTCGAACCGGTCGCCATCATCGCCCACCTGCGTGCCACGGTCGTGCGCCGACCGGCCACTACCGTGCGGCCGATGCCCCCCACCGACGTCTCCCCCGCGCCCGGCGACGGCGCCGAACCCGCTCGCAGCCACGGCGACGTCTCGCCCGCGCACGGCGACGGCGGCGCACCCGGTCGCATCCGGCTGGTCGTGCTGTTCGGCGGTCAGTCGGCCGAGCACGACGTGAGCCGGGTCACCGCCGTCCACGTCCTGCGCGCCGCCGACCCTGACCGCTACGACCTGGTCCCGGTGGGGATCACCCGCGACGGCCAGTGGCTCCACGCCCACGACGCGCTGGCCGCGCTGGCCGAACCGGGCGAGCTCGCCGCCGGCCTCGACGTGGCGGGCACCGCGGTTGATCCCGCGCCAACGGTGGCGCAGACGGCGGCCGGCGAGCAGGTCGTCGTGCTGCCGCTCCTCCACGGCCCCTTCGGCGAGGACGGCACCGTGCAGGGGATGCTCGAGCTGGCCGGTGTGCCCTACGTGGGCAGCGGGGTGCTCGGCTCGGCGCTGTCGATGGACAAGGCCAAGGCGAAGGAGGTCATCGAGCACGCTGGCATCCCCCAATGCCGCTGGCGCACGCTGCGCGACACCGATGTCGATGCGGCCACCCCCGACTCGCTGATCGCCGAGCTCGGCCTGCCCCTGTTCGTGAAGCCCGCGAACCTCGGCTCGTCGGTCGGCGTCTCCAAGGCGCACGACCGCGACGAGCTGCGCGACGCGCTCACCCTCGCCGCGTCGTACGACGAGTGGATCGTCGTCGAGGAGCACGTCGAGGGCCGCGAGATCGAGATCGCCGTGCTCGGCAACACCGACCTGCGCGTCTCGGTGCCGGGCGAGATCCGGCCGGGCGCCGAGTTCTACAGCTACGACGACAAGTACGTCGACGACGGCGCCGAGCTGATCGTGCCGGCCACGCTCCCCGCCGACGTCGCCGAGCAGATCGTCGAACTGGCGACGGCATCGTTCCGGGCGCTGCGCGCCGAGGGGATGGCCCGCGTCGACTTCTTCTACGAGGAGGACGGCCGCGGGCTGCTGCTCAACGAGATCAACACGATCCCGGGATTCACCCCCATCTCGATGTACCCCAAGCTCTGGGCCGCGTCGGGCGTGCCGTACGGCCAGCTCATCGACGAGCTGGTCGCCCTCGCGATCGAACGCCACCAACGCCGCACCG
>CAZBTQ010000084.1:3583-11693 GCA_964494405.1 uncultured Iamiaceae bacterium
CAGCTCATCGACGAGCTGGTCGCCCTCGCGATCGAACGCCACCAACGCCGCACCGCCCACCGCCGCACCGACCACTGACCCCGGGCACCGCTGCCGCACTGCTCCACTGCGGCGCCGCGACCCGAGGCGGCAACTTTGGCGCTGAGCGCTCGCTCAACGCTCGCTGAGCGCCAATCCTTCAGCGTTCCTCCGGAGACTTTCCAGGCGCTGTCACACCCCCTCGGTTGAATGTGGTGCATGTCGATGGATCACATTCAGAATGTTCTCGCGCTTGCCGGTCGACGCGAAGGAATCGTCGTCACCTCGGAGCTCACCCGTCGTGGCATCGACCGCCACGCCATCCGCCGGCTCGGCAGCGCGGGCATCCTCACTCCTGTCGCGGCCGGTGCCTTCAGCGTCGCTGGGTGGCCGCCGTCGTGGAGACAGATGCTCTGGGTGGCACTCGCCACAGCAGGGCCCGACGCCGTCGCATCCCACCGGGCCGCTGCCGTCGTTCGCTCCCTGCTCGACCTCGGCGAGCATCCACCCGAGGTGACGATCCCAAGGTGGACGGGTCAGGACCACCATGGCTTCTTGGTCCACCGGTCGACCGACCTGACCTCGGACCAGGTCGGTCGGGTGCGCGGCATGCCGGTCACCTCGGTCGAGCGCACGCTGCTCGACCTCGGTGGCGTCGTCGACGGCGAGCTGCTGGAGACCGCGCTCGACACTGCGCTTCGGCGTCGACTCACCACGCCCCAGGCGACCGCTGCCATGCTCGAACGCATCGGCCGTCGTGGGCGCCGAGGCACCGCTGCGCTCCGCGAGCTGCTCGCCGAGCGCGCCGACGTCGAGGGCATCACCGAGTCGCGGTTCGAGGTGCGCCTCATGCGGATCATCCGCAAGCACCGCCTACCAGAGCCGGTCCGCCAGTTCAGGCTCCATGACGAGGACGGGGAGATCGGTCGGTTCGACGCGGCCTATCCGAAGGCGATGGTCGTCATCGAAGCGGACAGCGAGGCCCACCACACCGACCGGCGTCGGTTCATCGCCGACAGGACCCGACGTGACCGGGCAGAAGCCATCGGCTGGCGGGTGCCGTGCTTCACCTGGCACCACGTGACGAGACAGCAGAGGTTCGTCGCCACCACGATCGATCGCACGCTTGTTGCCGCCGGGTGGGACTGGCGGGCCGAGCGGAGGGTCCCCGACGTCGCCTCATGATCCGCCTCGCTGGACCACCGCCGTCAGGTCTGGCGTCCAGCGAGCGCTCAACGAGCTGTGGGCGCCAAAGTTCGGGGACAGAACCGCTCGGCGGGCGGAGGCCGGGAGCCGGCGTTCGGCGGGCGGCTCTGCGGGCGAGCGCTCAGGCGGTCGGGGCGAGGGCGCTGCGGAGGAAGGCGAGGAGCTCGCGGCGGCGGACGACCATCGACCGAAGACTGGGGTCGACGCCGAGGGCGCGCTGCACCTCGACCTCGGTGGCCACACCGATCACCGTCGAGTAGGCGCTGAGCAGCATGAGGCGAGGGTCGGTGCGTCGCATCTCGCCCGCGTCCATCTCGGCGTCGAGGAAGGCGCGGGCGCGCTCGACCAGCGGATCGAGGCGGTCGGTGAGCTGGGTGGACCACGGCGGGCCGAGGCGGGTGATCTCCCGCAACAGACCGAGCAGCGCCGGCCGGCGCAGCGCGAGGCGGAACACCGCACGAACGATCGCCTCGACCCGATCGAACCCGGCGCCCGCCTTCGCGAGCGACGCCTCGAGCGCCTCGGACAGGTCGTCGGCGCAGCGGTCGATGACCACGCCGAGCAGAGCCTCCTTGGACGGGAACCAGTAGAGGATCGTCTGCTTGCGGATGCCGAGCTCGGCGGCCAGCGCGTCGAGCGACGTGGCCTCGTAGCCCCGTGTCCCGAACGACTCGACCGCCGCCTCCACCACCCGGTCGTCGGTGCGTGGAGCCACGGTCGTCGCCGCGACGACGGTCATCGACACCACCACGAACCAGCGAGGCGACCGCTCTCTACCACGTGGTAGACAGTAGCCCGTGATCGCCGAGCAGCTCGACGGGAAGCGCATCGCCGTCACGGGGACGACGGGGTTCCTCGGGACGGCCCTCGTCGAACGCCTCATGCGCTCCGCGCCCGGCTGCGAGCTGGTGCTCCTGCTCCGGCCCGGACGCATCCGCACCGTCGAGCAGCGCGCCCAGCGCGAGATCTTCAAGAACGACGCCTTCGACCGCCTGCGCGCCGACCTCGGCCGCGACGCGTTCGACCAGATGGTGGCCGACCGGGTCACGGTCGTGCGCGGCGACGTCGGCACCGACGGTCTCGGCCTCGACGAGGCCGGCCGGGCGCTGCTCGCGAGCTGCGACGTCGTCATCCACTCGGCGGCCACCGTGTCGTTCGACTCGCCGCTCGACAGTGCTGTCGAGGTCAACATGCTCGGCCCGAGCCGCATCGCCGACACGCTCAACGACCTCGGCGTCACCCCGCACCTCGTCGCCGTGTCGACCTGCTACGTCGCCGGCAACCACCGCGGCGAGGCGCACGAGGTCCCCGTCACCGAGTCGCCGTTCTTCGTCGACGTGCCCTGGCGCCGCGAGGTCGAGGCGGCACGCCGCACCCGCAGCGACGTCGACGCTGCGAGCCGCCACCCCGATCGGCTGGCCGAGTTCGCCGCGTCCGCCCGCCACGAGATCGGCGCCGCGGGCATCCCCCTTCTGTCGGCCAAGGCCGAGCAGCACCGCACGCGCTGGGTCGACAACGAGATGGTCGAGGCCGGCCGCTCGCGGGCCCGGTCGCTCGGCTTCCCCGACGTCTACTCGTACACCAAGGCCCTCGGCGAACGGGCGTTGGCCGAGGTCAAAGGCGACATCCCCGTCACCACGGTGCGCCCCTCGATCATCGAGTCGGCGGTCGCCGAGCCTCGCCCGGGCTGGATCCGCGGCTTCCGCATGGCCGAGCCGGTCATCATCTCCTACGCCCGCGGCCTGCTCGACCAGTTCCCCGGCGTGCCCGAGGGCGTCGTCGACGTGATCCCGGTCGACCTCGTCGTCGCCGCGATCATCTCGGTGGCCGCCCAGCCGCCCGAGGACACGCCACCGATCGTGCAGGTGGCGTCGGGCTCGGCGAACCCGCTGCGGTACCGGACCCTCATCGACTACATCGAGGGCTACTTCACCGAGCACCCGATCTTCGACTCGTCGAACCAGCCGATCGCGGTGCCCGAGTGGACCTTCCCGATGCGCGGCAAGGTCGAAGCCAAGCTCGAGCGGGCCAAGTCGTTGCTCGACGGGGCCGAGAAGGCGCTCGGCAAGGTGCCGCTGCGCGGCGTGCAGACCCAGAGGGCTGCGGATCTCGAGGACCGGCGGGCCGACATCGAGCGGGCGCTCACCTACGTGCAGCTCTACGGCGCCTACGCCGAGTGCGAGGCCATCTACACGGTCGACCAGCTGCTCTCGATGTACGACCGCTTCGACGAGGACGACCGGCGCGACTTCTGCTGCGATCCGCGCGTCGTCGACTGGCGCGTCTACGCCACCGAGATCCACCTGCCGTCGGTGGTCGACCACGCCCGGGTCAAGACCGAGCCGACGCACAAGACTGGGCCCACCCGCACCGAGCGGCTCCGCCAGCAGGTCCTGTCGCCCGACCGGCACCTCGCTGCGTTCGACCTCGAGAACACGCTCATCGCGTCGAACGTCGTCACCTCGTACGCGTGGCTGGCGACCCGCCGGCTGCCGAAGGAGGACAAGGCCCGGGTCGCGGCACGGCTCGTGCGCGAGGCGCCGCAGCTGCTGCGGCTCGACCAGAAGGACCGCACCGACTTCCTGCGCCACTTCTACCGCCGCTACAAGGGCGCGCCGGTCGACCAGATGGCCGAGGACTCCGCCGAGCTGCTCAGCCACATGATCCTGGCCAAGTCGTTCCCCGCGGCGATCCGTCGCGTCCGCCAACACCGCGCGCTCGGCCACCGCACGGTGCTCATCACCGGCGCGCTCGACTTCGTCGTCGAGCCGCTGCGGCCGCTGTTCGACGACATCGTCGCCGCCGAGATGACCCAGCGCAACGGCCGCTACACGGGCGAGCTCGTGCGGGTGCCACCGACCGGCGAGGCCCGGGCCCAAGCCATGGCCGCCTACGCCGACGCCGAAGGCCTCGACCTCGCCGAGTCGGTCGCCTACGCCGACAGCGCCAGCGACCTGCCGATGCTCGAAGCCGTGGGCTTCCCCGTCGCGGTCAACCCCGAGACGAAGCTGGCGTCGCTGGCCCGCAGCCGCGGCTGGTTGATCGAGAACTTCCCGCGCATGGGCAAGGGCACCCACCCGGTGCTGCCCATCGCACCCACCAGGGTGGGCAGCCGATGAAGGCCCCCGCTCCTGTGAAGGCCCACTCCCTGTGAAGGCGCTGCGCTTCTCCCGCAACCTGCCCCGCTACGGCGCGGCACGCCTGGCCGGTTCGGTCGTCCCCGGACGCGGTGCGGGCCCCGGCCCGCTCGAGCTCGTCGACATCGACCCGCCCGAGCTGCCCGGCCCCGACTGGGTCCGCATCCGCCCCCGGCTGGCCGGCATCTGCGGCTCCGACCTCGCCACCGTGGACGGTCGCAGCAGCCGGTACTTCGAGCCGATCGTGTCGTTCCCGTTCGTGCCGGGCCACGAGGTCGTCGCCGACCTCGACGACGACACGCGGGTCGTGCTCGAGCCGGTCCTCGGCTGTGCCACCCGCGGCATCGACCCGCCGTGCGCCGCGTGCGCCCGCGGCGACCTCGGCAGCTGCGAATCCATCACGATGGGCGCCATCGAGCCCGGCCTCCAGTCGGGCTTCTGCTGCGACACCGGCGGTGGCTGGTCGACGCTCATGGTCGCCCACCGGTCCCAGCTCCACGTCGTACCCGACGACATGTCCGACGAAGCGGCCGTGATGGTCGAACCGACCGCGTGCGCAGTCCACGGCGCGCACCGGGCCGCACCCGAGCCGGGCGCTCGCATCGCCGTCCTCGGCGCCGGCACGTTGGGGCTGCTCACCGTCGCGGCGCTGCGCGACCTCGCCCCCGACGCCACCATCCTCGTCGCTGCCCGCCATCCCGAGCAGAAGGCCCTGGCGGCCGAGCTCGGCGCCGACGTCGTCGTCGCCCCCGACCAGTGGCGCCGGGGCGTTCGACGCATGACCGGCAGCCTCGCCGTCGGCGACGGCCACATCGACCGCCTCACCGGTGGCGCCGACATCGTCGTCGATTGCGTCGGCTCGGCCGAGAGCATCACCGAGAGCCTCGCCGCGGTGCGCGCCCGCGGGCGCGTGGTGATGGTCGGCATGCCCGGCATCGTGCAGGTCGACCTCACGGGGCTCTGGCACCGCGAGATCGAGCTGGTCGGCGCATACGCGTACGGCACCGAGCACACCGCCGATGGCCCCACCCGCACGTTCGACCTCGCCTTCGACCTGGTGCGGCGCGCCGACCTCGGCCGCCTGGTCTCGGCCACCTATCCGCTGTCGCGGTACCGCGACGCCATCGAGCACGCCGCGGGCGCCGGTTCCCGCGGCGCCGTGAAGGTCGCCTTCGACCTCCGCGACGAGAAGGAGCGCACCCGCCTGTGAGCACCCGCCGCAGCCCCCGTCCCGGCTTCGTCCTCGAGGTCGACCGGTCGACGCCGCCCATCCTGTTCCACCACGGTGAGGGATTCCGGCTCGAGAAGCTGCCCCCCGGGCGCTCGCGGGTCATCTACCCGGCCGAGCCCCTCAAGGGCCTCGACGACCCCGAAGGCGCCATCGCCGACGCGCTCGCCAACCCGATCGGCGAGTCCGAGCCGCTCGCCGCGCTGCTGACCCCGGGCATGAAGCTGACGATCGCGTTCGACGACGTCTCGCTGCCGCTGCCCAAGATGCGCCGGCCCGACGTGCGCCAGCGCATCATCGAGCAGGTCCTCGACCTCGCCGCCGCGGCCGGTGTCGACGACGTGCACATCATCGCCGCGCTCGCCCTGCACCGGCGCATGACCGAGGACGAGCTGCGCCACGCCGTCGGCGACCGCGTCTACGACGCGTTCGCGCCGCGCGGCCTGCTCTACAACCACGACGCCGAGGACCCCGACGGCATGGTCGTGCTGGGCCAGACCCGCCACGGCGAAGACGTGCAGATGAACCGCCGGGCAGCGGAGAGCGACCTCATCGTCTACGTCAACCTCAACATCGTGTCGATGGACGGCGGCCACAAGAGCACCGCCACCGGCCTGTCCGGCTACGCCGGCGTCCGCGCCCACCACAACCCGGCGACGATGACGCGGTCGACGTCGTTCATGGACCAGACGAGCTCCGAGCTCCACAAGAGCAACTGGCGACAGGGCGAGGTCATCCGAGACGCGGGCGTGAAGATCTTCCAGATCGAGACGACGATCAACAACAACACCTTCGGTCGCACCGGTCCGCTGTCGATGCTCCAGAAGCGCGAGTGGGAGTGGACCGCGAAGGACCGGGCCACGTTCCTCGCCATGCAGGCCGGGCTCAAGGGCGTCCCCACGGCCCGCCGCCGCCAGATCTTCCACTCGTGGGAGGCGCCCTACGAGCTCACGTCGGTGCAGGCCGGCGAGGTCGAGGCCGTCCACGAGGTCACCACCGAGAACGTCTACCGCCAGCACCTCGTGCCGGTGGAGGGCCAGACCGACATCCTCACCATGGGGCTCCCCTACATCTGCCCCTACAACGTCGACTCGATCATGAACCCGATCCTGGTGATGTGCCTCGGGCTCGGCTACTTCTTCAACCTCTACAAGGGCAAGCCGCTCGTGCGCCAGGGCGGCGTGCTCATCATGAGCCACCCCACCCCGTGGGACTTCCACCCCGTCCACCACCCGAGCTACATCGACTTCTTCGAAGAGGTGCTGGCCGACACCACCGACCCGGTCGAGATCGAGGCGAAGTACGAGAAGCGCTACGCCGAGGACGAGTGGTACCGGCACCTGTACCGCACGAGCTACGCGTACCACGGCGTCCACCCGTTCTACATGTGGTACTGGGGCGCGCACGCGCTCGAGCACCTGGGTCGGGTCATCATCGTCGGCGGCGACGTGCGGGCCGTGCGACGCATGGGCTTCACCCCCGCGTCGACGCTGCAGGACGCGCTCGAGATGGCCACCGACGTCGTCGGTCCGCAGCCGACGATCACCCACTTCCACAACCCGCCGATCCTCATGGCCGACGTCACATGAGCGGAGTCCCGTCGCTGTCGCGCGTCGTGCGCCGGGTGCCGTTCCCCTTCCGCGCGCCGTACACGCCAGACGGTGTCGAGCCCGGCCCGACCCGCCGTCGCACCGGCGCCGACTTCCCCACCGAGTGGGCGCGGCGCTACCCCGCACGGGTCGCACGCCTGGCGCTGCTCGAAGGGCTCATGCGGCCGACCGTGGCCGTGCTCGCCCCGCCCGAACGTCGCGGCATCGATCGACTCGACGACCTCGACGGGCCGGTGATCTTCGCTGCCAACCACCACAGCCACGTCGACACGCCGCTGATGCTCACGAGCATCCCCGAGCCGTGGCGACACCGCCTGTTCGTCGGCGCCGCGGCGGACTACTTCTTCGGCACCCAGGTCACCGGCACGCTGTCGGCCCTCGCGCTCAACGCCGTGCCGATCGAGCGCACCCGCATCTCGCGTGACAGCGCCGACGCCGCCGCCGACCTCATCGACGACGGCTGGAGCCTGCTGATCTTCCCCGAGGGCGGTCGTAGCCCCGACGGCTGGGGCCAGGAGTTCCGCGGTGGCGCGGCGTACCTGTCGCTGCGCTGCAAGGCCCCGATCGTGCCGGTGCACATCGCCGGCACCGACCGCGTGCTCCCGAAGGGTCGCAACACGCCCCGTCGGGCTCGCACAACGGTGACGTTCGGCGATGCGATCGTGCCGACCGACGCCGACGACACGCGGCGACTCGCGGCCCGGCTCGAAGCGGCCGTGGCCGCGCTGGCCGACGAGTCCCGCACCGACTGGTGGACGGCCAGGCGCAACGCAGCGGCCGGCGACACCCCATCGCTCTCCGGCCCCGACGCCGAGGGCTGGCGTCGGACCTGGGCGCTCGGCGAGCGCGACCCCAAGCGCCGCCGCACCCGCCGCCGCTGGCCCGCCATCGGCTGAACGTCGCCCGCCGGC
>CAZBTQ010000085.1:0-11660 GCA_964494405.1 uncultured Iamiaceae bacterium
GCGGCGTCGAGCGCCCAGATCGTGGCGATGGGGATCATCGCGTTGCGGATGAGGTGCCGACGGACCACGACCGATTCCTTCGCACCCTTGGCGCGGGCGGTGCGGATGAAGTCGGCGTTCTTGAGGTCGAGCATCGCGGCGCGCCCGAAGCGGCTCTCGCCGGCGATGGTGATGATGGCGAGGGTGACGATCGGCAGGGTGGCGTAGCGGAAGTACTCGCCGAGCGAGTCCCTGCTGAAGCCCTGCACGTTGAACGGCTTGATGCCGAACCAGTCCGGGATCCAGATGCCCCAGAGCTGCTGGAGCACGATCCCGAAGAAGAACGTGGGCATCGCCAGGCCAAGGTAGGAGAAGCCGGTGATGAGGTAGTCGTCGAACTTGTACTGGCGCAGGGCTGACCACACCGCCAGCACCATCGCGACGAACGCGGTGAGGAAGAACGCCGGCACCGCCAGGTAGAGCGTGTTGATGATGCGCTCGGGGAGCAGCTCCGACACCGGGCGGTTGCCCTGGGTGCTGGCCTCGCCGAGGTCGCCGGTGAGCGCCCCACCCAACCAGTCGATGTAGCGCTCTGGGATCGAGGCGTCGAGGTTGTAGCGGTCGATGATGATCTGGCGCGCCTGCTCGCTGCAGTTGGTGCACAGCGAGAGCTCCGCAAGGGGGTTCCCGCTGAGCGCGACCGCGGTGTAGGCGATCATCGTCGAGAAGAGGATGACGGGGATCGCGAGGAGGATGCGGCGGAGGGCGAACGTCAGCACGCGTGTCCACCTCCTCGGCTTGGATCACATGGGGTCATGTGGGAGGTGCGGGGTGGGGCCCCGCCACCCGAAGGTGACGGGGCCCCACCGAGCCCGATTACTTGAACTGGAAGTCGACGACGTTCACGATCGGGCCGGCGTCGTTGGCGTCGGGGGCGACACCAGCGGAGGCCAGCTCGCTCGAGAGGTAGCCGAAGAACGACGGCTTCTGGGTGATCGGGATCACCACGAGCCCGTCATCGCCCATCTCGAGGGTGGTGACGAACTTGTCGGCTTCGTTGTAGCAAGCCGCGCGGTCGTCATCGTCGATCATCGTCTCGCACTCAGCCGCCTTGGCGTCGAACTGCGCGTTGGCGAAGGCGTACGGGTTGTTGCCGCTGCGGGACTGGTAGGCCGAGGTGTTGCTGCCAGGCCACGGGCCACCGACCCACGCGAACTGGGTGATGTCCCAGATCGTCGGGTCACCCTCGGCACCCTGGGTGGTCGATGCTGCAATCGAGTCCTCAGCGAAGACCCGCTCGCTGAAGTAGTCGCCACCGGGGACGTTGTCGATGGTGATCTCGATGCCGGCGTCGGCCAGCTGCTGCTGGATGATCTGCTGCTGGTCCTCACGGAGCTTGTTGCCGCCCGTGGTGCCGACCCGCAGCGAGAGGACGCCGTCTTCGGGATGCTCGTAGATGCCGCTGGAGTTCTGGGTGTACCCAGCCTCCTCGAGCTTCGCCTGAGCCTCCTCGATCTGAGCACCCGCCCACTGGGTCTGGTGGTCCTCGTACGCAGGCTGGTTCGACATCCAGTAGGTGTTGCCGAGGCCCTCGAGCGGGAGGAGGTCGCCGAACAGCGGCTCGTAGAGCCCGGTGATGACCTCGCTCTTGTCGAGCGCGTAGGCGATGGCCTCACGAACCTCGGGCTTGGCGAGGTGCGGGTTGAGGGTGTTGAAGCCCCAGTGCTCGTAGACGGCACCGGCGCTCGAGGCCACGGTGAAGTCCTCGGACTCCGCCAGCGTCTCGAACTGGGTCTGGGGCTGGGTCATGATGATGTGCGACTCGCCGGCGAGCAGGGAGTTGACCTGCGTGTCGGTGTCGGCCACGAACTGGATCTCGACACCGTCGACGTGGGCGACGCCGGTGTTGGTGACCTCGGGGCTGACCGAGCCGTGGTAGTTGTCGTTGCGGACCAGGTTCATCTTCGACCCACGGTCCCACGACTCGAACGTCATCGGACCGGACGACGGCAGGATGCCGTCGGGGCCTTCGAGCGTGCGGAGGATCTCGTTGACCTCGGCCGCACCGGCACCGTCACCGAACCCGTGTTGCGGGTAGATGCGGTTGTACATGGCCGGATAGCCGGCGAAGAAGTGCGCGAACGACACGGTGAACTCGGTGTCGCTGACGACCTCGAAGTTGGTCACGGCCTCGTAGCCGTCACGGCTGCCGATGAGGAAGACGCAGTCGTCGCTGTCGGCATCGATGGTGCCGTCGGACTCCTCTTCGCACCCTTCGACGATGATGTTGTGCCACCACTCGACGTCGGATGACGTCAGCGGCTCACCATCGGACCAGTTGAGCCCATCGCGCAGCGTGTAGTTGACGTCGACCGAGCCGTCGTCGTTCTCGACGACCTCGGCCTCACCGTCGAGCAGCTCGGGGATGAACGTGGTGTCAGACGAGACGCCGTAGAGGCCCTCGTACATCGACTGCAGGATCCACGACGTGATCGACAGGTTGTTCGCCGGATCGTCGAGGTGCATGTCGCTGGGCTCCTGCTCGTGGACCCAGATCAGGGTGCCACCGTCGGAGCCACCTCCTCCGCCTTCCTCGGTCCCGCTGCCCTCGTCGTCTCCGTCGTCGCCACCGCACGCGGCCGCGATCAGGGACACCGAGAACAGGAGAGCGAGCACCTTCCAGAGGTTGCTCTTGCGCACGAATGGTCTCCTTGGTTGCTGATGTTGGGACGCCGGATTCCCCACGAGGTCCGGCATGGTGCTGCCTCTACGGTGTACGACCGTCGCTGCAGCCCGCAGGACGGTACCAGAGCGCGGACCCCCGCTGTCCAGCATGTGGGATGAATGCTGTGTGTCCGGGCTCGTGGTCACCCACCCACCAAGGGTGACACACGCCACCCTTGCTGTGCTGCGATCGCGTGCTCGGTCGCCGTGCTCAGTCCCCCGCGCGCCACTGCACGATGCGAGCGAAGTCGTCGGCGTCGAGGCTCGCGCCGCCGACGAGCGCACCGTCGACGTCGGGCTGGGCCATCAGCTCCGCGGCGTTGCCGGGCTTCACCGACCCGCCGTACTGGATGCGCACCGACGCGGCCGCGTCGGCCCCGGCGACCTCGGCGACCGTCGACCGCACGAGCGCGCAGGTCTCCTGCGCGTCGTCGGGCGTGGCGGTGCGACCGGTGCCGATCGCCCAGATGGGCTCGTACGCGATGACGAGCCCGCCGACCTGTCCGGCGCTCAGGCCCGCGAGCCCGGCCCGCACCTGGCCCGCGACCTTGTCGGCCATGGCGCCGGCGTCGCGCTCGTCGAGCGTCTCGCCCACGCACACGATCGGCGTCATCGCCGCCTTGAGGATCGCCTTGGTCTTCGCGTTGACCATCTCGTCGGTCTCGCCGAACAGCTCGCGCCGCTCGGAGTGACCGACGATGACGTAGGTGACGTCGAGCTTGGCGAGCATCGACGGCGACACCTCGCCGGTGAACGCGCCTTTGTCCTCCCAGTGGCTGTGCTGGGCGCCGAGCGCGATCGGGATGTCCTCGCTCTGGAGCAGCGTCTGGATCGAGCGGATGTCGGTGAACGGCGGGTGCACCGACACGTCGACCGCCTCGTAGTCCTCGGGGGTGAGGCGGTACGACAGCTTCTGCACCGTCTGGATCGCCTCGAAGTGGTTGTGGTGCATCTTCCAGTTTCCGCTGACGAGCGGCTTGCGGGCCTCAGGCATTCGGGGCTCCTCTCAGGGCCTCCAAGCCGGGCAGATCGCCCTGCTCGAGCAGTTCGAGCGACGCGCCGCCGCCGGTGGAGATGTGGTCGATCTCGGCGGCGAGACCGAACTCGGCGACCGCCGCAGCGGAGTCGCCCCCGCCGACGACGCTGAAGCCCTTGGCGTCGGCGACGGCCTGGGCGACGGTGCGGGTGCCGGCGGCGAACCGAGGGTCTTCGAACACGCCCATCGGGCCGTTCCAGAAGATGGTGCGGGCCTCGGCGATCACGTCGGTGAACTCGGCCGCGGTGCCCGGGCCGATGTCGAGGCCCATCCAGCCGTCAGGGAGGCTGGTGCCGGCCTGGCGCACCTCTCCCCCGGCAGCGGGGTCGCCGATCTTGCCGCCGGGCCCGAGCGCGGTGATGTCGGACGGCAGGTGGATCTTGTCGGACTCGAGCAGCCGGCGGCAGGTGTCGACCTGGTCGGCTTCGAGCAGCGACGAGCCGATCGACTTGCCCTGCGCGGCGAAGAACGTGAAGCACATGCCGCCGCCGATGACGAGCGTGTCGACGACGTCCATCAGCGCCTCGATGACACCGAGCTTGTCGGACACCTTCGAGCCGCCGAGGATCGCGACGAACGGCCGCTTCGGCTTGTCGCGGAGGCCGCCGAGGACCTCGACCTCCTTGGCGAGCAAGCGACCTGCCGCGCTCGGCAGGAACTGCGGCGGCCCGACGATCGACGCGTGGGCGCGGTGCGACGCGCCGAACGCGTCGTTCACGTAGAGGTCCTGGCCCTCGATGAGACGTTGGACGAACGCCGGGTCGTTGGCGGTCTCGCCCGGGTCGAACCGCAGGTTCTCCAGCAGCTCGACCTCAGGTGCAAGCTCGGCCAGGCGGGCGCGCACCGGGTCCATCGAGTACTGCGGGTCGGGCGCGCCCTTGGGGCGGCCGAGGTGGCTGCACGCGGTGACGTGCGCGCCGCCGTCGAGCAGGAACCGGATGGTGGGCAGCGCGGCACGGATGCGCAGGTCGTCGGTGATCTCGCCGTCGCGCAGCGGGACGTTGAAGTCGGCGCGCAGCAGCACCCGGCGACCGTCGAGATCGCCGAGGTCCTCGAGGGTGGGGACGCTCATGTGGGTTCGATCAGCCCTGGTTGGCGGAGCCGACCTTGACGGTGAGGTCGACGAGCCGGTTCGAGTAGCCCCACTCGTTGTCGTACCAGCCGAGCACCTTGACGAGGTTGCCCATCGCCATGGTGAGCGGGGCGTCGAAGGTGCAGGACGCCGGGGTGCCGACGATGTCCGACGACACGATCGGGGCCTCGGAGTAGGTGAGGATGCCGGCGAGCGGGCCGCTCTCTGCCGCAGCCTTGTAGGCGGCGTTGACCTCGTCGACGGTGACGTCGCGGCCGAGGACGCCGACGAAGTCGGTGATCGAACCGGTCGGCACCGGGACGCGCAGTGACGTGCCGTCGAGCTTGCCCTGCATCGACTCGAGGACCAGACCGGTGGCCCGGGCGGCGCCGGTGCCGGTCGGGACGATGTTGATGGCCGCGGCGCGCGCCCGGCGCAGGTCGCTGTGGGGGCCGTCGACGAGGCTCTGGTCGCCCGTGTAGGCGTGCACGGTCGTCATCAGCCCCTTCTCGACGCCGAACGCGTCGTCGAGGACCTTGATCATCGGCACGAAGCAGTTCGTGGTGCACGAGGCGTTCGAGATGACCTTGTGGGCCTCGGCGTCGAAGGTGTCGTCGTTGACGCCGACCACGAAGGTGGCGTCGGCGCCAGACGCCGGTGCGGAGACGATGACGTAGGGGGCGCCCGCGTCGAGGTGCGCGGCCGCGGCGTCGCGGCTGGTGAAGAAGCCGGTGGACTCGATGACGACGTCGACGCCGAGGTCGCCCCACGGGAGGTTCTTCGGCTCGCGCTCGGCGAGGACCTTGAGGAGGTCACCGTCGACGACCAGACCCTCGTCGTTGACCTCGACGGTGGAATCGAGGCGGCCCATGACCGAGTCGTACTGGAGGAGGTGGGCCATCGTGTCCTTCGACCCGAGGTCGTTGACGGCCACGAAGTCGATGTCGGCGCCCTGCTGCTTCGCCGCACGGAAGAAGTTGCGCCCGATCCGGCCGAAGCCGTTGATCCCGACACGAACGCTCATTGGTGGAGTCCTCCTTGGGGGGTCAGTGCCCCCGATTCGACCACGTCAGGTGGCCGGGTGCCAATGAACGCTCGGCTACTGGTCGGTGTCGGCGCGACCTACCGGTCGATGTCGCGGTGGGCGACGGTGGGCTCGTGGCCGTGGGCTGCCAGGCGCTGCGCGACCGCTTCGGCGATGGCGACCGAGCGGTGGCGTCCGCCGGTGCAGCCGAAGGCCACCGTCAGGTACGACTTGCCCTCGCGGACGAACGCCGGCAGGACCAGCGCGAACAGCTCGTCGAGCCGGGCGATGAACTCCTCGGTCTCGGGTTGGCCCATCACGTAGTCGCGCACGGGCTCGTCGAGGCCCGACAGCGGCCGCAGGTCGTCGACCCAGTGCGGGTTGGGCAGGAAGCGGCAGTCGATCACGATGTCGACGTCGAGGGGGAGGCCGTTCTTGTAGCCGAAGCTCATCACCGCGGTGCGCATGAGCTCGGCAGGGCCGGTGTCGGCCGCGAAGAGCTGCACCATGCGGTCGCGGAGCTGGTGGACGTTGAGGTCGGTCGTGTCGACCACCACGTCGGCTTCGGCCTTCACCGGGTCGAGCAGGGTGCGCTCGCGGTCGATCGCCTCGGTGAGGCCGAGGTCGTCGCCGAGCGGGTGACGGCGGCGCGACCCCTCGTAGCGGCGCACCAGCACGTCGGTGTTGGCCTCGAGGAACAGGATCCGCACGGGCGTGTCGCCGGCGCGCACCTGGCGGAGGGCTGGCAGCACGTCGTCGAAGCCGGGGCCGGTGCCCACCACGAGCACGACCTGGGAGTACGACGAGCCTGGCGCCATCGCCAGCTCGGCCACCTTGGGGATGAGCTGGGGCGGCAGGTTGTCGATCACGAACCACCCGAGGTCCTCCAGGTGGTCGGCCGCCTGGGAGCGACCCGCCCCCGACAACCCGGCGATCACGATGAACTCGCTCACGTTCGCACCTGGCACCCCTCGTGCTCCACGCCAGCCGAGGCTAGTGGGAGCATGACCGGCCACCGTGGAAGGCCGACCCGGAGATCAGCGGTCACGTGCGCTCGGTGCGCAGGAACAACAGCCGTGGGATCGTCGCGGCGTCCTCGTACTCCTGGGCACGGGCGAGGAAGCCCGGCGGCGGTGCCGGTTCCTCCATGCGGGTGAGGCGGAGACCAGCGTCGGAGAGCGCGTTCAGGTACCGGCTGAGCGGGCGGTGGATGAACGGGATGTGCACGTCCTTCTCCACCTCTTCGATCGTCTCGCTCTCGACCAGGTATGGCCCGATGCGCCAGTACTGCTCGGGCGGGTCGAGGATCTGGTCGTCGATCCAGCCGCTGTTCGGCGTCTGCAGCAGCGGGTGGTTCAAGAAGAAGAGGAAGTGGCCGCCGGGGGCCAGGACCCTTGCCACTTCGGCGATCGCGTCGTCGACGTCGCGGATGTGCTCGAAGACGAGGCACGCCACGACCGTGTCGAACGCGCCGTCGGCAAACGGGAGCGACGCTGCTCCCGCCCGCGCGTAGTTCGGCCCGCCACCCCGTGCAGACGCCTCGACCACCTGCGCGGCCGTCGGGTCGATGCCCACGACCTGTGCGCCCATGCGCGCCGCCAGACGCGCGACCTGCCCCTCGCCGCACCCGACGTCGAGGACGCACTGCGCACCCTGGAGGTGCTCGGCCGCCATCGGCAGGATCTGCTCCTCGTACTCCGGGTCGGCACCCTCGGAGAAGCCGTCCTGCCACCACGTAGCGTGCTGCTCCCAGAGCTCGCCGTCGTCGACGCTCACCTGGTCCTCACGATGGTCGACTGACTGGCCGTGCCGAGGAGGGTGCCATCCTCGGCCCACTGGTGCACCAATCCGTGAGCGAACCCGTTGGCGATGGCGTGGATTCGGATGTCGAGCAGCACCCACTCGGTCGGGACGGGTCGGGCGATGCGGACCGTGTTGTCGAGGCTGTTGCCTCCGCCTTCACGACCGAGGGCCGATCCGATGCCGCCGGGCACGAAGTCGCCGAGTACGCCGAGGGTCGCGGCGCTCATGTCGACGCCTGCCGGCATGCGCACCCACAGGGCAGAGGTGCCGCTCTCGGTGGCGTCGTTGCGCGAGCCGTCGACGCGCCGCGCGACGCGTTCGTCGAAGCGGCTCATGATCCACTCGCCCTCCATCCAGCGCGGACGAGGACGCGGCTTGCACTCCTCAGGCGGCAGGACCTCGGGGCGGACGGACCACTGACCCGATGCGTCGATGTCGCGCTCGCCCAACGCGGCGTTGACGGTGAGGATCTCGGTGTCGCCGACGTGTGCGACCGCGCGGGCCTGGGTGACGCTGCGGCCAGACGCCGCGATCCGCACGTCGATGTCGACGATCGAGGGCGGCTGCGCGTAGGACAGGTACTGCGCCGTCGCCCAGATCAACGGGCGACCCGTGGTGCCTTCCAGCGCAGCGATCGCCGCGCCCAGACCGCACCCGCCGAACAGGAAGTTCCCTGGAGTGCTGATGCCGGGCGTGACGGGCAGGATCCAGCGGTTGGGGTTGTGCGTGGGCTCGAGGCCCAGCCACTCACGAGCGTCCATGTCGCGCCGATGGTAGGTCGCTGGTCACGACGTGCGATCGGCGCCGTGCACCTTCTCGTGGATCGCGTCGGCTACGGCGTCGGGAAGCCACGACAGCTCCTTGAGCGACTCGATCGACGCCGACTTCACCGCGTTCACCCCACCCATCTCCTTGATCAGGCGCTTCTTCCGCGTCGGCCCCAGGCCTGGGATGTCATCGAGCACCGACTTGGTCATGCGCTTCGCGCGGAGTTGGCGGTGATAGGTGATCGCGAAGCGGTGGCTCTCGTCGCGGATGCGCTGGAGCATGTAGAGCGCCTCTGACTGGCGTGGCAGGCGGACCGCGTCCGACTGGCCGGGGAGGAAGACCTCTTCGAACTGCTTGGCCAGCGAGCAGACCGGGATCTCGTCGGCCAGACCGAGCTCGCGCAGCACCCGCACCGCCACGTTGAGCTGGCCCTTGCCGCCGTCGACCACCAACAGGTTGGGCGGGTAGCGGAACTTGCCCTCCCGCTCGCTGACGGGGACGTCGCGGTCGGCGAGGTAGGCCTGGAACCTGCGGGTGAGCACCTCTTCCATCGCCGCGAAGTCGTCGTTGCCCGGGACGTGCACCTTGAAGCGGCGGTACTCGCTCTTCTTCGGCAGGCCGTCTTCGACGACGACCATCGACCCGACGTAGTCGGTGCCCTGGATGTGGCTCATGTCGAAGCACTCGATGCGCAGCGGCGCGTCCGGCAGGCCGAGGTGATCCTGGAGCTCGTTGAGCGCCTGGGCCCGGCTGTTGTGGTCGGTCGCGCGGCGGAGCCGGTGGCGGGTGAACTCCTCCGACGCGTTGCGGGTGACCGTCTCGAGCAGCGACCGCTTGTCGCCCCGTTGCGGAACCCGGATCTGCACCTTCGTGCCCCTCAGCTCTGCGAGCCAGCGCTGGTAGAGGTCGTCGTCCTCGGAGTTGTGCGGCACCAGCACCGTCGACGGCAGGCCGAGCGGGGGGTACTCGTAGTAGAGGCCTTCG
Organism: uncultured Iamiaceae bacterium; assembly: GCA_964494405.1. GTDB lineage: Bacteria > Actinomycetota > Acidimicrobiia > Acidimicrobiales > SKKL01 > Actinomarinicola. Next base: position 9,391 of record CAZBTQ010000085.1, read on the forward strand.
AGCACCTCGCCCACCAGCTCGGCTTCGGTGACGTCCTCGACCTTGTCGATGATGAAGCCCTTGCGGCCGACGACGCGACCGCCGCGGACGAAGAACACCTGCACGGCTGCCTCGAGCTCGTCGTCGGCGATCCCGATGACGTCGATGTCCTCGTTGCGCTCGGCGACCATCTGCTGCTTCTCGATGGCCTTGCGGACGCTGGCGAGCCGGTCACGCCACCTCGCCGCCAGCTCGAACTCCAGCTCCTCGGCGGCCGCTGCCATCCTGGTCTGGAGGTCGACGACGACCCACTCGGTGTTGCCGTCCAGGAAGTCGCAGAGCCGCCCCACGAGTGCGTCGTAGTCGTCCTTCTCGATGGCACCGACGCACGGGGCGGAACACTTCTCGATGTGGCCCAACAGGCAAGGCCGCCCCAGGCGCTCGTGGTGCTGGAACTTGTTCTCGGAACATGTCCGGACGGGGAACGTCCGCAGCAGCAGGTCGAGCGTCTCGCGGATCGCGTAGGCGTGGCCGTAGGGGCCGAAGTAGCGGACGCCCTTGCGCTTGGTGCCCCGCATCACCATCGCCCGCGGCCACTCGTCGTCGAGGGTGACCGCCAGGAACGGGTAGCTCTTGTCGTCGACCAGGCGGATGTTGAAGCGCGGCTTGTGCAGCTGGATCAGGTTGTACTCGAGCATCAACGCCTCGACGTCGTTGCGGACCTGGATCCACTCGACGGTCTCGGCGGTGCTCACCATCTGCGCGGTGCGCGGCGGCAGGTTCTTCTGGAAGTAGTTCGACAGCCGCGACCGCAGCGACTTCGCCTTGCCGACGTAGATGATGCGGCCGTGCGCGTCCTTGAACTGGTAGGACCCGGGCGCGTCGGGGATGGTGCCGGCAGGGGGACGATCGACCACGGTCCGAGGGTAGCGAACGGTTGTTCGTCCCGGTCCGCAGCCAACCCAGGAATGAGCAGCGAGTGAACACAGGTCGGTACACTCCAGATCGAGCTGGCCTGGTCTCCAGCACATCAGCTCCGTGACCGACATCCCCGTGGCGTGGCGACCAGGCTGCCCCCACCGGTCAGCAGCGGAGCTCCAAGGGGAAGGTTCCCTCACATGCTGCGAATCCAGAACCGCCTGCCGGACCGGTACCTCGACGCGTCGCCTGAGCAGCTCGACGAGTGGATCGGCGCTGCGAAGCAGACCCTCGGGGACCGAGTGTTCATCCTCGGCCACCACTACCAGCGCGACGAGGTCATGAAGTGGGCTGACGCCCGCGGTGACTCGTTCCGATTGTCGGTCCTCGCGCAGGAACGGCCCGAGGCCGACTACATCGTGTTCTGCGGCGTGCACTTCATGGCCGAGTCAGCCGACGTGCTCACCGCCGACCACCAGCGGGTGATCCTCCCCGACCTCAACGCCGGCTGCTCGATGGCGGACATGGCTGACATCGACGAGGTCACCGAGGCGTGGGAGGCGCTCGCGGAGGTCATCGACATCGAGCGGCTCGTCCCGATCACCTACATGAACTCCTCCGCGGCGCTCAAGGCCTTCGTCGGCGAACACGGCGGCGCGGTGTGCACCTCCACCAACGCCAAGGCGGTGCTCGAGTGGGCCCTCGACAAGGGCGACAAGGTCCTGTTCTTCCCCGACCAGCACCTCGGCCGCAACAGCGGCTTCGCCATGGGCTACACCGAGGCCGACATGCGAGTGTGGAACCCGCGCCTCGAGCTCGGCGGGCTCGACGAGGCTGACTGCAAGGACGCCACGCTGCTGCTGTGGAAGGGCCACTGCTCGGTTCACCAGCGGTTCCGGCCCGAACACATCGAGGCGTTCCGCACCGAGCACCCCGATGGCATCGTCATCGCGCACCCCGAGTGTGCGCGCGAGGTGTGCGAGCTGGCAGACCAGGTGGGCTCGACCGACTTCATCATCCGCGCCGTCGAAGCGGCTCCCACGGGAGCGACGATCGCGGTCGGCACCGAGATCCACCTCGTGAACCGACTCAACGACGAAACCCCCAACAAGACCGTCGTCTCCCTTGACCCGTTGGTGTGCCCCTGCTCCACGATGTTCCGTATCGACGCGCCACACCTCGCGTGGGTGCTGGAGGCGCTGGTGGACGGGCGGGTCGTCAACCAGATCACCGTCGACGCCGACACCACCGAGTGGGCCAAGGTCGCGCTAGAGCGAATGCTCTCGATCACGTAGCGATGCCGCGACCACGTCGGGCTAGATCGCGTCCCATGATGTGGTGGAAGTGAGGGTGTGACCCTCGGTGTTCCGCGG